>NZ_JBEZNU010000006.1:0-29579 GCF_040653375.1 Streptomyces sp. NPDC047974
CCTGAGGCCCCCGGACGGCACCCCGGGAGTGCCTAAGGCACCCCCGGGCCCTCCCTAAGGCCCCCCGCACCGCGAACATGCGGCACTCGACCGATGCCCCGGCACCGGTGGGCGGGTGCGCCCCCTGCCGGAGCCCGAGGGGCTGCCCCTGGTGCACGCCGCCGTGCCGTACGAGGGCGCGGTGCGGGCGCTGCTGATCGCGCACAAGGAGCGGGGGGCGCTGGGGCTCGCGGGGCCGCTGGGCGGGGCGCTCGCGCGGGCCGTGGAGGGGGCTGTGGGGGCCGTGGGCGGTGTCGGGGTCCGTCCGCTGCTCCTGGTGCCGGTGCCGTCCTCGCGGGGCTCGGTGCGGGCACGGGGGCACGATCCGACGCGGCGGGTGGCGCTGGCGGCCGCGGCGCGGCTGCGGCGGGCGGGGCGGCCGGCGCGGGTGGTGCCGGTGCTGCGGCAGCGGCGGGCGGTGGCGGACCAGGCGGGGCTCGGGGCGCGCGGGCGGCGGGCGAACCTGGCGGGGGCGCTGGAGGTGGTGCCGGGCGGTGCGCGGCTCCTGGCGGCCGGACGGGTGGTCCTGGTGGACGACCTGATGACCACTGGGGCGACGCTCGCGGAGGCGGCGCGCGCGCTCGGGGCGGGTGTCCGGGGCGGTGGCGCGGGCCCCGGAGTCGTACATCCCCCGTTCACCTCAAGGGCGGCGGAAAGATCCGGAAGTGATTTTGCGCAGCATGAATTCGAACAGCGGGTGGCGGCTGTGATCGCATCATCTCCCGCTTCGTTCGAAATAAACCGGAACTCGCCAAGAACTTGGATCGTTGCAGGTGGTGAGAGGTGAAAGCCTCCGAATGGAGGTAAGTCGCGGCAGCGGGTGCCGACACCCGTCCGAAGGGGCTATGTTCGGTTGTGAGGGCGGGCGAAAGCCCGGTCCCCTCAACGTCTACATGGTTGCGCACAGGACAGGAGTTAAAGGCGAATTAACCTCCCGTCGATGGGGTGGCGATCTTGTCGGCTGGGGAGGAGGAGGTCGAAGTCGCCAAGTCCGAGCTCCGATGAAACCGTCGGAGCTGGTGCAAAGGGAGATGCCCGCAGGCCTAGGAGTCGAGCGGGCGATCCGGGAACGGAGTTCTGCGTGGACATCGTCGTCAAGGGCCGCAAGACCGAGGTGCCCGAGCGGTTCCGCAAGCACGTGGCCGAGAAGCTGAAGCTGGAGAAGATCCAGAAGCTCGACGGCAAGGTGATCAGCCTCGACGTCGAGGTGTCCAAGGAGCCCAACCCGCGGCAGGCCGACCGGTCCGACCGCGTGGAGATCACCCTCCACTCCCGAGGCCCGGTCATCCGGGCGGAAGCGTCGGCCGGCGACCCGTACGCGGCCCTCGACCTGGCCAGCGACAAGCTGGAGGCCAGGCTCCGCAAGCAGCACGACAAGCGCTACACCCGCAGGGGCAACGGACGGTTGTCCGCGGCCGAGGTCGGTGACGTCGTACCCGGTGCGGCGCAGCTGAACGGGCAGGGAGAGCTCGTGGCCGACGAGACCGCCGGTGAGGTGCCCACCACGATGATGGGTTCGATCGAGGTCCAGGGCGAAGGTCCGCTCGTGGTCCGCGAGAAGACGCACCGGGCCGCCGCGATGGGACTCGACCAGGCCCTGTACGAGATGGAGCTGGTCGGGCACGACTTCTATCTCTTCGTCGACGCCGAGACCAAGCAGCCGAGCGTCGTCTACCGGCGCCACGCCTACGACTACGGCGTCATCCACCTGGAGAACGACCCGCTCGCCGAGAACAGCGGCGGAGCGGGCGGTGCACTCGGCGGCTGACCCGTCGAACGGCTGATCGGCCGACTGTTTCGGTGCCCCTGGAGCGCCCCTCGCGCCCCCAGGGGCACCCCTGTGCGCTCCTGAGGACACCCCGGGACCGCCCGGGCATGAAATCATGTCGTGCACGCCAACCGGTGCCTCCTGGGCAGTGGTTGGAGGACCGGAAACGAATTCAGGCCACGGCCTTCAGGGGGAGGAACGATGGCAGACAGCTTCGGCCCGGTGCTCGGCGGCCACGAGCGCGGTGCGCTCGCCCATGAGGGTGTGCCGGAAGGATCGGATTCGGCCGCCGGGGTCTACCGCGGGGAGCCGATCCGGGTCCTCGTCGTGGACGACCACGCGCTGTTCCGGCGGGGCCTGGAGATCGTCCTCGCGCAGGAGGAGGACATCCAGGTCGTCGGCGAGGCGGGTGACGGGGCGGAGGCGGTCGACAAGGCGGCGGACCTGCTGCCGGACATCGTCCTGATGGACGTGCGGATGCCCCGGCGCGGCGGCATCGAGGCGTGCACCTCCATCAAGGAGGTCGCCCCCAGCGCGAAGATCATCATGTTGACGATCAGCGACGAGGAGGCGGACCTGTACGACGCGATCAAGGCGGGCGCGACGGGTTACCTGCTCAAGGAGATCTCCACCGACGAGGTCGCGACCGCGATCCGCGCGGTCGCCGACGGGCAGTCCCAGATCAGTCCGTCGATGGCCTCGAAGCTCCTCACCGAGTTCAAGTCGATGATCCAGCGCACCGACGAGCGCCGGCTGGTCCCGGCGCCCCGGCTCACCGACCGCGAGCTGGAGGTCCTGAAGCTGGTCGCGACCGGCATGAACAACCGGGACATCGCCAAGGAGCTGTTCATCTCCGAGAACACGGTGAAGAACCATGTGCGGAACATCCTGGAGAAGCTCCAGCTCCACTCCCGCATGGAGGCCGTGGTCTACGCGATGCGGGAGAAGATCCTGGAGATCCGGTGAGGTGACGCCTAGGCGTTCAGGGCCTTGACCAGGGGCGGGGTCAGCTCCGGCGGGTCCAGGCGCTCGACGCGTACCGTGTCGCAGCCGACCCATGCGGCGGCCTCGCGGAGGGCCTGGGCGACGGGTTCCACGGCCTTGGGGCCCTCCAGGGAGACCTGCTTGGCGACGAGGGTGCGGCCCTCGCGGGCCGGGTCCACGCGGCCGACGAGGCGGCCGCCGGCGAGGACCGGCATCGCGAAGTAGCCGTGCACCCGCTTCGGCTTCGGCACGTAGGCCTCCAGGCGGTGGGTGAAGCCGAAGATCCGCTCGGTGCGCGCCCGCTCCCAGATCAGCGAGTCGAAGGGGGAGAGGAGCGTCGTGCGGTGCCGGCCGCGCGGCGGGGCGGCGAGGGCCGCCGGGTCCGCCCAGGCGGGCTTCCCCCAGCCCTCCACCTCGACCGGCACCAGGCCGGAGTCCGCGACCACGGCGTCGAACTGCTCGGCCTTCAGCCGGTGGTAGTCGGCGATGTCCGCGCGCGTGCCGACGCCCAGCGCCTCGCCCGCCTGCCGTACGAGCCGTCGTACGCACTCGGTGTCGTCGAGGTCGTCGTGGCGCAGCGGCTCGGGGATCGCCCGCTCCGCGAGGTCGTACACGCGCTTCCAGCCGCGCCGCTCGGTGACGACGACCTCGCCGTACATCAGCGCCCGCTCGACGGCGATCTTGGTGTCGGACCAGTCCCACCACTCGCCCTTGTTCTTGGCGCCGCCGAGCTCGGTCGCGGTCTGCGGGCCCTCGGACCGCAGCTGGTCGACGACCTTGGCGTAGGCGCCCTCGGGCAGCTCGTGGTACCACTGCGGCCGGGCGCGGTAGGCGCGGCGGCGGAAGGCGAAGAGCGGCCACTCCTCGACGGGGAGGATGCAGGCGGCGTGCGACCAGTACTCGAAGGCGTGGCCGTCGGACCAGTACGCCTCCTCGACCGCGGTCCGGCCGACGGCGCCGAGGCGGGCGTACGGGATGAGCTCGTGCGAGCGGGCGAGGACCGAGATGGTGTCCAGCTGGACCTGGCCGAGGTGACGGAGTACGCCGCGGACGCCGGCCTTGCGGTCGGGGGCGCCGAGGAAGCCCTGGGCGCGCAGGGCGATCCTGCGCGCCTCGGTGGCGGAGAGGTCGGCGGCGGGCTTCGGAGCGGGCTTCGGAGAGGTCGGCGGGGCGGTCTTCGGCACGGTCTTCGGCGCGGTCGTCATGGGGAAACCCTAGGCCCCGGGACCGACAGTGCCGGAGGCCTCCGGGCTGGTCGGGCGGGGGGCCACGGCGGGCGGTGCCTCGCGGGGCGGGAGGTACGGGACGGGGCTGGGCAGGCCGAAGTCGGAGGGGAGCAGGGCGCCGGTCCAGGCGTCCCTGAGGGTGCCGTTGTGGAGGAGGCCGGCGCGCTGGACGCCCTCCAGGGCGAAGCCGACGCGCTCGGCGACCGCGCGGGAGGCGGTGTTGCCGACCTCGGCGCGCCAGAGGAGGCGGACGCAGCCGAGGCCGGTGAAGGCCCAGTGGGCGACGGTCCGCACGACTTCGGTCATATAGCCCTGGCCGCGGTGGCCGGGGGCCAGCCAGAAGCCGACCTCCCAGACGCCGTTGCCGCGGTTGTGGAGGCCGACGGCGGCGAAGAGCGGGCCGCCCTCCAGCGGCTCGACGGCGAAGGCGTAGTCGGAGTCGTCGCGCCAGCCGTCGGGGACGAGCCGGGTGAGGAAGAAGGTGGCGGCGTCGCGGGGGTACGGGTCCGGGACGGTCGTCCAGCGGCGGATGGCGGGGTCCTGGCAGTGGGTGTACACGATGTCCTCGTCCTCGGGGACGAAGCAGCGCAGCCGGAGACGGTCGCTGGTGAGCGTGATGGGATCCATGCCCGGATTGTGGGGACCGGGCGGGGCGGAAGCGAACACTTTTCGGAAGGCGCGGCACCTTCCGACCACCTCGTGCGTTCTCTTTGCGGGCGGACGTGCGGCGGCGGCCCTGCGGGCCTCCCTCCGTGAGGGTGGTCTCGCTTACGATGGCCGTTGCGGTGGGGACCACCTGCCGTGCCCGCGCTCGTGTCCGTACAAGACCCAGTGCCAGGCCCGACCGGCAAGGAGACCAGCCTCAGTGTCCGTCTTCAACAAGCTCATGCGTGCAGGCGAAGGCAAGATCCTGCGCAAACTGCACCGCATCGCGGACCAGGTCAACTCCATCGAAGAGGACTTCGTCAACCTCTCCGACGCCGACCTGCGGGCCCTCACGGAGGAGTACAAGCAGCGGTACGCCGACGGCGAGAGCCTCGACGACCTGCTTCCGGAGGCGTTCGCCACCGTGCGTGAGGCGGCCAAGCGCGTGCTCGGCCAGCGTCACTACGACGTCCAGATCATGGGCGGTGCCGCGCTGCACCTCGGCTTCGTCGCCGAGATGAAGACCGGTGAGGGCAAGACCCTCGTCGGCACGCTCCCGGCGTACCTCAACGCGCTCTCCGGCAAGGGCGTCCACCTGATCACGGTCAACGACTACCTGGCCGAGCGCGACTCCGAGATGATGGGCCGGGTCCACAAGTTCCTGGGCCTCCAGGTCGGCTGCATCCTCGCCAACATGACCCCGGCGCAGCGGCGCGAGCAGTACGCCTGCGACATCACGTACGGCACGAACAACGAGTTCGGCTTCGACTACCTGCGCGACAACATGGCGTGGTCGAAGGACGAGCTCGTCCAGCGCGGCCACAACTACGCGTGCGTCGACGAGGTCGACTCGATCCTGGTCGACGAGGCCCGCACGCCGCTGATCATCTCCGGCCCCGCCGACCAGGCCACCAAGTGGTACGGCGACTTCGCGAAGCTCGTCACCCGTCTCACCAAGGGCGAGCCGGGCAACCCGCTCAAGGGCCTGGAGGAGACCGGCGACTACGAGGTCGACGAGAAGAAGCGCACCGTCGGCATCCACGAGGCCGGTGTCGCCAAGGTCGAGGACTGGCTCGGCATCGACAACCTCTACGAGTCGGTGAACACCCCGCTCGTCGGCTACCTGAACAACGCCATCAAGGCGAAGGAACTGTTCAAGAAGGACAAGGACTACGTCGTCATCGACGGCGAGGTCATGATCGTCGACGAGCACACCGGTCGTATCCTCGCCGGCCGCCGCTACAACGAGGGCATGCACCAGGCCATCGAGGCCAAGGAGGGCGTGCAGATCAAGGACGAGAACCAGACGCTCGCCACGATCACCCTCCAGAACTTCTTCCGCCTCTACTCCAAGCTGTCCGGCATGACCGGTACGGCGATGACCGAGGCGGCCGAGTTCCACCAGATCTACAAGCTCGGCGTCGTCCCGATCCCGACGAACCGGCCGATGCAGCGCAAGGACCAGTCCGACCTGATCTACCGGACCGAGGTCGCCAAGTTCGCCGCCGTCGTCGACGACATCGTCGAGAAGCACGAGAAGGGCCAGCCGGTCCTCGTCGGCACCACCTCGGTCGAGAAGTCCGAGTACCTCTCGCAGCAGCTCTCCAAGCGCGGTGTCCCGCACGAGGTGCTGAACGCCAAGCACCACGAGCGCGAGGCCAGCATCGTCGCCCAGGCCGGCCGCCGCGGCGCGGTCACCGTCGCCACCAACATGGCCGGCCGCGGTACCGACATCAAGCTCGGCGGCAACCCGGACGACCTGGCCGAGGCGGAGCTGCGCCAGGCGGGTCTGGACCCGGTCGAGCACGTCGAGGAGTGGGCCGCGGCCCTCCCCGCCGCCATGGAGCGCGCCGAGAAGGCCGTGAAGGCGGAGTTCGAGGAGGTCAAGGAGCTCGGCGGGCTCTACGTCCTGGGCACCGAGCGTCACGAGTCGCGGCGTATCGACAACCAGCTGCGCGGTCGTTCCGGCCGTCAGGGCGACCCGGGCGAGTCCCGCTTCTACCTGTCGCTGGGCGACGACCTGATGCGGCTGTTCAAGGCGCAGATGGTCGAGCGCGTCATGGCGATGGCCAACGTGCCGGACGACGTGCCGATCGAGAACAAGATGGTCACCCGGGCGATCGCCTCCGCGCAGTCGCAGGTCGAGACGCAGAACTTCGAGACGCGCAAGAACGTCCTGAAGTACGACGAGGTGCTGAACCGCCAGCGCGAGGTCATCTACGGCGAGCGCCGGCGCGTCCTGGAGGGCGAGGACCTGCACGAGCAGATCCGCCACTTCATGGACGACACCATCGACGACTACATCCGCCAGGAGACCGCCGAGGGCTTCGCGGAGGAGTGGGACCTGGACCGGCTGTGGGGCGCGTTCAAGCAGCTCTACCCGGTGAAGGTGACGGTCGAGGAGCTGGAGGACGCGGCGGGCGACCGCGCGGGCATCACCGCGGAGTTCATCGCCGAGTCCATCAAGGACGACATCCACGCCCAGTACGAGGCGCGGGAGACGCAGCTCGGCTCGGAGATCATGCGCGAGCTGGAGCGCCGGGTCGTGCTGTCGGTCCTGGACCGCAAGTGGCGCGAGCACCTCTACGAGATGGACTACCTCCAGGAGGGCATCGGCCTGCGGGCGATGGCGCAGAAGGACCCGCTGGTCGAGTACCAGCGCGAGGGCTTCGACATGTTCACCGCCATGATGGAGGGCATCAAGGAGGAGTCCGTCGGCTACCTGTTCAACCTGGAGGTCCAGGTCGAGCAGCAGGTCGAGGAGGTTCCGGTGCAGGCGGGCGCGCCGTCCCTGGACAAGGGCGAGGCAGTGCCGGCGGGTGGCCGTCCGGAGATCCGCGCCAAGGGCCTGGACGCCCCGCAGCGGCCGGACCGGCTGCACTTCTCGGCGCCGTCGGTGGACGGCGACGGGGGTGTCGTCGAGGGCGACTTCGCGTCGGACGGCGAGGACGCGGGCGACGGGCTGACGCGGGCGGAGCGCCGCAAGGCGCAGAAGAACGCGGGCGGGCGTCGCCGCAAGAAGTGACCCGCGGAGTGTGAACGAAGGGCCCTGCCGGATGCGTCCGGCGGGGCCCTTCGTCATGGCTGGGCGCCGCCGACGAGCCGGCCGAGACCGTCGAGTTCGACGGCGGCGCACCGCCAGCGGTGGTCGTCGCCGCGTTCCAGGCGGAAGGCGAGGGCGCGGACGCGGTGGCCCGCGGCGAGGGAGGCGAAGACCTCCAGGACGGCGTCCCCGGAGTGCGGCTGCGCGGCGCACCGGCGCAGTACGGGCCGGGCCCCGAGCCCGCGCGCCACGGTCCTCGGCGCGAGCCGCACCAGCTGCTCGTACGCCTCCCCGACGGTGAGCCCCAGCATCGAGTGCACGGGCCGCTCCCCGCTGAGCACGGCGACGAGGCGCTCGGCGAACGCGGTGTGCACGGGGAGGGCGCGGCGACCGGCCCCGACGGCCCGTCCGGGTCGCCCGCCGGGGCCGCCCTGCCCGGGCACGATGGGGCGCGAGGGGCCGCCGGGGCCTCCGGGGTGGGCGGCGGTGTGCGAGGCGGCGAGGGCGGCGGTCCGGCGGGCGTCGGCCGTGGCGTGGCCGTGGCGGGCGGCCTGGAGCCCGTGCGGTTCGGGGGCGGTGGCGGCCGGTCGCGGGGCGCGTGCGGGGGCCGCGGGGGTCCGCCTGGCGGGTGCGGCGGGTGCGGCGGGTGCGGCGGGTGCGGCGGGGGCCGCGGGGGCCGCGGGGGCGGTCGGGTGCGGGGTGTCGGCGGGGGTGGTGGTCGGGGAGCGGCGCATGGGGATCCTTCCGGAGGGTGACCGGGCGATACCGGTCGGTAACTTTCCGTGGGGATCTTGTACGGGGTGGGTGGCGGAGGCCGCAAGGGGCGTACGGGCGGGGACGGACACGCAGGGTGATTCGCCTATCAGGGTGATGCCGGCCTCCGGGTGGACATCCCGGGGTGGTGGGGGCGGACGTATCCTGAGGGCGTTTCCGACTACGAAAGCGGCCAGCCATGCGCGTGTACGTTCCTCTGACCCTCCCCGGTCTCGCACAGGCGCACAAGGCGGGCGAGGTGGGGCCCGGGCCGCTGACCGCCTACGCGGTGACCCCGGCGCTGCGCGAGTGGTACGTCTCGGACGACATCGAGGAGCTGGAGTACGCGGCGCTCAGCCGCGCCGCCGCCGCCTCGCTGCGGCTCGTCGCGGGCGACCCCGAGGCGCCCCGCCGCCGGGTGGTCGTGGCCGTCGACGTCGCCGACAAGGACGCCGTCGTGGACCCTGACCGGGGGCTCGACGCCGGCGCGATCGGCGAGGTGCGGATCGCCGGGCCCGTGGTCCTCGCGAAGGCCGCCGCCGTGCACGCCGACGCCGACGACGCCGAGGCGGACGTGACCGCCGCGGCCGCCGCGCTCGGCGCCGCCGACCAGGGCGACGACGACGCCCGGTTCGTCGTGGACGGGGCCGAGGACCACGAGCTCCTCTGGTTCGGGATCCAGGAGATCCCCTCCCTCCTCGGCTGAGGCGACGGGCTGTACCGTCGCCCCATGGGGAAGCACCACTCGGGGAAGCATCTGGTCTGGGACTGGAACGGCACCCTGCTCGACGACATCGCCGCCGTCATCGGCGCCACCAACGCGGCCTTCGCGGAGCTCGGCCTCGAACCGATCACGCTGGAGAGGTACCGCGAGCTGTACACCGTCCCGGTGCCGAGGTTCTACGAGCGGCTGATGGGCCGGCTGCCCACCGACGCCGAGTGGACCCTGATGGACGGCACCTTCCACCGCCACTACTGGGAGCGGGCGGAGGGCTGCGGGCTGACCCCGGGCGCCGCCGAGCTGCTCGCGGCCCGGCAGGCCGCCGGTGCCACCCAGTCGCTGCTCTCGCTCGCCCCGCACGCCGACCTGCTGCCGCTGGTGCGGCGCTACGGGATCGCCGAGCGGTTCGTCCGGGTCGACGGGCGCCCCGACAGCTCCACGGACGGGAAGTCCGGGCACATGGTCCGCCACCTTCAGGCGCTGGCCGTCCCCGCCGATCGGATCGTCGTCATCGGTGACGCCGCGGACGACGCGGTGGCCGCGGCGCACGTGGGGGCGCGGGCGGTGCTCTACACCGGCGGTTCGCACAGCCGGGCGTCGCTGGAGCGGGTCGGCGTGCCGGTGGTCGACTCCCTGGAGGAGGCGGTCGCCGTCGCGGAGGAGCTGGCCTGAGCCGTGTGGGGGGCGGCCCGCGCCGGGCCGCCCCACCGGGCCTCAGCCCTTCGCGCGCAGCACCTTCAGGAACTCGCGCATCCACGTCGGGTGGTCCGGCCAGGCCCGCGAGGAGACGAGCAGGCCGTCGACGACCGCCGCCGAGTCCTGGAAGTCGGCGCCCGCCGCCTGCATGTCCAGCTCCAGGGCCGGGTACGCGGTGACCCTGCGGCCCTCCAGGCCGCCGACCGCCGCCGTGAGCAGCGGGCCGTGGCAGATCTGCGCCACCGGCTTGTCCGCGTCGAAGAAGGACTTCAGGATCTTGCGGAGCTCCGGGTCGTTGCGCAGGTACTCCGGGGCGCGGCCGCCCGGGATCACCACGGCCACGTAGTCGCCCGGGTCGACCTCCGAGAAGGCGAGGTCGGCGGGCCAGGTGTAGCCGGGCTTCTCCGTGTACGTGTCGTAGCCGGGTTCGAAGTCGTGGACCACGAACCGGAGCTGCTTGCGCGCCGGGGCCGCGATGTCGACCTCGTACCCTTCTTCGAGCAGACGCTGGTACGGGTACAACACCTCCAGCGACTCCGCCGCGTCACCCGTCACGATCAAGATCTTGGCCATAACTCTCCCGGTCTCAGGGACGGTCGGTCCTCGTCGTGCACGCGTCCACGCTGCACCGTTCCGCGCGATCCGCCAAGAGTGCATGTGTCGCTGTCCAGAACGTCAAACTTCCACCCCCGCTTTTGTACACATACGGCTCATGACGGGGCCGGGGGCTTGAGCGATAGGCTTTTCCCGTGATCAGCGCGATACGCCGCGGGGGCAGTGCGGCCCCCGGCTGCCGCCCGGTCCGCTCACGCGGCCGGGCCGCCCGTGCGTTCGCCGATCCCCTCCGTCCGGAATCGCCGCTCACCGTGGCCGGTTTCCATCCGGGCATCTCCCATCCGGGCGTAACGTCGACTTCGATCGGAATCACCGCGTCGAGGCGTTCTGCCCTACCCACCGACGTCACGCAATGGCGCGCGACAGGAGTCAGAGGACATGCAGACCAAGCTGGACGAAGCAAAGGCCGAGCTGCTCGGGAGGGCCGCCCGCGTAGCTGAGCACAGCCCGGTCGGGGGGCGACTTCCGACGGGCCCGGAGGGCGAGCGCCCGGACCGGGACACCGTGCTCGACTACCTCCAGCGCTACTACCTGCACACCGCCCCCGAGGACCTCTCCGACCGCGATCCGGACGACGTCTTCGGTGCCGCGCTCTCCCACTACAAGCTGGCGGAGAACCGGCCCCAGGGCACCGCGAACGTCCGCGTGCACACCCCGACGGTCGAGGAGAACGGCTGGACCAGCAGCCACTCCGTCGTCGAGGTCGTCACCGACGACATGCCCTTCCTCGTCGACTCCGTCACCAACGAGCTGTCCCGCCAGGGCCGCGGCATCCACGTCGTGATCCACCCGCAGGTCCTCGTCCGCCGTGACATCACCGGCAAGCTCATCGAGGTCCTGTCGACCCAGATCCACGGCGAGCTGCCGCACGACGCGCTCGCCGAGTCCTGGATCCACGTCGAGATCGACCGCGAGACCGACAAGGCCGACCTCAAGCAGATCACCACCGACCTGCTCCGGGTCCTCTCCGACGTCCGCGAGACCGTCGAGGACTGGGAGAAGATGCGCGACGCCGCGCTGCGCATCGCCGACGGCCTCGCCGACGAGCCCACCGCCTCCGACCTGCGGCCCACCGAGGTCGAGGAGGCCCAGGAGCTGCTGCGCTGGCTCTCCGACGACCACTTCACCTTCCTCGGCTACCGCGAGTACGAGCTCGTCGACGGCGACGCGCTCGCCGCCGTCCCCGGCACCGGCCTCGGCATCCTGCGCTCCGACCCGCACCACACCGACGGCGAGTCCGGCCACCACGCCCACCCGGTCTCCCCGTCCTTCAGCCGGCTGCCCGCCGACGCCCGCGCCAAGGCCCGCGAGCACAAGCTGCTCATCCTGACGAAGGCCAACAGCCGCGCGACCGTGCACCGCCCCTCGTACCTCGACTACGTCGGCGTGAAGAAGTTCGACGCCGACGGCAACGTCATCGGCGAGCGCCGCTTCCTCGGCCTCTTCTCGTCCGCCGCGTACACCGAGTCCGTGCGCCGCGTGCCCGTCGTCAAGCGCAAGGTCCAGGAGGTGCTGGCCGGCGCCGGCTTCTCCCCGAACAGCCACGACGGCCGCGACCTGCTCCAGATCCTGGAGACCTACCCGCGCGACGAGCTCTTCCAGACCCCGGTCGACCAGCTCCAGTCCATCGTCACCAGCGTCCTGTACCTCCAGGAGCGGCGCCGGCTGCGGCTCTACCTGCGCCAGGACGAGTACGGCCGCTACTACTCGGCCCTCGTCTACCTGCCGCGCGACCGCTACACCACCCGCGTCCGGCTGCGGATCATCGACATCCTCAAGGAGGAGCTGAACGGCACCTCCGTCGACTTCACCGCCTGGAACACCGAGTCGATCCTCTCCCGCCTCCACTTCGTCATCCGCGTCGAGCCCGGCACGGTCCTCACCGCCCTCACCGACGCCGACGTGGACCGCATCGAGGCCCGGCTCGTCGAGGCCGCCCGCTCCTGGTCCGACGGCTTCGGCGAGGCCCTCAACGCCGAGTTCGGCGAGGAGCGCGCCGCCGAGCTGCTCCGCCGCTACGGCAACGCCTTCTCCGAGGGCTACAAGGCCGACCACTCGCCGCGCGCCGCCGTCGCCGACCTGGTCCGCCTGGAGGCCCTCAAGGCCAGCGGCAAGGACTTCGCGCTCTCCCTCTACGAGCCCGTCGCCGCCGGCCCCGGCGAGCGCCGCTTCAAGATCTACAAGACCGGTGACCAGGTCTCCCTCTCCGCGGTCCTGCCGGTCCTCAACCGCCTCGGCGTCGAGGTCACGGACGAGCGGCCGTACGAGCTCCGCTGCGCCGACCGCACCCACGCCTGGATCTACGACTTCGGCCTGCGGATGCCCGCGCCCACCGGCAACGGCGGCGACTACGTCGGCGACGACGCCCGCGAGCGCTTCCAGGAGGCCTTCGCCGCCACCTGGACCGGCGAGGCCGAGAACGACAACTTCAACTCCCTCGTCCTCTCCGCCGGGCTCACCTGGCGCGAGGCGATGGTGCTGCGCGCCTACGCCAAGTACCTCCGGCAGGCGAGCTCGCCCTTCAGCCAGGACTACATGGAGGACACCCTCCGCAACAACGTCCACACCACCCGGCTGCTCGTCTCCCTCTTCGAGGCGCGGATGGCCCCGGAGCGCCAGCGCGCCGGCACCGAGCTCATCGACGGCATCCTGGAGGAGCTCGACGGCGCCCTCGACCAGGTCGCGAGCCTGGACGAGGACCGGATCCTGCGGTCCTTCCTCACCGTCATCAAGGCGACGCTGCGGACCAACTTCTTCCAGAAGTCGGCGGACGGCCGGCCCCACTCCTACGTGTCGATGAAGTTCGACCCGCAGGCCATCCCCGATCTGCCGGCGCCGCGCCCCGCCTTCGAGATCTGGGTCTACTCGCCGCGCGTCGAGGGCGTCCACCTGCGCTTCGGCAAGGTCGCCCGAGGCGGCCTGCGCTGGTCCGACCGCCGCGAGGACTTCCGCACCGAGATCCTCGGCCTGGTCAAGGCGCAGATGGTGAAGAACACCGTCATCGTGCCCGTCGGCGCCAAGGGCGGCTTCGTCGCCAAGCAGCTCCCGGACCCGTCCGTGGACCGCGACGCCTGGCTGGCCGAGGGCATCGCCTCGTACAAGACCTTCATCTCGGCCCTGCTCGACATCACCGACAACCTGGTCGCCGGCGAGGTCGTGCCCCCGGTGGACGTCGTCCGCCACGACGAGGACGACACCTACCTCGTCGTCGCCGCCGACAAGGGCACCGCCACCTTCTCCGACATCGCCAACGGCGTCGCGGAGGAGTACGGCTTCTGGCTCGGCGACGCCTTCGCCTCCGGCGGCTCCGCCGGCTACGACCACAAGGGCATGGGCATCACCGCCCGCGGCGCCTGGGAGTCCGTCAAGCGGCACTTCCGCGAGCTGGGCCACGACACCCAGACCGAGGACTTCACCGTCGTCGGCGTCGGCGACATGTCCGGCGACGTCTTCGGCAACGGCATGCTGCTCTCCGAGCACATCCGCCTGGTCGCCGCCTTCGACCACCGCCACATCTTCATCGACCCGAACCCGGACGCGGCCACCTCGTACGCCGAGCGCCGCCGCCTCTTCGAGCTGCCCCGCTCGTCCTGGGCCGACTACGACGGCTCGCTGCTCTCCGCGGGCGGCGGCATCCACCCCCGTACCGCGAAGTCCATCCCGGTCAACGCCCACATGCGGGCCGCGCTCGGCATCGAGGAGGGCGTCACCAAGCTCACCCCGGCCGAGCTGATGAAGGCGATCCTCCAGGCGCCCGTCGACCTGCTGTGGAACGGCGGCATCGGCACGTACGTGAAGTCGAGCGCCGAGTCCAACCCCGACGTCGGCGACAAGGCCAACGACGCCATCCGCGTCGACGGCCAGGACGTCCGCGCCAAGGTCGTCGGCGAGGGCGGCAACCTCGGCGCCACCCAGCTCGGCCGCATCGAGTTCGCCCGCGCCGGCGGCCCCGAGCGCACCGGCGGCAAGATCAACACCGACGCCATCGACAACAGCGCCGGCGTCGACACCTCCGACCACGAGGTCAACATCAAGATCCTGCTCAACGGGCTCGTCGCCGAGGGCGACATGACCGTCAAGCAGCGCAACAAGATCCTCGCCGAGATGACCGACGAGGTCGGCCGGCTCGTCCTGCGCAACAACTACGCGCAGAACACCGCCCTGGCCAACGCCGTCGCCCAGTCGCCGTCCCTGCTCCACGCCCACCAGCGCTTCATGCGCCGCCTGGGCCGCGACGGGGCGCTGGACCGCTCGCTGGAGTTCCTGCCCAACGACCGGCAGATCCGCGAGCTCCTCAACACCGAGAAGGGCCTCAGCCAGCCCGAGCTCGCCGTCCTGCTCGCCTACACCAAGATCACGGTGGCGGACGAGCTGATCGGCACCGGGCTGCCCGACGACCCGTACCTGGCCGGCCTGCTCCACGCCTACTTCCCGACCCTGCTGCGCGAGAAGTTCGGCGAGGCCGTCGACAACCACGCGCTGCGCCGCGAGATCATCACCACCGTCCTGGTCAACGACACCGTCAACACCGGCGGCTCGACCTTCCTGCACCGCCTCCGCGAGGAGACCGGCGCGTCCCTGGAGGAGATCGTCCGCGCCCAGACCGCGGCCCGGGCCATCTTCCGGCTCGGCGAGGTCTGGGACGCCGTCGAGGCCCTCGACAACACGGTCCCGGCCGAGATCCAGACCCGGATGCGGCTGCACTCCCGCCGGCTCGTCGAGCGCGGCACCCGCTGGCTGCTCAACAACCGGCCGCAGCCGCTCGCGATCGGCGAGACCATCGCGTTCTTCGCCGACCGCGTGGAGCGGGTCTGGCAGCAGCTGCCGCAGCTGGTGCGCGGCTCGGACGCCGAGTGGTACCGGTCGATCGTCGACGAGCTGACCGGCTTCGGCGTCCCGGAGGAGCTGGCCGTGCGCGTCGCGGGCTTCTCGTCCGCCTTCCCGACGCTCGACATCGTCGCCGTCGCCGACCGCATGGAGAAGGACCCGCTGGCCGTCGCCGAGGTCTACTACGACCTCGCCGACCGCCTGCGGATCACCGACCTGATGGACCGGATCATCGAGCTGCCGCGGGCCGACCGCTGGCAGTCCATGGCCCGCGCCTCCATCCGCGAGGACCTCTTCGCCGCCCACGCGGCGCTCACCTCCGACGTCCTGGCCGCCGGGAACGGCACCTCGACGCCCGAGGAGCGCTTCAAGGCGTGGGAGGAGAACAACGCGCCGATCCTGGGCCGGGCCCGGACGACCCTGGAGGAGATCCAGGGCTCGGACACCTTCGACCTGGCGAACCTGTCGGTGGCCATGCGCACCATGCGGACGCTGCTGCGGGCGCGCAGCTGACGCCCGAGCGCCCGAGGTGGGAAGGCCCCGCCGGACATCCGTCCGGCGGGGCCTTCCGCTATTCCCGTACGGGGGTGACCGTGGCCCGCCACAGGCGGTGGGCGGCGACGGCGGCGGCCGCGAGCAGCAGGCCGTTGCGGAGGACCATCACGGCCAGGCCCAGCGGGGTGCCGGTGACGACCTCGGCGTACAGGACGGGGTACGCGAGGGAGCTGAGGGCCGCCGCGGGGAGCAGCAGCAGCGCCACCGGGCGCATCACGGTCCGCCGGGACGTCAGGCAGACGGCGGCGAGGCCGAGCAGCCAGACCAGGTACTGGGGGCTGATCACCCGGCTCGTGACGGTGAGGAGCAGGACGGCGGCGAGGGCCGCGTCGAGCGGGGTCGCCTCGCTCCAGCGGAGGGCGCGCAGCCGCCACAGGACCAGCCAGAGGACGGCGGCGACGGTCAGCAGGAGGAAGAGGTGGCCGAGGGTGGAGACGTACGGGCCGACGTACTCGTAGGCGCCGTAGCGGACCTCCGCCGTTCCCGCCCAGAGCCCCGCCGCGCGGCCGAGGGCGAGCGCCGTGCCGCCCAGGGACTCCACCTGGATGCCCCGGGCCCCCTGCCCGCGCAGGAAGCCCAGCGACTCGGAGAAGAAGAGCGCGAGGACGGCGAGGACGGTGGCGGCGGTGACCGCGGCGGCCGTCCAGGCCTCACGGGTGGTACGCCCCCGGGGCGTGCCGATCAGCGCGAGCGCCGGCCACACCTTGACCAGCGCCCCGAGGCCGGCGAGCGCGCCGCCGAGCCGGTGCGCGGCGGGGGAGCGGCCCTTGAGCACGAGGAGGGAGAGGACGGCGAGGGCGGTGGCCTGGACGTCGTACCGGGCCAGCGGCAGGTGGAGGAGGAGCGGCAGGCCGCACACCCAGTACCAGGCGCCGTGGGTGAGCCGTGAGCGGTCGGCGACGGCCAGGCCGAGGGTGACGGCGGCGTCGGCGAGCAGGGTCAGGACGACGAACGCCTGCGTGTAGCCGAGCCAGGGCGTCAGCAGCCCCGGCGCCATGACCACGAGGCCGGCGCCGGGCGGGTACTGCCAGGTCGGGTCTCCGGGCGGGAAGGTGCCGTCGGCGAAGAAGCCGTACCAGTGGCGGTAGAGGAGCCGCACCTCGTTGCCGACCCCGCCGATGCCGAGGCTGTCGCTCGCGAGCAGCGCCAGCATGCCGACGCGCGTGACCAGCCAGACGACGGCGAGCGCGAGGGCGGGGCCGCGCCCGACGGTGACGAAGGTGGCGGAGGTGAAGGAGTCCGACTCGAAGGGGGAGCGGGTGAGGGAGGGGGGCGCGGAGGCGGAGGGGGGCGTGAAGGCGGAGGTGGGGGTGGGGGCTCGGGGGGGATCGTGGTGATCGGGCGTCGTCACGCTCCGACGATAGGTCTGGTATGAGTCATATGCCTTGTTCGTTCGGCTTGGTGGCGCCCGTCCTGGTGAACTCCTCGTACGCCGCCACCACCTCCTCCGCCGGTCCGTCCATCCGCAGCGTCCCCGCCTCCAGCCAGAGGGCGCGGTCGCAGGTCTCGCGGATGGTGGCGTGGGAGTGGGCGACGAGGAAGACCGTGCCGGCGGCGGCGCGCAGTTCCTCGATCCGACGCCGGCTGCGGCTGCGGAAGCGGGCGTCGCCGGTGGCGAGGGCCTCGTCGATGAGGAGCACGTCGTGGCTCCGGGCGGCCGCGGAGATCGCGAAGCGGAGGCGGGCGGCCATGCCGGAGGAGTAGGTGCGCAGGGGGCGGGAGAGCGGGTCGTCGTGCCGGGGGTCGGGGAGTCCTGCCCTGAGCCCGTCCTTGAGTCCGTCCTTGAGTCCGTCCCTGAGTCCGTCCTTGAGGCCGTCCCCGAGGCCGTCCCTGAGCCCGTCCCTGAGCCCGGAGAAGTCGACGATCTCGTCGTAGCGGGCCTCGGCCTCCCGTCGGCTCATCCCCAGGGCGAGGCTGCCGAGGATGACGTTCCGCTCGCCGGAGAGGTCGTTCACGAGGGCCGCGTCGACACCGAGGAGGGCGGGGCGGCCCCGAGTGTGGATCGTGCCGCTCTCGACCGGCTGGAGGCCGGCGATCGCCTTCAGGAGGGTGGACTTCCCCGATCCGTTCGAACCGATCAGGCCAATCGCCTCGCCGCGCCGGGCGACGAGGTCGACGCCCTTGACGGCGTGCACCCGTCGGCGGCCGGTCGGGCCGGCCGGCACGGTGTACGCGACGTGGACGCGGTCGGCGATGACGGTGGGGGGTGCCTGCGGTGGGGTGTGCGCGGTGTCAGCCACGGCCGTACGTCTCCTCCGCCTTCCAGAACCAGACGAAGCCGCCGACGAAGGCGAGCACCGCCCAGCCGGTGGCCAGTGCCCAGACGTGCGGGGGCAGGTGCGCCGAGGTGAAGCTCTCGACGAGGGCGTAGCGGACGAGATCGATGTAGACGGCCGCCGGATTGCACTGGAGGGCGAGGACCACCCCGTCGGGGAAGCGGCCGCTCTCCGCGAGGGAGGCGATCGACCACATCACGCCGGAGCCGTACATCCAGGTGCGCAGCACGAAGGGCAGCAGCTGGCTGATGTCCGGGGTGCGGGCGGCGAGGCGGGCGAGCGCGAGGGAGACGCCGGTGGAGAAGAGGGCCTGGAGTGCGACGGCGGGCACCGCGAGCAGCCAGTTCCAGGTCGGGAACTCGCCGAAGCAGAGCAGGATCACGACCAGCGCGGCGAGGGAGAGGAGCAGTTGCTGGAGCTGGAGGAGGGCGAGGGAGAGCGGCAGGCTCGCGCGCGGGAAGTGCAGGGCGCGGACCAGGCCGAGGTTGCCGCTGATGGCGCGGGAGCCGGCGGTGAGGGTGTTGGCGGTGAAGGTCCAGACGAAGACGCCGGTGAGGAGGAAGGGGACGTAGTCCGGGATGCCGTGCTGGACGTTCATCAGGACGCCGAAGATCAGGTAGTAGACGGCGGCGTTGAGCAGCGGGGTCATCAGCTGCCAGAGCTGGCCGAGCCTGGCCTGGCTGTACTGGGCGGTCAGCCGGGCGGTGGCGAAGGCGGCGATGAAGTCGCGGCGTGACCAGAGCTGCCGGACGTAGTCGGGGAGGGGTGGGCGGGCACCGCTGACGGAGAGGCCGTGGCGGCGGGCGAGGGCCTGGAGGTCTTCGGCGGGGTGGGGGGTGGTCGGCTCCCTGCGGAGGGCCGTGGTGGTCGGCGGCGGCAGTGTCTGGGTCACGCGGGGCGCCTTTCGCCGGGGAGGGAGGGAAGGGGGGGAGGACGTCGGTCGACGTCGGTCGACGTCGGGACGGGTCCGTATCGTCGCTACGGGGAGGTTAGGACGCTCGTACGTCGGAACGCAACCGTCTCGTCGTGACGTAACCGTTGGTTAGGATGCCGTTCATGAGCAACCCCACGCCCCGTCGGGCGCCCGCCGGAGCCGCCGTGCTCCGCGAGGACGTCACCGAGGCCATCCGGACCGCCGTCTTCGAGGAACTCGCCGCCGTCGGCTTCGCCCGGATGTCCATCGAGGGCATCGCGCGGCGCGCGGGCGTCGGGAAGACGGCGGTCTACCGGCGCTGGAAGTCGAAGCTGGAACTCGTCCTCGACCTGGTCGGGGCGGTCGCCGCGCAGGGGCTGCCCGCGCCCGCGACCGGCTCCCTGGAGGGGGACGTGCGCGCCCTCCTCACCGTCACGGCGCACGCGCTGCGCCACCCGATCGCCTCGCAGGTCGTGCCCGAGCTGCTCGTCGAGGCGGCGCGGCAGCCGGAGATCGCCGCGGCGGTGCGGGGGGCGCTGCTCGACGGGCAGGAGGGGGTCGTCGCGCAGATCGTCCGCGAGGCCGTCGCCCGCGGCGAGCTCCCCGAGGGCACCGACCCTGCCCGTGCCCTCGACCTCATCGTCGGCCCTCTGTACTGGCGGCTCGTCGTCGTCCGCACGGACCCCCCGGAGGGGTACGTCGACGACCTCGCCCGGGCGGCCCTGGCGGGGCTGCGGACGCTGGGGGGCGGGACGGGGCGGTGACGGGCGGGGGCTGAAGGGGCGGTGCGGGGCGGCCTGGGTGCGGCTTCGGCTTCGGGTGCGGCCGGGCGTGGGCTGCGGGTTCGGGCGGGGTACCGCTGCGCGGGGCCTTCCCCCACCCCGCCCCTTCCCGAAACCGGGGCGAGCCCCCGGGCCCCCTGGGCCTTAGAGCTCGGCCCCGGCCTCAGGGCTCTGCCCTGGGACCCAGGGCTGTGGCCCCCTGGGCCCCGGACCCTGGGCCCCGGTCCCCCGGACCAGCGGGCTTCGCCCCGCAAGGCGCGCTGTTGCGGCGCGGGGCGGTGTCGGGCTCGGTCGGGTGCCCCATGCCCCATGCCCCATGCCCCGTGCCCCGTGGCCGCCGGCTTTCGGCGCCGCGAGGCCCATAAGGCGCGCCGCGCCTTATGGGCGGCCGTGAGGCGGGGCCGCAGTGCCACCGCTGCTTCGGCCGCAGGACCGGGCCCAGGGCCGTCGGTGGGACGGCGCGGCGGCTTGTCGGCTGTAGAGAGCCGGTCCGTGGGGTGCGCTCCGGTGCGGGGTCCTGTCCGAAGAGCCGTCGGTGGAGCGGGCTCCGTTCCTCAGGCGTGGGTCAACGGGGGCATGGGGGTGGCTTCCACCGAGCGGGCCGCGCGGTCCAGGGCGCTGGCCAGGAGGGCGAGGTCCGTGGGGCCGTTGCCGAGTTCGCGGACCGGGCGGCGGGTGGGCGGGTCGCCCATGCGCTCCCACTCCAGGGGGACGACCGTGGGGCGGAGCGTCGCCGTGCGCGGGATCCTGCCCGTGACGCGGCCCGCCTGGAAGGGCGTCACGCGCCCGTCGGGGTGGCCGAGGCGGCCCCGGCCCGGTGCCGGGACGTCGGGGCCCGGTGTGCTCGGCGGGGCGTCCAGGACGACGCGGAGGCGGGCGCCGTGCGCCAGGTCCGTGTCGGCGGTCCGGTCCGGACGGGCGGAGGTCGCGATCAGGTGCACGCCGAGCCGTTCGCCGTGCCGTGCGACCGCCTCCAGGGCTCGGACGACCGAGCCGGCGGCCGGGCGTCCCGGTGCGCCCAGGGCGGGGGCGACGAGGGCGTCGTAGTCGTCCACGAGCACGACGAGCCGGGGCAGCGGTATCCGGGGCGCGCCGGGGCGCGCCGCGGCCAGGTGGGACTCCTCGCTCGCGGGGCGCGGCACGCGCGCACCGGCCGGCCCGGGCCGGCCCTCGTCCGTCCGCAGCGTCCGTCCGCTGGCCCGTTCGCCGAGGTCCGCCGCCCCCGACGACCGTCCGCCGAGCCGTCCGCCCGTCGGGGAGGAGAGGTCGCCCGCGCCCGGGTACGCCGCCCGGGGGGCGCGGGTCAGGCGGTCGCTGGGGGTGTCGGGGAGGTCTTCCGCGGTGCGGGGGTACTGGTAGGGGGTGCGGGCACCGGGGGTGGTGTCGCCCACCGAGCCGGCGCCGGTGCGCAGGGTGCGGCCGCTGGGGCGGTCCGTGAGGTCGGCGGCGCCCCGGGCGGGGAGCTGCTCGGCGGCGCTCGGGGAGCGCTGGCCGATGAGGGTGCGGGTGCTGCGGAGGTCGGCGATGTCGCCGTCGCCGAGCAGTTCCGCGCGGCGCTTCAGCTCCGCGCCCAGCGCCTGGGCGAACTCCCGCATGCGGACCGGGTCCGAGGCCACCAGGTGCTCGGTGACGTGCGGCAGCTCCGTACAGGGCGTGAGGCCCTCGCCGCGTTCGCCGCCCGCGCCGTCCACCAGCAGGAGGCCGAGCCGGTCCGGGCGGCCGCCGGCCGCGAGGGACGCGGCGACGGCGCGGAGGAGTTCCGTGCGGCCGCTGCCCACGGGGCCCTCGATGAGCAGGTGGGGGCCCTCCGCCGTGAGGTCGACGGCGAGCGGGCCGCGCGGGCCCGCGCCCAGGATCGCCGTGCCCTCGCCGGCCGACGCCCAGCGGGCCATGAGGGACGCCGGGGTGGCCCGGGCCAGGCCCAGCTCGTCCAGGAGGCGGGAGGAGAGCGGCAGGGCGGCCGTCCGGCCCGGGGCCGTCGCCGCCGCGTCCGTACGCAGGGGGGCCAGCGCGCGGCCGAACCGCTCCGCCCAGGCGACGGAGACCGCGTCCACGACACCGACCGTGCCGTGGCCCGCGGCCCGCCCGCCGGAGGTCCGCAGCAGCCGCAGCGCCGTCGCCACGTCACCGCTGAGCAGCGCCGCCGCCCCGCACTCGCGGAAGGCGAGGGAGGCCGCGCACGCCGTCTCGTACGTCGCGGCGACCGGCGACGCGGGGGAGGCCGAGGGCGCCTCGGCCAGGCAGACGAGGTGGATGCCGGCCGCCGCGCCCGCGCCCGCGAGCCGGGCCACCGTCTCGCGCAGCGCCGCCGTGCCGGGGTCGCCGTCGACGACCACGACCGTCGCCGGACCCGTGTACGCCGCCGCGGCCTCGGCGACCGCCGCCCGGTCCGCGCTGGCCCAGCCCGGTCCGAGCGGGCCGTCGTCGAGCCGGCGGGTCAGCTCGGCCGTACGGGCCTGCGCCTGCTCGCGGTCGTACGCGAGGAGCAGCCGGCAGTCCTGGCCGTGCGCCGGCCGCGTGTGCGGGAGCCAGCCGAGCCAGCCCCAGGCGCGCCGCCGCTCCTCCAGGGGGCGGTTGCGGTCCGCGCTGACGAGGACGATCTCCAGGTCGGCGGGGGAGTGCAGCGCGGCCAGCTGGGCCACCACGGCCCGGGCCAGGCCGGCCAGCCGGTCCGCCGGGCCCGCCAGGCCCAGGGAGCCGGCCTCGCGCAGGCCCACGGTGACGGGCACCCCGGACAGCTCCGCGCGGTCGGCGGTGCCGAGCCGGACGGTCAGGGCCTCGGGGTGGTCCGGCGTCCGCTCCCACAGCCGGGGGCCGGGGCCGAGCGCCGTGAGCAGCACGGCCGCCGGATCGGGCCAGGTGTCGGGCGCGGCGGTCTCGCCGGGGGCCTCGGACGGCCAGGGCGATGCGGCGGGCGCCGGGGACGGCCCGGCGCCGGACGCCGGGTCGGCCTCGCGCGCGCCGGCGAGCCGCCGCGCCCACGCGCCGAGCCCGCGCCGGCCGCTCCTGCGGGTGGCCGGTCCCGCCGGGTCGGTGTCGTCGGGGAAGGCCGTGCGCACGTGCGCGTGCGTCGCGCCGCCGTCGCCGCCCTCGGGTTCCCGTGCGCGCCTGTGGCCGGCGTCCGTCCAGGTGTCGACGGGGTCGGGAGCGGGGGCGGCCGGCGGCGCGCCGGGCGTCCCGGGGATGCGGCCCGCCCACGCGTGCGTGCCGGCGTCGCCGTCGCCGCCGGTGCCGTCCTCGGCGGGCGCGGGAGCCGGGGGCACCCGCAGGTGCCCCTCGCCGTCGGGGGAGGTGGGGAGGGGCCCGGGGTCCTCCGCGGGGTCGTGCGGGGCGGTGAGGCGGAGGGTGGACTCGCCGAGGCGGAGCAGGGCGCCGGGGCGCAGCCGGACGGGGCGGGCGCCGACGGGGGCGCCGTCGAGGGTCGTGCCGTTGGTGGAGCCGAGGTCGGCGACGGTGATCCGGCCGTCGCCCGCGACGGTCACCGTGCAGTGCGCGCGGGACACGTCCGGGTCGTCCAGCGGCACGTCCGCCTCGACGGAGCGGCCGATCCTGATCGGCCCGCCGTGCAGCAGGTGCACCCCGCCCGCGTCGGGGCCCGCGACCACGTGCAGCCGGGCGGCGGAGCCGGCGGTGGCGAGGTCGGTCCGGTCGTCCGGGTCGGGGGCCTGGAGGGCGAGGACCGCGCCGTCCACCAGGGGAGGCTCGCCCAGCACGCAGCGGCGGGCGTCCAGGCGCTCCGCGCCCGCGTACAGCACGGGCGTGCCGGTGCCGCCGGCCGTGTCGGGGCCGGTGACGGCGGCGGCGAGGTTCGAGGCCACGGCGGACAGCGCCGTGCCCGCGGGGGCCGTGACGAGCACGTCGCAGGCGCGCCCGGCGCCGTGGCCGGCGTGCGGCGCGAGGACGGTCAGCCGGATCTGCATCGCCGTCAGCGGTCCCTTCTGCGCGACATGCCCGGCAGGGGACCGCCCCGTTCACCCCCCACCCGGCACGGACGCGTCGCCCGGTACAGGTCGGCACGGCGCGGGGGCTCCCGACCCCACCGATGCGACGTGCTGGAGGCATCCTCGCACCTGCCGCCGACAACCTGCCGCCGGGTCACCCCGAAGTGATCTTGAACGGTCGTCCCCGGTCGTCCGGTGTGACGCGAAAACGCCAGGTCGACCCCGGGCGTGGGGCCGGTGTGGCAACCATCCGGGCCGGGGGAGCGTCTTCTTCCGGACAAGTTCGGACGCCACCCGGGCGGGTGCCCGCGCCGGGATCCGGGCGGGATTCCGGCGCGGGGCGCGGGCGGGGAAGGAAAGCCTTCGGCCATCCTGCGGGTCGGCCCCCGGGCCCTCCGCGACCGTCCGGCGGTTCGAACGCGTCAGCGGAAATCCGCCTGTGGACGACCCGCCGACGACCCGTTCGGCGGCACTAGAGTGGGTCGGACACCCGGACGGGTCGGAAGAAGAGAAGCAAGAGGCCTTCGGGGCCCGGCTCGGTCGCACCGAGCGGGACCGGCCACCCAGGACCACGATCAGCCACGATCAGCAGGGAGCGCGTGACGTGCGGCCTATCGGCAGCAAGTACCTGCTCGAGGAGCCGCTCGGCCGCGGCGCCACGGGCACCGTCTGGCGAGCCCGCCAGCGGGAGACGGCGGGCGCCGAGGCGGCCGTGGCCGGCCAGCCCGGCGAGACCGTCGCGATCAAGGTCCTCAAGGAGGAGCTGGCCAACGACGCGGACATCGTGATGCGCTTCCTGCGCGAGCGGTCCGTCCTCCTCCGGCTCACGCACCCGAACATCGTGCGCACCCGCGACCTGGTCGTCGAGGGCGACGTCCTGGCCCTGGTCATGGACCTCGTCGAGGGCCCCGACCTCCACCGCTACCTGCGGGAGAGCGGCCCGCTGACCCCGGTCGCCGCCGCCCTGCTCACCGCGCAGATCGCCGACGCGCTCGCCGCCAGCCACGCCGACGGCGTCGTCCACCGCGACCTCAAGCCGGCCAACGTGCTGCTCGCCGAGCGGGACGGCGCCATGCACCCGATGCTGACCGACTTCGGCATCGCCCGCCTCGCCGACTCCCCGGGCCTCACCCGCACCCACGAGTTCGTCGGCACGCCCGCGTACGTGGCGCCGGAGTCCGCCGAGGGCCGCCCGCAGACCTCCGCCGTCGACATCTACGGCGCCGGCATCCTGCTGTACGAGCTGGTCACCGGCCGTCCGCCGTTCGCCGGCGGCACCGCCCTCGAAGTCCTCCACATGCACCTCAGCGAGGAGCCCCGCCGCCCGTCCACGGTGCCCGCGCCCCTGTGGACGGTCATCGAGCGCTGCCTCAGCAAGAACCCCGACCACCGGCCCAGCGCCGTCAACCTGGCGCGCGGTCTGCGCACGGTCGCCGCCGGCATCGGCGTGCACTCCTCGCCCGCCCAGATCGAGGCCGCCGAGGGCGTCGGCGCCCTCCTCGCCCCGGACCCCGACCCGGCGCAGGTCCCCGGCACGCCCGGCGCCGCGGACCCCACGCAGGTGCTGCCCGCCGGCTCCGGAGCGCCCGCGGCCTTCGACCCGGCCGCCGCCACCAGCGTCCTGCCCACGAGCGGACCGGCCGGTGCCGCGGACCCGACCGCGGTGCTGCCCGCGGGCGGCCCCGCCGGCGCGGCGGACCCGACCGCCGTCATGCCCGCCATGCCGCCGAACCCGCCGGCGGAGGACCCGCACCCCTGGCAGACCCAGCTCCGCGCGGCCCGCGACCGCAACGAGCAGACCCAGGTGCAGTACCTGGACCCCAGCGAGGACCCGCTGCGCCGTCGCCCCGCGCGCCGCCCGCAGCAGCCGCCGCAGCCCCCGCCGTACCAGCAGGGCCCCCCGCCGCAGCAGTACCAGCAGCAGCCCCAGGGCTACCCGCAGCAGGGCTACCAGCAGCCCCAGCAGCCGCCGCCGTACCAGCAGCAGCAGCGCCCGGCGCCCCAGCGGCCCGCCCCGCAGCCGTACGCGCCGCCGCAGCCCCCGCCCCAGCAGTACGCGCCGCCCCAGCAGCCGCAGCAGCCCCAGCGGCCGCAGCCCCAGCCGCCCGCCCCGCGTGAGCCGCGCCCGCCCCGCCAGCGGAGTGCCAACCCGGTGCGGATCCCCG
The DNA here is from genome assembly GCF_040653375.1 of Streptomyces sp. NPDC047974. NCBI lineage: Bacteria > Bacillati > Actinomycetota > Actinomycetes > Kitasatosporales > Streptomycetaceae > Streptomyces > Streptomyces sp. NPDC047974. The sequence continues at coordinate 25,950 of NZ_JBEZNU010000006.1, forward strand.
GCCTCGGCTGCCTCAAGGGCTGCCTGATCATGGTGGTCCTCTTCGTGGTGGCCGGCTGGCTCGTCTGGGAGCTCACCCCGCTCCAGGACTGGATCGCCCAGGGCAAGGGCTACTGGGAGGCCATCGGCGACGGCATCTCCACCGTCACCGACTGGATCTCCACCATCGGGGAGGCCACCGGCTCCTCCGGCGGATCGGGCGGCACCGGCCAGTAACCGCCGGTACGGAAGGCGTACGGCCGCGGGAAACGCGGTCGTACTGCCGATTTATCGACTTCCGAGGGGTGATTTCCCTCCGGGAGTGACGTCCGGCGGCCAGGGACGCGTAACTTTGACGCGAACCGCAGCCGCTGAGGGAGCAGTCTTGGCACGGAACATCGGCAGTCGCTACACCACCCACCAGATCCTCGGGCGGGGCAGCGCCGGAACGGTGTGGCTCGGCGAGGGCCCCGAGGGGCCCGTCGCCGTCAAACTGCTGCGCGAGGACCTGGCCTCCGACCAGGAGCTCGTCGGCCGCTTCGTGCAGGAGCGCACCGCCCTGCTCGGGCTCGACCACCCGCGCGTGGTCAAGGTCCGCGACCTCGTCGTCGACGGCAACGACCTCGCCCTCGTCATGGACCTGGTCCGCGGCACCGACCTGCGCACCCGCCTCGACCGGGAGCGCCGCCTCGCCCCCGAGGCCGCCGTCGCGATCATCAAGGACGTCGCCGAGGGCCTCGCCGCCGCCCACGCGGCCGGCGTCGTCCACCGGGACGTCAAGCCGGAGAACATCCTCCTCGACATGGAGGGCCCGCTCGGCCCCGGCGGCGCCCACCCCGCCCTCCTCACCGACTTCGGCGTCGCCAAGCTCATCGACACCCCCGGCCGCACCAAGGCCACCCGGATCATCGGCACCCCCGACTACCTCGCCCCCGAGATCGTCGAGGGCCTGCCGCCCCGCGCCGCCGTCGACATCTACGCCCTCGCCACCGTCCTGTACGAGCTCCTCGCCGGCTTCACGCCCTTCGGCGGCGGCCACCCCGGCGCGGTCCTGCGCCGGCACGTCACCGAGACCGTCGTCCCGCTCCCCGGCATCCCCGAGGAGCTGTGGCAGCTGCTCGTCCAGTGCCTCGCCAAGGCCCCCGCCTCCCGGCTGCGCGCCTCCGAGCTGGCCGCCCGCCTCGCCGACGTCCTGCCGCTCCTCAAGGGCATCCCGCCGCTGGACGTGGACGAGCCCGACGCCGAGCCCGCGCCCCAGGTGTCGTACGAGGACCCCGCGTACGCCACCTCCACCGGCGCGCCCGCCGACACCGGCCGCCGCCGCGCGGCCGTCCCGCTGGTGCCCGGTGCCTCCGCCGACTCCCACCGCGACACCCACACCTCCATGCGGGTGCCGGGCCCCGACGAGCTGTCCGGCGGCCCGCACGGCACCGCCCGTGCCCCCCGCCCGGCCGGCGCCCGCAGACCCGGCTCGGCCCGCAACAAGGCCGGGGCCGTCCGCAAGCGCCGGATCGTCCTCGGCATCGCGGCCGCCGTCGCGGCGGCCGCGCTCGGCACCGGCGGCTACCTCGCGCTCGCAGGCGAGGACGGCGCCCCGCCGCAGGACTCCCGGCCGACGTCCCAGCCCGCGCCGTAGCCCCGGGGCACCTTTCGGATCGGGTTGTCCACAGGCCGGACGGCCGTAGGTTCGGCTCGGGGCCGGGAGCCGTTACGCTGGACGCGTGGCAGTCGTCGATGTATCCGAAGAGCTGAAGTCCCTCTCCTCGACCATGGGGTCGATCGAGGCCGTCCTGGACCTCGACAAGATGAGGGCAGACATCGCCGTGCTCGAAGAGCAGGCCGCGGCCCCGTCCCTCTGGGACGACCCGGAGGCGGCGCAGAAGATCACGAGCAAGCTTTCCCACCTCCAGGCCGAGGTCCGCAAGGCCGAGGCGCTGCGCGGCCGCATCGACGACCTGGGCGTCCTCTTCGAGCTGGCCGAGGCCGAGGACGACGCGGACACCCTCGCCGAGGCGGAGGCCGAGCTGACCTCCGTGCGCAAGGCGCTCGACGAGATGGAGGTCCGCACCCTCCTCTCCGGCGAGTACGACGCGCGCGAGGCGCTGGTCAACATCCGCGCCGAGGCCGGAGGCGTCGACGCCTCCGACTTCGCCGAGCGCCTCCAGCGCATGTACCTGCGCTGGGCCGAGCGCCACGGCTACTCGACCGAGATCTACGAGACCTCGTACGCGGAAGAGGCCGGCATCAAGTCGACCACCTTCGTCGTCAAGGCGCCGTACGCCTACGGCACCCTCTCCGTCGAGCAGGGCACCCACCGCCTGGTGCGCATCTCGCCCTTCGACAACCAGGGCCGCCGCCAGACCTCCTTCGCGGGCGTCGAGATCCTCCCCGTCGTCGAGTCCTCGGACCACGTCGAGATCGAGGAGTCGGACCTCCGCGTCGACGTGTACCGCGCCTCCGGCCCCGGCGGCCAGGGCGTCAACACCACCGACTCGGCCGTGCGCATCACGCACCTCCCGACCGGCATCGTGGTCTCCTGCCAGAACGAGCGCTCGCAGATCCAGAACAAGGCGAGCGCCATGAACGTCCTCCAGGCCAAGCTCCTGGAGCGCCAGCGCCAGGAGGAGCGGGCCAAGATGGACGCCCTCAAGGACAGCGGCAGCTCCTGGGGCAACCAGATGCGGTCGTACGTCCTCCACCCGTACCAGATGGTCAAGGACCTCCGTACGGAGTTCGAGGTCGGCAACCCGCAGTCGGTCCTGGACGGCGAGATCGACGGCTTCCTGGAGGCCGGCATCCGCTGGCGCAAGCAGCAGGAGCAGGTGAAGTAACCGCCCCGCAGCGATCGTTTCCGGGCCCCGCACCTCTCGGTGCGGGGCCCGATGCGTTCGCCGCTGCAAGCGGTCGGCGGGTGGTCCGGGCGCTTTGTCGACAAGGGAACTGCCGTCGCGAACCCCGTAGTTCAGGGTTTACGTCACAGTTGCATCGTCACATGCCGTCCAACTGGTGATCTTTCGGGCATCGCACGCGCAACGGCCTTGACGCCACTTCGGAAACTCGGAAGGGTGGCTGGATGGCATGCGCATATCTGGGGCGCGTGTGAACGGGGGCAGGTCCAGTAACCATGACGCTTCCCGTGCCCGGGGCCCCTGGCGCTGCCCCATGACGAGATGAAGCTACTGGGGGTAGCAACCAGATGACCAACAAGACGCGAGTCCGCCTGGCGCGAGTCGCGGCCGGTGCCGTGATCATCGCCGGTGCGTCCCTGACCGCGGCGGGCGCCGCGCAGGCCGTCAACAGCGAGGACGCCGCGACGCTGGAGGTGACCGTCGGCGCGCTCGGCGACAGCGACGGCAACACCAGCATCGGTGACACCGAGGGCGGCGAGAACGGCGACAGCGACGGCGGCGACTCGTCCGACGGTGGTGCCTCCACGGACGGTGGCGCTTCGACCGACGGTGGTGCCTCCACGGACGGTGGCGCTTCGACCGACGGTGGTGCCTCCACGGACGGTGGCGCGTCCACCGACGGTGGCGCTTCGACCGACGGTGGTGCCTCGACCGACGGTGGCGCGTCCACCGACGGTGGTGCCTCCACGGACGGTGGCGCTTCGACCGATGGTGGCGCGTCCACCGACGGTGGTGCCTCGACC
>NZ_JBEZNU010000006.1:29677-301368 GCF_040653375.1 Streptomyces sp. NPDC047974
CACCGACGGTGGCGCGTCCACCGACGGTGGTGCCTCCACGGACGGTGGCGCTTCGACCGATGGTGGCGCGTCCACCGACGGTGGTGCCTCGACCGACGGTGGTGCCTCGACCGACGGCGGCAACTCCTCCAGCGGTTCCGGTTCCAACGGTTCCAACGGGAACGGCAACGGCTCGAACGGGAACGGCAACGGGGGCAACGACTCCGGCTCCACGTCGGACTCGGGCGCCACCAGCACCACCGGTGGTTCCTCCACGACCGGTGGCGACACCGGCAACTGCACCGTCGACCTCGACGGCGTCGAGTGCGTCGAGACCGGCACGACCGGCTCCAACGGCTCGACCGGCTCCAACAACAACACCGACACCCAGCAGGCCGGCTCCCAGCCGGTCCAGCAGGGCGAGGCCAAGGAGGAGCTCGCCGAGACCGGTGCGGCCGAGACGTCCTTCCTGATCATCGGTGCCGCCACCATGATCGCCGGTGGCATCGGCTTCCGCTTCCTGCCGCGCCTGGTGGCCGGCGGTCGCGGCGCGGCTGCCTGAGTCGCGTAGGCGCTAGCACGACGAAGGGCCGGGGAGGCTTGCTCCCCGGCCCTTCGCCCTTCCGCTTTCCGGCTCGTGCTCCGCTCAGACCGTGCGGACCGCCGCCAGCAGCGCCAGCGTGCCCAACAGGGCGATCACCAGCGTCAGCACCATCGCGGGGGACAGGCCCTGCGGTGCCAGGCGCTCACGATTGGCCCGGCAGACGGGGCAACGACCCTCGGCGACCGGGGCCGCGCAGTTGGCGCACACCAGTCGGTCGTAGGTCATACGCTCTCCTCCTCCCGCACGGGGCTCACACCAGGACAACGTCCGGCACCATCCGGACGTTCCCCCTACCACTGTGCCAGCTCCGCGGGGTTCCGGCGCGCCCCGGCCGCAAACGCCCCCGCCCCGCCCCCGAGGGCGAAAAAGGATAAAGCACGCAAGCCAGGACCGCGACTGCGCGGGGCTTCCCGGTTCGCGTAAGGTCACGCACACCTACTCCCGGCCGACCGTGGTGCATCCGTGATCCGATTCGACAACGTCTCCAAGTCCTATCCGAAGCAGAACCGCCCCGCGCTCCGGGAAGTCTCCCTGGAGATCGAGAAGGGGGAGTTCGTCTTCCTCGTCGGTTCCTCCGGCTCCGGAAAGTCGACTTTCCTCCGGCTGATCCTGCGGGAGGAGCGCGCCAGCACTGGGCAGGTGCACGTCCTCGGCAAGGACCTCGCCCGACTCTCCAACTGGAAGGTGCCGCACATGCGGCGCCAGCTCGGCACCGTCTTCCAGGACTTCCGCCTGCTGCCGAACAAGACGGTCGCGCAGAACGTCGCCTTCGCCCAGGAGGTCATCGGCAAGCCGCGCGGCGAGATCCGCAAGGCCGTCCCCCAGGTGCTCGACCTGGTCGGCCTCGGCGGCAAGGAGGACCGCATGCCGGGCGAGCTGTCCGGTGGTGAGCAGCAGCGCGTCGCGATCGCCCGCGCGTTCGTCAACCGCCCGATGCTGCTGATCGCCGACGAGCCGACCGGCAACCTCGACCCGCAGACCTCCGTCGGCATCATGAAGCTGCTCGACCGCATCAACAGGACAGGGACCACCGTCGTCATGGCGACCCACGACCAGAACATCGTCGACCAGATGCGCAAGCGCGTCATCGAGCTGGAGAAGGGCCGTCTCGTCCGCGACCAGGCGCGCGGCGTCTACGGCTACCAGCACTGACGGCGGGGGAACCAGAACACCATGCGCGCTCAGTTCGTGCTCTCCGAGATCGGCGTCGGCCTCCGGCGCAACCTGACGATGACCTTCGCCGTCATCGTCTCCGTGGCCCTGTCGCTGGCCCTCTTCGGCGGTGCCCTGCTCATGCGCGAGCAGGTCAACACGATGAAGGACTACTGGTACGACAAGGTCAACGTCTCGATCTACCTCTGCACCAAGGCCGACGCGACCAACGGGGACAAGTGCGCCAAGGGCGCGGTCACGGCGGACCAGAAGAAGCAGATCGAGGCCGATCTGAAGAAGTTGAGCATCGTCGAGAACGTCTACTACGAGTCGGCCGAGGAGGCCTTCAAGCGGTACCAGGAGCAGTACGGCGACACCGCCATCGCGTCCGTCATCACGCCGGACCAGATGCCGGAGTCGTTCCGGGTGAAGCTGAAGGACCCGGAGAAGTACAAGGTGGTCGCCACCGCCTTCGAGGGGCGCGACGGCATCGAGTCGGTCCAGGACCAGCGGAACATCCTGGAGACGCTCTTCAACATGATGCGCAGCGTCAACTACGCGGCGGTCGCGCTCATGCTCCTGATGCTGGTGATCGCGCTGATGCTGATCATCAACACGGTCCGCGTCTCGGCCTTCAGCCGCCGCCGCGAGACCGGCATCATGCGGCTCGTCGGCGCCTCCAGCTTCTACATCCAGATGCCGTTCATCATGGAGGCCGCCTTCTCGGGCCTCATCGGCGGCGCCTTCGCCTGTGTGCTGCTCGTGGCCGGCCGGTACCTCCTCGTCGACCACGGTCTGAACCTCGCCGAGCAGATGCCGCTGGTGAACTTCATCGGCTGGGACGTGGTCTTCGCCCAGCTGCCGCTGGTGATCGTCATCGGACTGCTGATGCCGTCCGTGGCCGCGTTCATCGCGCTGCGCAAGTACCTGAAGGTGTGAGAAGAGACCCCTGACGGCGGATGGCGTCCTCGGGCCAAAGCCCCTGTGGCGCCGCCGCCCTGTCCTAGAGTGGGCGCCATGCCGGCCGGCCGCGCACCCCTCTGTCTCCGGCCCCGCGGTGTCGTCCGCGGGGCCGTTCTCACGCTCGTCTTCGCCGGGGTCCTCGCGACCGGCGCCGCGACCGGCGCGCTGCCCCGGGAGGACGACGCCGGGCGGGAGCCCCGTACCGGCGCCGGGGACCGGGCCGTCTTCGACCGGGCGGCGCTGCACCGCTTCGCCGCCGAGGCCGTCGCCGACGGCAAGTCGGGCAAGCAGGCCGCCGAGGAGTTCGTCAGCCGCAGCGGCGACCGCTGGGGCGCGGTCTACGACCGGCGGGAGTACGCCGAGTTCGAGCGGTCCCTCGACGGCGCCTACACCGGCGTCGGCCTCTCCGCGGGCGCGGCGGAGGACGGGGTCCGGGTCACCCGGGTGCGGTCCGGCGGCCCCGCCGAGCGGGCCGGGGTGCGCGTCGGGGACCGGCTGCTCGCGGTCGGCGGGCGCGTCACCGACGGCCGGTCCGCCTCCGAGGTCGTCTCCCTGCTGCGCGGCGACGGCGTGCCCGGCTCCACCGTGGCCCTCCGGATCCGGCGCGGCGGCATGACCTGGACCCAGGTCCTGCGCCGGGAACGGCTCACGACCGAGCCCGTCACCGTCTCCCGGCCCGACGCCCGGACCGTCGTCATCCGGGTCGCCGCCTTCAGCAAGGGTGTCGGAGCCCGGGTGCGGGAGGCCGTCAGGGCCGCCCCGGCCGGCGCGGGCGTCCTGCTCGACCTGCGCGGCAACTCCGGCGGCCTGGTCGACGAGGCGGCCTCCGCCGCCTCCGCCTTCCTCGACGGCGGGCTCGTCGCCACCTACGACGTCGAGGGCGAGCAGCGGGCCGTGTACGCGGAGCGGGGCGGCGACACCGGCCGGCCGCTGGTGGCGCTGGTCGACGGCGGCACGATGAGCGCGGCCGAGCTGCTCACCGGGGCGCTCCAGGACCGGGGGAGGGCGGTCACCGTCGGGTCCCGGACCTTCGGCAAGGGCTCGGTGCAGATGCCGAGCACCCTCCCGGACGGTTCGGTCGCCGAGCTGACCGTGGGCCACTACCGCACCCCCGCCGGGCACGAGGTCGACGGGCGCGGCATCGCACCCGACCTGCCGGCCGGGGAGGGGGCGGAGGAGCGGGCCCGCACGGTATTGAGTGGCCTCGGAGGGGGCTCGTAGTGCGAAAATGACCGCACTATGGCTAAGGGACTCGTCAACGTGCAGGGCAAGCCTGCCAAGAAGGCCCAGGACAAGGGGCCCGAGCGCAAGCTCATCGCGCAGAACAAGAAGGCGCGCCACGACTACCTCATCCTCGACACGTACGAGGCGGGCGTGGCGCTCATGGGCACGGAGGTGAAGTCGCTCCGGATGGGGCGGGCCTCGCTCGTGGACGGCTTCGTCCAGATCGAGGGCCACGAGGCGTGGCTGTACAACATCCACGTGCCCGAGTACATGCAGGGCAGCTGGACCAACCACTCGGCGAAGCGGAAGCGGAAGCTGCTGCTGCACCGGGCGGAGATCGACAAGCTGGAGCAGAAGGCGTCGGAGACCGGTCACACGATCGTGCCGCTCGCGCTGTACTTCCTGGGCGGCCGGGTGAAGTGCGAGATCGCGCTCGCCAAGGGCAAGAAGGAGTTCGACAAGCGGCAGACGCTGCGGGAGAAGCAGGACACCCGTGAGACGGCGCGGGCGATCGCGTCGGCGAAGCGGCGCCAGCGCGCCCAGGAGCGTTAATACGCTGGCAACCGGGCCCGCCGGTCACGTACCATGGGCCACGCACCCCACCGAGGGCGCACGGATTGAAAAAACAACATGGGGATGATCGGTTTCGACAGCGGATGTCGAAGCAGGGGAAGCGTGTCGAGGAAGCGGCAATGATCTCGTAAACCACGCGCCGAAACCAATAATCGCCAACACCAAGCGCGATTCCTTCGCCCTCGCTGCCTAAGTAGCGACTTGCGAAGTGTCAGCCCGGGGCTGTTCCCGACCCGGATCCTGGCATCATGAAGGGGACTAAACCTTGATCCCGGTCACGGGGTGAAGAGGGAAATCAAACAGTGACTGAGCCCGTTCCGGACTTGTCTGGGTGATTCGGAGGGCTGAGAAAATCGCACCGGACTGCACACGGAGAAGCCCTGGTTCCGCACCGTTGGACGCGGGTTCGATTCCCGCCATCTCCACTCATCCCATGTGGGCAGAGGCCCGGTGGTCGCGCGAGCGACCGCCGGGCCTCTGTCGTGTCGGCCACCCTCGGCGTCAACCGTGAGTCGGCCGGGTGCGGCGGCCGACGCCGGTCGTCGCGCACAGGGCCAGGGCCAGGGCCGCCGCCGTCACCGGCAGGAGGAAGCCGGCGACGGGGGACGGGGCGTGGTCGGCGGTCCAGCCGGCGGTGGCCGAGCCGGCGGCGACGCCCGCCAGGAGGGCGGTCACGGCCAGCGTCATGCCCTCGTTGAGCTGGGAGGGCGGGGTGAGCCTCTGGACCAGGCCCATGCCCGTGACCATCGTCGGGGCCGTCGCCATGCCCGCCACCAGCAGACCGGCCGCCAGGGCGAGCAGGGAACCCGTCAGTGCCATCAGCAGCGGGGCCGCCATCAGCAGCGTCATCGCCGCCAGGCACAGGCGCAGGCCGGCGGTGCGGCGGGCCCGGCCGTAGAGCAGGCCGGCCGCGCAGGAGCCCGCCGCCTGGAGGGCGAGCACCGGGCCGGCGGCCGGGCCGTCGACGTACGCCAGCGCCGTCACCTCCATCGAACCGAAGATCGCGCCGGTCGCGAGGAAGACCACGAGCAGGGGGACCATCCCCGGTGCCCGCAGCGGCGAGCCCGCCGCCGTGCGCGGGGCGACCGGCGGCTCCGTCGAGCGCTGGGCGGCGAAGAGCAGGACGCCGGCCGGCAGCAGGACGGCCGCCACCAGCGTCCCCGCCTCGGGGAAGAACGCCGAGCAGGCCACCGCCGCCAGCACCGGGCCCAGCATGAAGCACAGCTCGTCGGCGGCCTGTTCGAAGGAGTTCGCGGTGTGCAGCGCGGCCGCGTCGCCGCGCAGCAGGTGCGCCCAGCGGGCCCGGGACATGCCGCCCGTGTTCGGGGTGGTCGCGGTCAGCGCGATCGCGCAGAACAGCGCCCACGCGGGCGCGTGCCCCCGGACGCACAGCAGCAGCGCCAGCTGGCCCAGGGCGGCGACGGCCGCGGCGGGGACGGCGACCCGGGCCTGACCGTGCCGGTCGATCAGCCGGGCGATCCAGGGCGCGGTCAGCGCGCCCGCCGCCAGGCCGGTCGCGGTGACCGCGCCGGCCAGGGCGTAGGAGTCGTACCCGGCCGAGATCATGATCACCGCGCTGATGCCGGACATCCCCGAGGGCAGCCGGGCGATCAGGTTCCCGGCGGTGAACGCGCGCGTACCGGGGAGGGTGAAGAGCCGCAGGTACGGATTGCGGGGCGGCGTGGCGGGGCGCTCGCGGTAGCGGGGGGCGAGGCCCGGGCCCGCCGGGGTGGGGACGAGGAGCTGAGGGGGCATGGAACCAGGCTCCGGCCCGGCCGCCCGGACCGTCCAACACCCATCGGGTCGCGATTCACGCACCCGTGTTGTTGAATGCGGCGGGTGGCCACACCGTACGACATCGAACCCCGGCTGCTGCGCGCCTTCACCGCCGTCGCCGAGGAGCTCCACTTCACCCGGGCCGCCGGCCGGCTCTTCGTGGCCCAGCAGGCCCTCAGCCGGGACGTCCGGCGCCTGGAGCGGGAGGTGGGCGCCCAGCTGTTCGTACGGACCACCCGGCAGGTCGCGCTCACCCCGGACGGCGAACGGCTCCTGCCGTACGCCCGCCGGGTCCTCGACGCCCACGACGCGCTCCGCGACGCCTTCCGGGCCGGCGCCCGCCCCCTCCTCGTCGACCTGAACTCGCCCGGCCTCGTCCAGGACCGCATCCTGCGCCGCGCCCGCGAACTCGCCCCCGACCAGGAGCTGATGGCCCGCTTCGAGTCCGGGCTCACCGGTGCCGCGCGGGAGATCCTGGCCGGCCGGCTCGACGCCTCCTTCGGCCGCTACGGCGGGCTCGCGCCCGGGCTCCGGGCCCGGCTCGACGCGCGGTTCGTGCGGTACGAGCCGATGGCCGTCGTGCTGCCCGAGGACCACCCGCTCGCCGCCCTCCCCGAGGTGCCGCTCGGCCGGCTCGCCGGCGAACGCCTCTACGCCGGCGCCGGGAACGACCGCACCCCCGAGTGGACCGACCTCGCCACCCGGCTCTTCGCCGGCCGCGGCATCCACCTCGCGCCGCCCGCGCCGCTCGCCGTCGGCAAGGAGGAGTTCCAGCGGATCATGGCCAAACACCGGCACCCGGTCCTCGCCGTCGTCGGCTTCCCGCCCATGCCCGGCTGCGTCCTGCGCCCCCTCGTCGACCCCGTGCCGCTCTCGCCCGTCAGCCTCGTCTGGCGCAAGGGCCTGCGCCACCCCGCCCTCGACGCCCTCCACGAGGCCGTCGCCGAACTGGCGCGGCGCGAGGGCTGGCACGACCGCCCGGCCGGCTCCTGGCTCCCGGAGGGGGAGCCGGGGCTGCCGCTCACAGGAACCGGGGCGGGCGGGTGAGAGCACGGTTCCGTCGGCGTCACCTCACGGCACCGGACTGAAACGAGGTACTCCTAGCGTTCGTTCCCAGGAGGATCCGGAACCGGATCCCACACCCTGGAGGTGCGAGATGGGCGGGCGCTGGATCGACGTCTGGGAGCCGGAGGACGAGACCTTCTGGCGGGAGAAGGGCGAACGGATCGCCCGGCGCAACCTCGCCTTCTCCGTCCTCTCCGAACACATCGGCTTCTCCGTCTGGAGCCTGTGGTCGGTGATGGTCCTCTTCATGGGGCCCGAATACGGCGTCGACCCCGCCGGCAAGTTCTTCCTCATCGCGACCGCCACCTTCGTCGGCGCGCTGATCCGCATCCCGTACACCTTCGTCGTCGCCCGCTTCGGCGGACGCAACTGGACGGTCTTCAGCGCCCTGCTGCTCCTCCTGCCCACCGGCTTCGCCTACGCGGTGATGGAACCGGGCACGTCCTACTCCACCTTCGTCCTGGTGGCGGCGCTCACCGGCGTCGGCGGCGGCAACTTCGCCTCCTCGATGACCAACATCAACGCCTTCTTCCCGCTCCGGAAGAAGGGCTGGGCGCTCGGCCTCAACGCCGGCGGCGGCAACATCGGCGTCCCCGTCGTCCAGCTCGTCGGCCTCCTCGTCATCGGCACCGCCGGCGCCCTGCACCCCAGGATCGTCCTCGGCGTCTACCTGCCGCTGATCGTCGTCGCCGCCGTCTGCTCCGCGCTCTTCATGGACAACCTCACGCCCGTGAAGAACGACACCGGCGCCTTCCGCGAGGCCGTGCGGGCCCGCCACACCTGGATCATGGCCTTCCTGTACATCGGGACCTTCGGTTCCTTCATCGGCTACAGCTTCGCCTTCGGCCTCGTCCTCCAGACCCAGTTCGGCCGCACGCCCCTCCAGGCGGCCTCGCTCACCTTCATCGGCCCCCTCCTCGGCTCCCTCATCCGCCCCTTCGGCGGCTCCCTCGCCGACAAGCACGGCGGCGCCCGCATCACCCTCGCCACCTTCGCCGCCATGTCCGCCGCGACCGGCATCGTCATCTGGGCCTCCGTCATCGAGTCGCTCGCCGTCTTCCTCGTCGGCTTCATCGCCCTCTTCGTCCTCAGCGGCCTCGGCAACGGCTCCACCTTCAAGATGATCCCGGCGATCTTCCTCGCCCAGGGGCACCGCAAGGGCCTGAGCGGCGAGCCCGCGGAGGCGTACGGACGGCGGCTCTCCGGCGCCTCCATGGGCCTCATCGGGGCCGTCGGCGGCCTCGGCGGCCTCGGCATCAACCTCGCCTTCCGGCAGTCCTTCCAGACCGTCGGCAGCGGCACCGCCGCCTTCGTCGCCTTCCTCGCCTTCTACGCCGCCTGCATGGCCGTCACCTGGGCGGTATACCTTCGGCGCCCGCCCGTCGTCCCCGACACCGCCGAGTCCGCCGAGGAGCCGGAGTCCCGGCCCGGATACGCGAAGGTGTGAGCGGCGGTGCAGGGCGCGTACCGTAACGGCCAGGAAATACGCGTGAACCCCGACTGTCACGCGTCCGCGCCACTCTCGATGCCCATGGACCAGCACGAACACGGACCCCTGGCCGGCTTCACGGTCGGCGTCACCGCGGCCCGGCGCGCGGACGAACTCATCGCCCTGCTGCGCCGGCGCGGCGCGGCCGTCGTGCACGGCCCCGCGCTGCGGATCGTCCCCCTCGCCGACGACACCGAACTCCTCGCCGCCACCAAGGACATCATCGGCGACACGCCGGACGTCGTCGTCGCCACCACGGCGATCGGCTTCCGCGGGTGGGTCGAGGCGGCGGAGGGCTGGGGGTACGGCTCCGAGCTCCTCGACGCGCTGCGCGGGGTCGAACTCCTCGCCCGCGGGCCCAAGGTCAAGGGCGCGGTGCGGGCCGCCGGGCTCACCGAGTCCTGGTCGCCCTCGTCCGAGTCCATGGCCGAGGTCCTCGACCGGCTCCTCGCCGAAGGCGTCGACGGGCGGCGGATCGCCGTCCAGCTCCACGGCGAACCCCTCCCCGGGTTCGTCGAGGCGCTCACCGAGGCCGGGGCGACGGTGGTGGGCGTGCCCGTCTACCGCTGGATGCCGCCGGAGGACCTCGGGCCGCTCGACCGGCTCCTCGACGCGGTCCTCTCCGGCTCCGTCGACGCGGTCGCCTTCACCAGCGCGCCGGCGGCGGCCTCGCTCTTCTCACGGGCGGCGGAGCGGGGGGTGCGGGAGCGGCTCGTGGAGGCGCTGCGGCACGAGGTGCCGGCGATGTGCGTGGGGCCCGTGACGGCACTGCCGCTGCAGGCCGAGGGCATCCCCACGCACCAGCCCGAACGGTTCCGGCTCGGGCCGCTCGTGCAGCTCCTCTGCACGGAGCTGCCCGCGCGGGCGCGGGTGCTGCCGGTCGCCGGGCACCGCGTCGAGATCCGGGGCCACGCGGTGCTCGTCGACGGCTCGCTCCGGCCCGTGCCGCCGGCCGGCATGGCCCTCCTCGGGCTGCTGGCCCGCCGCCCGGGCTGGGTCGTCTCGCGGGCGGACCTGCTGCGGGCGCTGCCGGGCGCCGGGCGGGACGAGCACGCCGTGGAGACGGCGATGGCGCGTCTCCGCGCCTCCCTGGGCACCCCCAAGCTCATCCAGACCGTCGTCAAACGCGGCTACCGCCTCTCGGTGGACCCGACCAGCTGATCCCGTCGCCCCCGGCGGGCGTCCCGCCCGGGGTACCCCCTCCGGGGGAGGAACGCGTGGCCACGACGGAACGGCGGCGGGTACCTTGCCCGGATGGATGTCGTGGTGGGGGTTCGGGCGGCGGAGGCCGAGGACGCGGGGGCGCTCGCGGAGGCGCTGGGGCGCAACCGGGGGCACATGCGGGCCACCGAGCCGTACCGGCCCGAGCGGTACTACACCGCCGAGGCGCAGGCCGAGCGGCTGGCCGACGGCGGCCGACGGTGGTTCGCCGTCGAGGGGGAGCGGATCGTCGGGGCCGCGATCCTCTCGGGCATCGTGCTGGGGCCGTTCCGGAGCGCGTCGCTCGGGTACTGGGTGGACGGGGAGCGCACCGGGCGCGGCATCGCCTCCCTCCTCGTCGCCGAGGTGCTGCGCGCCTCGCGCGACGAGCTCGGGCTGCACCGGATCGAGGCGTCCACCCTGCTCGACAACCACGCCTCCCAGCGCGTCCTCGCCAAGGCCGGGTTCGAGCGGATCGGGACCGCGCCCCGATACCTGCACATCGCCGGCGCGTGGCGCGATCACCACCTCTTCCAGCGGATCCTGCACGATCGGCCGCCGCCCCTCGCCTGACACGGCGGCCACCGGTGGCGTACCTTTGACGGCTGCCCAGTGCACGTCAGAAGGGGGCCTTAGTGGCCGCGCAGGAAGCCGTCGACACGGTCAGAGACCGTGAGATCGGCGTCGAGCAGGAACATCTGGACCAGGTCTACCGCCGCCTGGAGGAGAAGATCCACGAGGCGGAGTTCCTGATGAACGACGCCGCGCAGAAGGGACACGTCGGCACGCCCGGCGCCCTCGCCGAGCGCGACGCCCAGGTCTTCCGCGCCGGGGTCCACCTGAACCGGCTCAACAACGAGTTCGAGGACTTCCTGTTCGGGCGGATCGACCTGCTGGAGGGGAAGGACGGCGTCAAGGGGCCCGACGGGGCCTACACCTCCGTGGAGCCCGCCGACGACGCCATCCGGGCCGACGGCACCGCCGACATCGGCGAGACCCTGCACATCGGCCGCATCGGCGTGCTCGACGCCGACTACTCGCCGCTCGTCATCGACTGGCGCGCGCCCGCCGCCGCGCCCTTCTACCGGTCCACGCCCGTGGAGCCGGGCCGGGTCGTGCGCCGCCGGGTCATCCGGTCGAAGGGCCGCAGGGTCCTCGGCGTCGAGGACGACCTGATGCGCCCCGAGCTGAAGGCGAGCCTCGGCGGCGCCGAGCTGCCCGTCATCGGCGACGGCGCGCTGATGGCCGCCCTCGGGCAGGCCCGCGGCCACACCATGCGGGACATCGTCTCCTCCATCCAGGCCGAGCAGGACCTCGTCATCCGCGCGCCCGCCGCCTCCGTCACGTACGTGGAGGGCGGGCCGGGCACCGGGAAGACGGCCGTGGCGCTGCACCGGGCCGCGTACCTGCTCTACCAGGACCGCAGGCGGTACGCCGGCGGCATCCTCATCGTCTCGCCGACGCCGCTGCTCGTCTCGTACACCGAGGGCGTGCTGCCCTCCCTCGGCGAGGAGGGGCAGGTCGCCATCCGGGCGCTCGGCAACCTCGCCGAGGACGCCGCCGGAGCCGTGGCCGACGCGTACGACGAGCCCGCCGTCTCCCGCGTCAAGGGCTCCTCGCGGATGCTCGCCGTGCTCCGCAAGGCGGCCCGCGGCGCCCTGGACCGGCCCGACTCGCCGAAGCTGCTCCGCGTCGTCGCCTTCGGGCGCCGCCTCGAACTGGAGGAGGCCGACCTGCGGCGGATCCGGCAGAACGTGCTCTCCGGCACCGCCCCCGTCAACCTGCTGCGGCCCCGCGCCCGCCGGCTGCTCCTCGACGCCCTCTACTCCCGCTCGGGCGCGGCCGGCCGGCACAGCGACCCCGAGCTCGCCGCCGAGCTGCGCTCCTCCTTCGACGAGGACGTCTCCACCGAGGACTCCTTCCTCGGCTTCCTCGACGCCTGGTGGCCCGAGCTGGCGCCGCGTCAGGTCCTCGACGCCATGGCCGACGAGAAGCGGCTCGGCCGCTGGGCCCGCCGGGTGCTCAACCCGGGCGAGGTCCGCCGGGTCGCCCGCTCGCTGCGCCGCCCGGGCCTCTCCGTCCACGACGTGGCCCTCCTGGACGAGCTGCACACCCTGCTCGGCGCCCCCGCCCGGCCGAAGCGGAAGCGGGAGTACGACCCGCTGGACCAGCTCACCGGCCTGGAGGAGCTGATGCCGGTGCGCGAGGAGACCCAGCGGGAGCGGGCCGAGCGGCTCGCCGCCGAGCGCACCGAGTACGCCCACGTCATCGTCGACGAGGCGCAGGACCTGACGCCCATGCAGTGGCGGATGGTCGGCCGCCGCGGCCGGCACGCCACCTGGACGATCGTCGGCGACCCGGCGCAGTCCTCCTGGTCCGATCCGGACGAGGCGGCCGCCGCCCGCGACGAGGCGCTGGGCTCCCGGCCCCGCCGCCGCTTCGAGCTGACGGTGAACTACCGCAACCCGGCGGAGATCGCCGAGCTGGCCGCCAAGGTCCTCGCCCTGGCGATGCCGGGCAAGGAGTCGCCGAGGGCGGTCCGCTCCACCGGTGTCGAGCCCCGTTTCGTCGCCGTCGGCGCGGGCGGCGGCCTGGCCGGAGCCGTACGGTCCGAGGCGGAGCGGCTGCTCGCCGAGGTCGAGGGCACGGTCGGCGTGGTCGTCGCCATGGACCGCCGTGCGGAGGCCGCCCGCTGGCTCGACGGCCTGGGCGACCGGGTGGTCGCGCTGGGCTCGCTGGAGGCGAAGGGCCTGGAGTACGACGCCACCCTCGTCGTCTCCCCGGCCGAGATCGCGGACGAGTCCCCGGCCGGCCTGCGCGTCCTGTACGTGGCCCTCACCCGTTCGACGCAGGCGCTGACGGTGCTCTCGGGCGAGCGGGACCTGCCGGACGAGGCCGGGGTCCCGGACCTGCTGCGGGACTGAGGCCAGGCCCCTCCGGGGGTGATTTCCGGTCAACACGCGCCGGGGGAATCACCTTCGGGGAGGGTTTGTTAGCCTGGTCGTGACACCGGCTCGATCCAAGCCCCCGGGCCCAACCTTCGTCCCTCAGAGGGACCACTTGCCGCGAGGCGAGCATGGCGGGTCGGTGTCACTTAGACGTACATACGAAGTTGAGGCCCCGGTCGTCTTCCGATGACCGGGGCCTCTTCTGTTGTTCACGAGACTCTCGTATGGTGGAAACTACTTTCCGAAAACAAAATGACCGCATTACCTGCTACCCGTGGGTAGGTGCGACGATCGGAGGGCGCCGCCAGGGCAACCAGCCGGGGCGGGGTAGCAACGAAGCTAGGGAAAGCAGAGGAATCCGGCCATGGCAACGGCGCCCAGCGTCTCGTACTCGATGACGGTCCGGCTGGAGGTGCCCGCGAGCGGCACCGCGGTCTCGCAGCTCACGGCGGCGGTCGAGTCCCACGGAGGATCCGTCACCGGCCTCGACGTCACCGCTTCGGGTCACGAGAAGCTCCGGATCGACGTCACCATCGCCGCGACCTCCACCGCGCACGCCGACGAGATCGTCGAGCGGCTGCGGGACATCGAGGGCGTCGTCCTCGGCAAGGTCTCCGACCGTACGTTCCTGATGCACCTCGGCGGCAAGATCGAGATGGCGTCCAAGCACCCCATCCGCAACCGTGACGACCTGTCCATGATCTACACCCCGGGCGTCGCCCGCGTGTGCATGGCGATCGCCGAGAACCCCGAGGACGCCCGCCGCCTCACCATCAAGCGCAACACCGTCGCGGTCGTCACCGACGGCTCCGCCGTCCTCGGCCTCGGCAACATCGGCCCGATGGCCGCCATGCCGGTCATGGAGGGCAAGGCCGCCCTCTTCAAGCGCTTCGCCGACATCGACGCCTGGCCGATCTGCCTGGACACCCAGGACACCGACGAGATCGTGGCGATCGTCAAGGCCATCGCCCCCGGCTTCGCGGGCATCAACCTGGAGGACATCTCCGCGCCGCGCTGCTTCGAGATCGAGGCCCGGCTCCGCGAGGCCCTCGACATCCCGGTCTTCCACGACGACCAGCACGGCACCGCCATCGTCGTCCTCGCCGCCCTCACCAACGCCCTCCGGGTGGTCGGCAAGGGCATCGGCGACGTCAAGGTCGTCATGTCGGGCGCCGGCGCGGCCGGCACGGCCATCCTCAAGCTGCTGATCGCCGCGGGCGTCAAGCACGCGGTCGTCGCCGACATCCACGGCGTCGTGCACGCCGGCCGCGAGGACCTGGTGGCGGCCCCGGCGGACTCCCCGCTGCGCTGGATCGCCGACAACACCAACCCGGAGGGTGTCACCGGCACCCTCAAGCAGGCCGTCGTCGACGCCGACGTCTTCATCGGCGTCTCGGCCCCGAACCTGCTGGGCGCCGAGGACGTGGCCGCGATGGCCGAGGACTCCATCGTCTTCGCGCTCGCGAACCCCGACCCGGAGGTCGACCCGGCCGCCGCCCGGCAGACCGCCGCCGTGGTCGCCACCGGCCGCTCGGACTTCCCGAACCAGATCAACAACGTGCTGGTCTTCCCGGGCGTCTTCCGCGGTCTGCTCGACGCGCAGTCCCGCACGGTCAACACCGAGATGATGCTGGCCGCCGCCAGCGCCCTCGCGGACGTCGTCACCGAGGACGAGCTGAACCCGAACTACATCATCCCGTCGGTCTTCAACGACAAGGTCGCGGGCGCCGTCGCCGGGGCCGTCAGGAACGCCGCCAAGGCGGCGGCCGCGGGCGCCTGAGCGTGTCGCGATTCGCGGAGTCGTAAACCCGCCTTTAGGGTGGCTTTTCGGCTCCGCACCGTTTGCGGGGAGTCGACGCTACGTCACCACCAGGGGCCTCGGGCGCTTTTCGTGTGACCCCAGAGGGTGCCGGATTGGCGTTCCCGCCGCTGGTGGGGGCAGGATGCTCCCCCGAGGACTTCGTCCAGGGGGGAACCCCCAGGGCGCGAGGGATCCACGAGAGGCAGACCCGAGTCCGGGGACTGTCCGAGGCCCCTGGCAGCATCGGCTTCGATCTCACGCCTCACAGGCAAGAAGAACACGGGAGTAACAACATGAACCGCAGTGAGCTGGTGGCCGCGCTGGCCGACCGCGCCGAGGTGACCCGCAAGGACGCCGACGCCGTGCTGGCCGCCCTCGCCGAGACCGTCGGTGAGGTCGTCGCCAAGGGCGACGAGAAGGTCACCATCCCCGGCTTCCTGACCTTCGAGCGCACCCACCGTGCCGCTCGCACCGCTCGTAACCCGCAGACCGGCGACCCGATCAACATCCCGGCCGGCTACAGCGTGAAGGTCTCCGCGGGCTCGAAGCTCAAGGAAGCCGCCAAGGGCAAGTAAGCGGCCTGTAGGCGCACGAAAAGGGCGGCCACCCCCTCCGGGGTGGCCGCCCTTCCGTATGCCCTTCCCAGGCCCCCTGGAGGGCTCAGACGAGCGCGCTGCCCGGCAGCTCGACCTTGGCGCCGAGCTCCACGAGCTTCTCCATGAAGTTCTCGTAGCCGCGGTTGATCAGCTCGATGCCGTGGACCCGGCTGGTGCCCTGGGCGGCGAGTGCCGCGATCAGGTACGAGAAGCCGCCGCGCAGGTCGGGGATGACCAGGTCGGCGCCCTGGAGCTTCGTCGGGCCGCTGACGACCGCCGAGTGGAGGAAGTTGCGCTGGCCGAAGCGGCAGTCGGAGCCGCCGAGGCACTCGCGGTACAGCTGGATGTGGGCACCCATCTGGTTCAGCGCCGAGGTGAAGCCGAGCCGGGACTCGTACACCGTCTCGTGGACGATGGAGAGGCCGGAGGCCTGCGTCAGGGCGACGACCAGCGGCTGCTGCCAGTCGGTCTGGAAGCCGGGGTGCACGTCGGTCTCCAGGTGGATCGCGTTCAGCGAGCCGCCCGGGTGCCAGAAGCGGATGCCCTCGTCGTCGATCTCGAAGGCGCCGCCGACCTTCCGGTAGGTGTTGAGGAAGGTCATCATCGAGCGCTGCTGGGCGCCGCGCACGTAGATGTTGCCCTCGGTGGCGAGCGCCGCGGACGCCCAGGAGGCCGCCTCCAGGCGGTCCGGGAGCGCCCGGTGGGTGTAGCCGTCGAGCTTGTCGACACCGGTGATCCGGATGGTCCGGTCGGTGTCCATCGAGATGATGGCGCCCATCTTCTGCAGGACGCAGATGAGGTCCTCGATCTCCGGCTCCACGGCCGCGTTCGAGAGCTCGGTGACGCCCTCGGCGAGGACGGCGGTGAGCAGCACCTGCTCGGTCGAGCCGACCGAGGGGTACGGGAGGCGGATCTTGCAGCCGCGAAGGCGCTGCGGGGCCTCCAGGTACTGGCCGTCGGCGCGCTTCTCGATGGTCGCGCCGAACTGGCGGAGCACGTCGAAGTGGAAGTCGATGGGCCGGCCGCCGATGTCGCAGCCGCCCAGGCCCGGGATGAAGGCGTGGCCGAGGCGGTGCAGCAGCGGGCCGCAGAAGAGGATCGGGATGCGCGACGAGCCGGCGTGGGCGTCGATGTCGGCGACGTTGGCGGACTCGACGTGCGTCGGGTCGAGCACCAGCTCGCCGGGCTCCTCGCCGGGGCGGACCGTCACGCCGTGCAGCTGGAGCAGGCCGCGCACGACGCGGACGTCGCGGATGTCCGGCACGTTGCGCAGTCTGCTGGGGCCGCTGCCGAGCAGGGCGGCGACCATCGCCTTGGGCACGAGGTTCTTCGCGCCGCGAACGCGGATCTCGCCCTCCAGCGGGGTTCCGCCATGGACGAGCAGTACATCGTGACTGTCTGTGCCGGTCATGAATCTCGCGTTCCGGAGTCGTCGGTCGGGTGGCCAGAGAAAAGGGTAAGGGGCCATTGGACCCTGATCGGGCCGGTCGGGGTGCCTGTCAGATGTAATGAATTCGGCACAACACCCTCCGTTCCCGCGATCTTGCGGAGCGTCACCGTCCGGTTGTCCCGGGCGGGCGGTCCGGGCGGTCCTGTCCCGCCCCTTCCCACCTGCGAGGCTCGCCCCCGCCTTCCCCGGTTTCCCGGGATTCCGCCCGAGAACCCCCGCACGCGCCGAAGATGCGAGATCATGTGTCGCATGACCGAGGTGTCCTCGCTCACAGGACGGCTGCTCGTGGCCACGCCCGCCCTCGCGGATCCGAACTTCGACCGCGCGGTGGTGCTGCTGCTCGACCATGACGACGAGGGCTCGCTCGGCGTCGTCCTCAACCACCCGACCCCGGTCACCGTCGGCGACGTCCTCGCGCCCTGGGCCGGTCTCGCCGGCGAGCCCGGCGTCGTCTTCCAGGGCGGGCCCGTCTCCCTCGACGCGGCCCTCGGCCTCGCCGTCATCCCCGGCGACGAGGGCCCGCTCGGCTGGCGCCGGGTCTTCGGCGCGATCGGCCTCGTCGACCTGGAGGCCCCGCCCGAGCTCCTCGGACCCGCCCTCGGCGCGCTGCGCATCTTCGCCGGGTACGCGGGCTGGGGCCCCGGCCAGCTGGAGGCCGAACTCACCGAGGGGGCCTGGTACGTCGTCGAGTCCGAGCCCGGCGACGTCTCCTCGCCCACCCCCGAGACCCTCTGGCGCCAGGTGCTGCGCCGCCAGCGCGGCGACCTCGCCATGGTCGCCACCTACCCCGACGACCCTTCGCTCAACTGACGGCCCCGGGGTTCAGTACCCTTGGTTCCCATGAGCACTCTCGAGCCCGAGCGCGGGGCAGGTACGGGAACCCTCGTCGAGCCGACGCCGCAGGTGTCCCACGGTGACGGCGACCACGAGCGCTACGCCCATTACGTCCAGAAGGACAAGATCATGGCGAGTGCCCTCGACGGCACTCCCGTCGTCGCACTCTGCGGGAAGGTCTGGGTGCCCGGGCGCGACCCGAAGAAGTACCCGGTCTGCCCGATGTGCAAGGAGATCTACGAGTCCATGGGCTCGGGTGGCGACAAGGACAAGGACAAGGGCGGCAAGGGGAAGTAGTCCCGGCCCACCCTCGTCGGGGACGGCCCCCGTCGTGCGCACCAGCGGTGCGCGCGACGGGGGCCGTTCCGCGTTTCCGGGGCCCCGCGGCGGGCGCGAAGTGGTCGAGACCTCTTGTCGTGATCGCCGGGCGCGCCTAACCTCACCGCTGTTGTTGTGCAGCACGAAACGCCCGTTGCGTATGTTGCAACGCACGCTCGGAGGGGAACCGCCATGAAGCTTCCTGCCCGGATCACCGCCCCCGTCGCCCTGCCGCTCGCCGCCCTCGTCCTCGCCGCCTGCGCGCCCCAGACCTCCGCCCCCGCCGCCGGCGGGGACGAGAAGACCGGCACCCTGCGCGTCTGGCTCTTCCAGGAGGTCGCCCATCAGCCCAAGGAGAAGGTGGTCGACGCCGCCGTCGCCGCCTTCGAGAAGAAACACCCCGGCGCCGACGTCGAGGTCGAGTACATCCCCGTCGAGACCCGCGCCCAGCGCGTCAAGGCGGCCTTCAACGACCCGAAGTCCGCCCCCGACGTCATCGAGTACGGCAACACCGACACCGCCGGCTACGTGAAGGACGGCGGACTCGCCGACATCACCGCCGAGTTCACCGCCTGGGACCAGGCGAAGGACACCGACCCCACCGCCCGGAAGTCCGTCACCGTCGGCGGCAAGGTCTACGGCGCCCCGCTCTTCGTCGGCGTCCGCGCCCTCTACTACCGCACCGACGTCTTCCGGGAACTCGGCCTCGCCGCCCCCAAGAGCCAGGACGAACTCGCCGCCACCGCCCGCAAGATACGCAAGGCCAGACCCGAGCTGTACGGCATCGCCGTCGGCGGCGCCTACACCTACGGCGCCCTCCCCTTCGTCTGGGCCGCCGGCGGCGACCTCGCCACCGAGGACGGCTCCGGCGCCTACAGGGCCGCCCTCGACTCCGACGCCGCCGTCAAGGGCCTCACCGCCTACACCTCGCTCCTCCGCGACGACAACTGCCCCGCCGCCACCTGCGCCCAGATGGGCGGCAACGCCACCGTCACCGCCTTCGCCGCCGGCAAGGCCGGCATGGCCATCGTCGGCGACTTCAGCCACGCCGCCGTCGAGGCCGGACAGGTCAAGGGCAAGTACGCCGTCGTCCCGCTGCCCGGCGCCACCCCCGGCTCCGTCGCCCCCGCCTTCGCCGGCGGCAACAACATCGGCGTCCTCAGGTCCACCTCGCACCGCACCCTCGCCGTCGAACTGACCAAGGAACTCGCCGGCAAGGAGAGCCAGGCCGCGCTCTTCGACGCCATGGGCTTCCTGCCCACCTTCACCGACGTCCGCGCAGCCGCCGCCGCGCGCAAGCCCTTCGTGAAGCCCTTCATCGACACCCTCGCCGCCGGCACCAGGTTCGTGCCCGCCACCGCCGCCTGGGGCCGCATCGACTCCTCGCTCGTCGTCCCCACGATGCTCCAGGAGATCGCCAGCGGCCGGAAGGACGTACCGACCGCCGCCCGCGACGCGGCGAAGAAGATGGACGCGGCCTTCGCCGAGGCGGGCCGAGCCGGATGACGGCCACCCTCACCGAACGCCCGCCCCGGAGCCGTACCGACAAGACCGGCGGGGCCCGCACCCGCGCGTCCCGCACCGGCACCTCCGCCTGGACCCCCTGGCTCTACCTCCTGCCCGCCCTCGCCGTCCTCGGCGCCCTCCTCGTCTACCCCGTCTACCAGCTGGGCCTCATCTCCTTCCTGGAGTACACCCAGGCCCAGGTCAGCGGCGGCGAACCCACCTCCTTCCGGGGCCTCGGCAACTACACCGCCCTCCTCACCGACCCGCAGTTCCGCCAGGTCCTGCTCGCCACCGTCGTCTTCGCCGCCGCCTGCGTGGCCGGCACCCTCGCCGTCGGCTGCGCCCTCGCCGTCCTCCTCACCCGCGTCCGGGCCCTGCCCCGGCTCGCCCTGATGCTCGCCGCGCTCGGCGCCTGGGCCACCCCCGCCGTCACCGGCTCCACCGTCTGGGTCTTCCTCTTCGACGCCGACTTCGGCCCCGTCAACAAGCTCCTCGGCCTCGGCGACTTCTCCTGGACCTACGGGCGGTACAGCGCCTTCGCGCTCGTCCTCCTCGAAGTCGTCTGGTGCTCGTTCCCCTTCGTGATGGTCACCGTCTACGCCGGGATCCGGGCCGTCCCCACCGAGATCCTGGAGGCCGCGGCCCTCGACGGCGCCTCCCCGTGGCGGATCTGGCGCACCGTGACCGCGCCACTGCTCCGCCCGATCCTCGCCGTCGTCACCATCCAGTCCGTCATCTGGGACTTCAAGGTCTTCACCCAGATCTACGTCATGACCAACGGAGGCGGCATCGCCGGCCAGAACCTCGTCCTCAACGTCTACGCCTACCAGCAGGCCTTCGCCTCCTCCCAGTACAGCCTGGGCGCGGCCATCGGCGTCGTCATGCTGCTGATCCTGCTCGCGGTCACCCTGGTGTACCTGCGGATGCTGCGCCGGCAGGGGGAGGAACTGTGACCGCCTTCCGGATACCCGGCGTCCGCCGTCCCGGGCGGCTGCTCGCCGAGGCGACGGCCCTCCTGACCGCCGTCGTCGTCGCCTTCCCGCTGTACTGGATGGTGCTCTCGGCGCTCAAGCCGGCCGGCGAGATCCAGTCGACCGAGCCCCGGCCCTGGACCCTCTCCCCGTCCCTCGACTCCTTCCGGCGGGTCTTCGAGCAGCAGGACTTCGGCCGCTACTTCCTGAACAGCCTGCTGGTGGCCACCGCCGTCGTGCTCGCCTCCGCCGTCGTCGCCTTCCTCGCGGCGACCGCCGTCACCCGCTTCCGCTTCCGCTTCCGCACCACGATCCTGATCATGTTCCTGGTGGCGCAGATGGTGCCGGTCGAGGCGCTGACCATCCCGCTCTTCTTCCTCATGCGGGACGCCGGCCTCCTCAACACCCTCGGCTCGCTCGTCCTGCCCCACCTCGCCTTCTCGCTGCCCTTCGCGATCTGGATGCTGCGCGGCTTCGTCCGGGCGGTGCCGGAGGCGCTGGAGGAACAGGCCAGGATCGACGGCGCGAGCCACGCCCGCTTCCTGTGGACGATCCTCTTCCCGCTGGTCCTGCCGGGGCTCGTGGCGACCAGCGTCTTCTCGTTCATCTCGACCTGGAACGACTTCCTCTTCGCCAAGTCGTTCCTCATCAGCGACACCTCGCAGTCCACCCTCCCGATGGCGCTGCTGGTCTTCTTCAAGCCCGACGAGAACGACTGGGGGGGAATCATGGCCGGGTCGACCGTGATGACGATCCCGGTGCTCGTCTTCTTCGTACTCGTACAGCGCCGCCTGGTCTCAGGGCTGGGCGGGGCGGTGAAGGACTGACGCGATGGCAGACACGGACCTGATCCCCGCACCCCTGACGATCCGGTACGAGGGTGGCGCCCCCGGGTACGTCTCCCTCGACGAGCGGACCACCCTGGACGCCGGCCCCGGCACCGAGGGCACCGCCCGCTGGCTGCGGTCCGTCCTCGGCGCCGCCACCGGCCTCCCCTTCGCCGACGGCACCGGCCCGCACGCCATCCGGCTGCGGCTCTCCCCGGAGACGGAGGAGGAGTACGGCTCCGAGGGCTACCGGCTCTCCACCGAGGACCCGGAGGCCGCCGTCACCCTCGACGGCGGCGGGCCCGCCGGGCTCTTCTGGGGCGCCCAGACGCTGCGCCAGCTCCTCGGCCCCGACGCGTACCGGCGGGCGCCCGTCCGGCCCGGCGCGGACTGGGACCTGCCGTGCGCGACCGTCGCCGACCGCCCCCGCTTCGGCTGGCGCGGCCTCCTCCTCGACGTGGCCCGGCACTTCACCGCCAAGGAGGACGTGCTGCGGCTGCTCGACCTGATGGCCGCGCACAAGCTGAACGTCTTCCACTTCCACCTCACCGACGACCAGGGCTGGCGCATCGAGATCGAGCGGTACCCGCGCCTCACGGAGACCGGCGCCTGGCGGGCCCGCTCCAAGCGCGGCCACCGCGCCTCGCCGCTCTGGGACGACACCCCGCACGGCGGCTTCTACACGCGCGACGACATCCGCGAGATCGTCGCCTACGCCGCCGAGCGGCACATCACCGTCGTCCCGGAGATCGACCTCCCCGGCCACTCGCAGGCCGCCATCGCCGCGTACCCCTGGCTCGGCAACACCGACGTCGTCGACACCGCCGCCCTCACCGTCTGGGACACCTGGGGCGTGAACCCGAACGTCCTCGCCCCCACCGAGGAGGTGCTCCGCTTCTACGAGGGCGTCTTCGAGGAGGTCCTGGAGCTGTTCCCGGCCACCTTCGTGCACGTCGGCGGCGACGAGTGCCCCAAGGACCAGTGGAAGGAGTCCCCGGCCGCCCAGGCCCGGATCGCGGAGCTCGGCGTCGGCGACGAGGACGGGCTCCAGTCCTGGTTCATCCGCCACTTCGACCGCTGGCTCGCCGACCGGGGCCGCCGGCTCATCGGCTGGGACGAGATCCTGGAGGGCGGGAACCGAGCCGAAGGGCGCGCCGCCGCCGAGGGCGACGAGGAGGAGGGAGCGAGGCACGAGCGACCGCGCGACGAGGAGCGTCGGCGGCGGGTACGAGCGCCCGGAGGCGAGGTGACGAGGTGGGGCCTGTCCGAGGGCGCGGCCGTCTCGTCCTGGCGCGGCTACGGCGGGGGGATCGCCGCCGCCGAGGCCGGGCACGACGTCGTCATGTGCCCCGAGCAGCAGGTCTACCTCGACCACCGGCAGGACGGCGGCCCGGACGAGCCCGTGCCGATCGGTTTCGTCCGCACCCTGGAGGACGTGTACCGCTTCGAGCCCGTCCCGCCCGGCCTCTCCGAGGCCGCCGCCCGGCACGTCCTCGGCACCCAGGCCAACGTGTGGACCGAGGTCATGGAGAACCGCGACCGCGTCGACTACCAGGTCTTCCCCCGCCTCGCCGCCTTCGCCGAGGTCGCCTGGTCGGAGCTGCCCGCCCCCGACGAGCGCGACACGGCCGGATTCCTGCGCCGCATGGAGACCCACTACCGGCGCCTCGACGCCCTCGGCGTCGCCTACCGCCCGCCCACCGGACCCGAGCCCTGGCAGCGCCGCCCCGGCCTGCTCGGCCGCCCGAAGGACGGGCCGCCCCCGATCGTGTGAGCCAGGTCGCTTCCCGGGGTCACCCGGGAGCGGCGAAACGGGAGTTACCTTCTCTGTCAGGGCGTCCGGCGCGTCCGGGGTGTCCGCGGACAACCCGGACGCGCCGGGTGTCCCGGGCGGAGGGTCCTGCGCGGCCCCTCGCTCCGGACGGCTCGGAAGATGTGCCAGAGTTGCCACGTCCGGCCTGTGAGCACGTACGGTACGCCCACACACAGGCGCGCCGTGCGCCCGCTCGCACGCGCGGCGGCCGGGCACAGTCGGGGACGGACCGGGACAACCGGGAAGGGGCAGCGGGTTGACCACGCACGCACCACAGACGGCGCAGTCCGTGACGCTGCCCGCCTCGCTCGACGAGGCCGTGGCCGCGCTGACCGCCATGCCGGCGGCCGTCCCCGTCGCCGGCGGCACCGACCTCATGGCCGCCGTCAACCGCGGTCAGCTCCGCCCCGCGGGACTCGTCGGCCTCAGCCGCATCAACGAGATCCGCGGCTGGCAGTACCAGGACGGCCACGCCCTCCTCGGCGCCGGCCTCACCCACGCCCGCATGGGCCGCCCCGACTTCGCCGCCCTCATCCCGGCCCTCGCCGCCGCCTCCCGCGCGGCCGGACCGCCCCAGATCCGCAACGCCGGCACCCTCGGCGGCAACGTCGTCACGGCCGCCCCCACCGGCGACTCGCTGCCCGTCCTCGCCGCCCTGGAGGCCGACCTCGTCGTCGTCGGCCCGCTCGGCAACCGCGAGATCCCGGTCTCGCACCTCCTCGCCGGCCGTGACCTCCTCGCCCCCGGCGAGCTCGTCGCCTTCGTCCGGGTGCCGCTGCTGCACGCCCCGCAGGTCTTCCTCAAGGCCACCGGCCGCACCGGCCCGGCCCGCGCCTCCGCCTCCGTCGCCGTCGTCCTCGACCCCGCCCGGCGCGGCGTCCGCTGCGCCGTCGGCGCGGTCGCCCCGATGCCGCTGCGCCCGCTGGAGGCCGAGCGCTGGATCGCCTCCCTGGTCGACTGGGACAACGACCGGGCGCTCGCCCCGGAGGCGCTGACGGCCTTCGGCGAGTACGTGGCCGCCGCCTGCGTCCCCGATCCGCCGGGCGGGGAACAGCTGTCGCCCGCCGTCCTGCACCTGCGGCGCACCGTCGCCACTCTCGCCCGCCGGGCACTGGGGAGGGCCCTGTCGTGAACACCGGCAACAACGAGCCGAACGAGACCGTGGCACCCGCCGCGCCGGGCGGCTGGGAGCCGATCCCGCAGAGCGAGGGGTACGACGAGGGCGCGACCGCCTTCGTGCAGCTGCCGCCGGAGTTCATGCTGGACGGGATCCCGCTGGAGGCCCCCGGCCACGGCTACACGCCGCCGATGATCCTGCCGCTGCAGCCGCGCGCGGAGGGTGTGGAGTTCTTCGCGCCCGCGCCGGAGCCCGGGCCCGCGCCGGAGTCGTTGCCGCACGGGTACGGCGAGGACGGCGCGGGCGCGCCGGCGGCCCGGCCGTACATGGAGCAGCACGACCCGCACGCGACGGCGGAGTGGCACTTCGGCGCGACGGGGCAGTGGGAGGTTCCGGCGGAGGGGCTCCAGGAGTTCCCGGCGGAAGGTCTCCAGGAGTTCCGGGGGGAGGAGCTCCAGGAGCTCCACGAGTTCCCGGCCGAGCCGGTGGTGTCCGAGCCGGTCGTCCACGAGCCGGTGGTGTCCGAGCCGGTCGTGTCCGAGCCCGTCTCGTACGAGCAGGCCCCGCCGACCCTGCCGGGCGGTGCCCCGGCGCCGTGGGCGGTGCCGGACGCGATGGCGGAGCCCGTAGCCGAGGCCGTGCCGGAGCCGGAGCCGGAGCCGGAGTCCGAGCCCGAGCCCGAGCTCATCGAGGAGTCGGAACCGGAGCACGAGCCGGAGCTGATCGAGGAGCCGGAGTCCGAGCCCGCGCCCGAGGCGGTCGCGGAGCCCGCGCCCGAGGCGGTCGCGGCGGTGCCCTCGTACACCTCCGTCGACAGCGACGAGCACCCGCACACCTCCTACGTGCTGCGGGTCAACGGCGCCGACCGGCCCGTCACGGACTCCTGGATCGGCGAGTCGCTGCTCTACGTGCTGCGCGAGCGGCTCGGCCTCGCCGGGGCCAAGGACGGCTGCTCGCAGGGCGAGTGCGGGGCGTGCAACGTCCAGGTGGACGGGCGGCTCGTCGCCTCCTGCCTGGTGCCGGCCGCGACCGCCGCCGGGTCCGAGGTGCGGACCGTCGAGGGGCTCGCGGTCGACGGCGAGCCGTCGGACGTGCAGCGGGCGCTCTCCCGCTGCGGCACCGTCCAGTGCGGCTTCTGCATCCCGGGCATGTGCATGACCGTGCACGACCTGCTCGAAGGCAACCACGCCCCCACCCCGCTGGAGGCCCGCCAGGCCCTCGCCGGCAACCTCTGCCGCTGCTCCGGCTACAAGGGCGTGCTCCAGGCCGTGGAGGACGTCGTCGCCGAGCGCGCCGCCACCGCCGCCGAGCACGCCACCGCGGGCGAGGACGACGCCTCGGCCCGTATCCCGCACCAGCACGACGGAGGCTCGGCGTGAGCAGCGACGCGACGACCGCCATCCCCACCCTCCCCTTCGCGGAGGCCGCCGGGGCCGCGCCGGAACCCGAGACCCCGCGCCAGGGGCTCGGCGCCTCCCTCCCGCAGGCCGACGCGCGCGCCAAGGCCGAGGGCACCTTCCCGTACGCCTCCGACCTGTGGGCCGAGGGCCTGCTGTGGGCCGCGATCCTGCGCTCCCCGCACGCCCACGCCCGGATCGTCTCGGTCGACACCTCCGCCGCCGAGGCCATGCCCGGCGTACGGGCCGTGGTGACGGCCGCCGACGTGCCCGGCGCGGCCACCTACGGCCGGCGCGTCGCCGACCGCCCCGTCTTCGCCGACGGCCTGGTCCGCCACCACGGCGAGGCGATCGCCGCGATCGCCGCCGACCACCCCGACACCGCCCGGCTCGCCACCGCCGCCATCGTCGTCGAGTACGAGCTCCTGGAGCCCGTCACCGACCCCGAGAAGGCCTTCGCCGCCGAGGCCCTCCACCCCGACGGCAACCTGATCCGGCACATCCCGCTCTCCTTCGGCGACCCCGAGGCCACCGGCGAGGTCGTCGTCGAGGGCCTCTACCGGGTCGGCCGCCAGGACCCCGCCCCCATCGGCGCCGAGGCCGGACTCGCCGTGCCGCGGCCCGACGGCGGCGTCGAGCTGTACACCGCCTCCACCGACCCGCACACCGACCGCGACCTCGCCGCCGCCTGCTTCGGCCTCACCCCCGACCAGGTCAAGGTCGTCGTCACCGGTGTGCCCGGCGCCACCGGCGACCGCGAGGACCCCGGCTTCCAGATCCCGCTCGGCCTGCTCGCGCTGCGCACCGGCTGCCCGGTGAAGCTCACCGCCACCCGCGAGGAGTCCTTCCTCGGCCACGCCCACCGCCACCCCACCCTGCTGCGCTACCGCCACCACGCCGACGCCGAGGGCCGGCTGGTGAAGGTCGAGGCGCAGATCCTCCTCGACGCCGGCGCGTACGCCGACTCCTCCTCCGAGTCGCTCGCCGCCGCCGTCGCCTTCGCCTGCGGCCCGTACGTCGTCCCGCACGCCTTCGTCGAGGGCTGGGCCGTCCGCACCAACAACCCGCCGTCCGGCCACGTCCGCGGCGAGGGCGCGATGCAGGTGTGCGCCGCGTACGAGGCGCAGATGGACAAGCTCGCGGGCCGCATCGGCGTCGACCCGGCCGAACTGCGCATGCGGAACGTCCTGGCCACCGGCGACCTGCTGCCCACCGGCCAGACCGTCACCTGCCCGGCGCCCGTCGCCGAACTCCTCGCCGCCGTACGCGACTTCCCCCTCCCCGCCCTCCCCAAGGACACCCCCGAGGAGGACTGGCTGCTGCCCGGCGGCCCGGAGGGCGCGGGCGAACCCGGCGCCGTGCGGCGGGGCGTGGGCTACGCGCTCGGCATGGTGCACATGCTCGGCGCCGAGGGCACCGACGAGGTCTCCACGGCCACCGTCCGGGTCCTCGACGGCGTCGCGACGGTCATCTGCTCGGCGGTGGACACCGGTTCGGGCTTCTCCACCCTCGCCCGCCAGATCGTCCAGGAGACCCTCGGCCTCGACGAGGTCCACGTCGCCCCCGTCGACACCGACCAGCCCCCGGCCGGCGCCGCCACCCACGGCCGGCACACCTGGGTCTCCGGCGGCGCAGTCGAACGCGCCGCCAAGATGGTCCGCACCCAGCTCCTCCAGCCGCTGGCCCACAAGTTCGGCATGTCGACGGAGCTGCTCCAGATCAGCGACGGCAAGATCACCTCGTACGACGGCGTCCTCTCGACCACCGTCGCCGAGGAGATGAACGGCAAGGAGCTGTGGGCCACCGCCCAGTGCCGCCCGCACCCCACCGAGCCGCTCGACGAGTCCGGGCAGGGCGACGCCTTCGTCGGCCTCGCCTTCTGCGCGATCCGCGCCGTCGTGGACGTCGACATCGAACTCGGCGCCGTCCGCGTCGTGGAGATGGCCGTCGCCCAGGACGTCGGCCGGATCCTCAACCCGGCCCAGCTCGCCACCCGCATCGAGGCCGGCGTCACCCAGGGCGTCGGCGCGGCCCTCACCGAGAACCTGCGCACCGCCCGCGGCCTGGTCCGCCACCCCGACCTCACCGGCTACGCCCTGCCGACCTCCCTGGACGCCCCCGACATCCGCATCGTCAAGCTGGTGGAGGAGCGCGACGTCGTCGCCCCCTTCGGCGCGAAGGCGGCCAGCGCCGTCCCCGTCGTCACCTCCCCGGCCGCGGTCGCCGCGGCCGTCCGCGCCGCCACCGGCCGCCCGGTCAACCGCCTGCCGATCCGGCCGCAGGCGGCGGTCGCGGCGACCCCGTAGTCCCCCCCCGGGGCGTCAGGCCGTGGGCATCGCCACGATCCCGCCCCCGCTCACGAGGAAGACCCGGTTCCCGGCGGCGGCCATCGCCCAGGGGCCCGGGTCGTCCCGTTCGTAGGTCCAGAGGCGGTCCTGCCCGGACGCGGAGAAGGCCGAGACGCCGGCGTAGGAGCCGTTCCCCTCGACGATCCAGATCCAGTCGCCCTGGACGACCGGAGCCTGCCGCGACGGGGTGGGGTTGAGCAGGGGAGTGGTCCACCGGCGGGCCCGCCGGCCGTCCTTCGCGTACCGGTACACCAGGCCCTGGCAGGTGGCCGTCAGGCCGTGCGCGTCGAGCACCGGCGGTCCCCAGTCGCCGGCCCCCCGCTCCGCCTCCCAGCGCACCGCGCCGTCCGCCAGGGCGAAGGCCGTGAGCCCCGGACCGCCGGTGTACAGGGTGTCGCCCTCGACCGCCGGCTGGAGCGCGCCGTTCTGCCCCGAGACCTCCCAGGCGGTCCGGCCGTCCGCCGTGTCCAGGACGGTCAGGGAGCCGTCCGTGCCGGAGACCGCCAGCCGGCCGGGGCCGACGGCGGCCAGCGGACCCGTGGTGTCCCTCGGGTCCTCGCCCGAGTCCACCGTCCACCGGATCCGCCGCCCCGCCGTGTCCACGGCCCGCAGCTTCCCGCCGGTGGTCAGGAAGTAGATCCCCTCGGGCGCGGCGGCCAGCAGCAGCGCGACCTCCGCCCCCGGCACCGACCAGGACTCGGCGCCGGTCGAGGCGTTCCGCACGGAGAGCCCTCCGGAGGCGTCGGCGCACACGAACTCGTCCTCGTTCACCGGGAGATGGCCGGCCCGGGGGGTGAGCTCCGGCCGGGCCCACTTCATCGAACCGTCGACCACCCGCAGCGCGACGAGTCCGCCGCCCAGGGCCGCGAGGACCACCACGTCGCGCAGGACCACCGGCGTCGGGACGTGCCCCGTGGAGGCCATGGCCAGCGGTCCCCACAGCGGCGCCGGAGGGGTGCCCGCGCTCTTCCCCTCCAGGAGCGCCGCGTCCGGCGCGTCGCCCGCCGCCGCCGTGTCCGCCTCCTCCCGGCCGCGCAGCCACCAGGCCGTCCCGCCGCCCCCGGCGAGCAGCAGCGCGCCGCCCGCGCCCGCGGCGGCGAGGACGCGCCGCCGGGTCGGGCCGGTCGGCCCGGCGTCCTCGGGCGCCGCCACGACGATGCTCCCGGTGAGCCGGCGCACCTCCCGCTCCCGCCGCTCCGCCTCCTCGTGCAGCGGCCCCCGCCGCCAGGCGTTCCTCGCCCTCCGGCCCCCGGAGCCCGCCGGCGCGAACGCCCCGGCGATCTGCGCGGGCGTGGGGCGCAGCGCCGGATCGTGCCGGAAGCAGGGGGTGACCAGCGGGTGCAGCGCGGCCGGCAGCCCGCCGAGGTCCGGCTGCTCGTGCACGACGGCGTACTGCACGGCCGCCACGTGCGGCCCGTCGTAGGCGCGCCGGCCGGTGGCGGCGTACACGAGCACCGCGCCCAGCGAGAACACGTCGGCGGCGCCCGTGACCCGCCGGCCGAGGACCTGCTCGGGCGCGCCGTAGCCGGGGGTGACGGGGGTCTGGCCGGTGGTGGTGAGGGTGAGGCCGTGCTCGGGTCGGGCGATGCCGAAGTCGATCAGCCGGGGCCCTTCGGCGGTGAGCACGATGTTCGCCGGCTTCACGTCCCGGTGGACGAGTCCGGCCGCGTGGACGTCGCCGAGCGTCCGGGCGAGCGCCGCCGCCAGGAGCCGTACCGTCGGCTCGTCGAGCGGACCGTACCGGGCGACCGCCTCTTCGAGGGTCGGCCCGGGCAGGAACTCGGTGGCGATCCACGGCCGTCCGCCCTCCACCTCCGCGCCGAGGACCCGTGCCACGCCGGGGCTCTCGACGGCCCGCGCGGTGTGCGCCTCGCGGACGAAGCGGCGGCCGAGGTCCTGGTCGTGGGCGAGTTCGGGGCGGAGCACCTTCACGGCGGCGGGCCGGCCGTCCCGCCCGGCCGCGAGGTACACCTTGCCCATGCCGCCCTCGCCGAGCACGCCGACGAGGCGGTACGGCCCGAGCCGGAGCGGGTCGCCGAAGCCGAGGGGGTTCACGGGCGGTCACGTCCTGTCGTCGAGGGGCGGGGGGTGCGGAAGGGGCGGGTCACGCCAGGGGCAGGGCGATGAGGGACCCGGCGCCGACGCCGAACATGCGCTGCCGGTCCGGGAGTCCGACGACGTGGTCGGCGTCCGTCCGGTACACCCAGGCCCGGCGGCGGGTCTCCAGGTCCACCGCGGTGAGGCCGAGCCGGGACCGGTAGAACAGGTGCCCGGGGCCCAGGACCAGGGACTGCTCCGGAACGGACACCGGCGGGTTGTCCTGCTGCGGGGCCTCCTGCCACAGCGGCTTCCCGGAGTCCGCGGCGACGGCGAACGCCCCCGCGCGCGCCACCGAGTACAGGGTGCCGTCGCGGAGCTCCGGGGAGGCGTACGTCTCCAGTCCTCCACCGCTCACCCGCCACGCCTCGCGCCCGTCGTCGAGCCGGTGGGCGACGAGGTCGAGGCCGCCGGAGTAGACGTGGGTGCCGTCCAGGCAGATGCGCTCGGGCGGCAGGGCGAGCGGCTGCTTCCAGCGGACGGCGCCGGTACGGGCGTCGCGGACGACGAGCAGCACCCGGCCTTCCCCCAGCGTGTCGGCGGTCCACTCGACGGCGACGAGCCGGCCGTCGCGGACCGCCGCGGCCGTCACGGGCGGGACGTCCTCCCGCGCCGGCTCGACCGGCCGGGCCCGCCACAGCTCCCGGCCCGTGCGGAGGTCGACGGCGACGACGAGGGTCTCGCCGAGGTCCGCGCGGGTGCCGGTGGCGCCCCCGAGGTACAGGATCCCGTCGGCCGCGCACAGCAGCCGGGTCGCCGCCAGGTTGGCGTTGAGGCCCCGGACCGGGACGCCCGGCCGGCGGAGCGCGTACCGGCCCGTGTCGATCGCGTGGACGGCGAAGCCGTGGTGGTCGTCCTCCGGCTTCCGGGGGACGGCGTACACCTCGCGCCCGTCGGTGGCGAGCGCCCGCCAGGTCGTGTCGACCGTGCAGACGCCCGTCGTCGTGCCCGACGTCACGTCCGTGAAGGCGACGCCGAGCCCGGCGAGGACCGCGACCCGGTCGCCGGCGACCAGCGGGAAGGAACGTTCCTGGTAGGTCCGGGGCACCAGCATGTCGGTGCTCCAGAGCGAGTCCGGGGCGTCGCCGAGCAGCGGGGCCTTCGGCAGCCGGTCGCCGGCCGGCCCGCCGGCGTCCCGGGTCGCCGCCCAGAAGGCGACGCCCGCGCCGGCCGCGGCGAGGCCGCCGCCGAGCGCGAGGAAGCGGCGCCGGGAGGGGCGGGGCGGATCCGCGGGGCGGAGGGGCGCGGCGGTGTGGGTCTCCGCCGCGTACGGGTCCTCCGCCGGCGCCTGGAGGCGGTCCGGGGCCGGCAGCCAGACGTCGGTGGCCCGGCGCGCGATGTCGGCGAGCACCACGGGCGGCAGGTGGTCGGCGAACTCGCCCCGGCCGTCGTGCAGTCGCCCGATGAGCGCCGCCGTGGTGGGGCGGGCCGCCGGGTCCTTCGCCAGGCAGGCGGCGAGCAGGGGGTGGAGCGACGGCGGGAGTCCGGACAGGTCCGGCTCGGCGTGGCGCACCCGGTAGAGGAGGTCGGCGGGCGCGCCCGTACCGAACGGGCCGTGGCCGGCGGCCGCGAAGAGCAGCACCCCGGCGAGCGCGAACACGTCGCCGGCCGGGGTGTGTTCGAGACCGCCCGCCTGCTCCGGGGACATGTACGCGGGCGTGCCGGCCGCCGCCCCCGTGCGGGTCATCCGGTCGTCGCCGGCCGCCCGGGCGATGCCGAAGTCGATGATCTTCGGCCCGTACGCGGTGACCAGCACGTTCGAGGGCTTCAGGTCCCGGTGCACCACGTCCGAGGCGTGCAGCTGCCCGAGCGCCCCGGCGAGCGCGGCGCCCAGCGCCCGGACGGTCGGCTCCGGCAGCGGCCCGCCGAGCCGCACCGCCGTGTCGAGCGGCGGCCCGAGCACGTACTCGGTCGCCAGCCAGGGCGTCTCCGCCAGCGGATCGGCGTCGACGACGGCCGCGCCGTGCCGCCCGCCGATGATCCGCGCCGCGTCCGTCTCCAGCCGGAACCGCCCCCGGAACACCGGATCGGCGGCGAGCCGCGCGTGCAGCGTCTTCAGCGCGACGACCCGGCCACCGGGGGACCGGCCGAGGTACACCGTCCCCATGCCGCCGGAACCGAGACGGGCGAGCAGCCGGTACGTACCGATCGCGGCGGGATCGTCGTGGGCGAGGGGCGACAGCATGGCTTCAGATCCGAGGAGTGGAGGGTGCGGAGGGGAGGCCGGCGTCGGGGAGCTCGACCGCGAGGAGTTCGGCGGACTGGCGGGCGAGGGCGGCGACCACCCGGCCGGGCAGCCGGCCGGGCGCGAGCAGGGACGAGGCGGAGTCCAGCACGGTCGCGTGCCGGGCGGGCGGTGCGAGGGCGGACAGCAGGGCGGCGGCGGTGGGCCGGTGCGCGGGATCGCGGGCGAGGCAGGAGAGCACCACGGAGCGGAGGGCGGAGGGGAGTTCGGCGCCCTCCGGGGCGGTGTGGCCGGTGGCGGCGTACGCGAGCACGGCGCCGAGCGCGAAGACGTCGCCCGGAGGGCGGGGCCGCCCGCCGGCGGCCTGCTCGGGCGCGAGCGCGCCCGGGTCGAGCCCCGGAAGCCCGGCGCGCGGCACCCCGTCGGGCCCGGCGGCCCGGACGGCTCCGTGACAGGTGAGACGGGGCCCGTCGGCGGTGAGGAGCACGGCGGCGGGGGAGACCCCGGCGTGCGTCACCCCCTGCGCGTGCGCGGCGGCGAGCCCCTCGGCGAGCGCCGCCCCGACCGCCCGCACGGTCGCCTCGGGCAGCGGCCCGCCATGGACGGCGAGGGCGACGGGCAGCGGCAGCGCGGGCCGGAACGGAGCCGCGTACCAGCCCTGCCGCTCCCCCGAGACCTGCCGCACCGGCTCGAACCAGGGCGCGGGCAGCAGCCGCGCCGCCTCCGCCTCGGCGGTGAACGCGACCGGATCGCCCTCGGGCAGCGCCACGCTCAGCAGTACGGTCTCCCCGTCGGCGCCGCGCGCGACGAACCGCCGGCAGGGGAGGACGGGGGAGCCCGGCGGATCGAGCCGGGTGATCAGCCGGTACGGACCGATGCGTCCCGACGCCCCGGCACCGGGCACCTCGTGCGCGCGCGCCGTCCCCACCTGTGCGTCCCCCCGCCGTTCCCGCTGCCCGTTCCGGCTGCCCGTTCCCGCTGCTTGTTCCGGCCGCCTGTGACGGCGGCGGGACGAGCCTACCGAGGAGAGGGAACGGCCCCGGCGCCAGTCCGCCGCGATCTCCGTCCGCGAGGTCGACGGAAAGGTCGACGGAGAGGCCGACGGAGAGGCCGACGGAGAGGCGACGGCCCTAGCCGTCCGGGTCAGGAGCGCGGCCGGGGGGGGATCGTCCGAACCGGCACCCGCCCCGAGGGCCCGATGAACACGAGCCGGGCGAAAACCCCACGACTGCCTTGGAGCAGTGGAGCAGTGGAGCAGTGGAGCAGTGGAGCAGTGGAGCAATGGAGAAGTGGAGAAGTGGAGAAGTGGAGACCGTGGTCGGATTCGAACCGACGTCACTCGCTTTGCAGACGAGCCCCTGAACCACTCGGGCACACGGTCGTGTTGGTGTGGCGACAACGACGACGTTAGGGGGCCCCGGGGGAGGGCTCAAGGGGGATCGGGGTCGTGCCACGGGACTGCAATGCCGCTGCCACACGCCGTTCACGGAACGGGGAGCGGACTTGATGAACTCGGTGCGAGGGAGGGTGGCTGATAGCGGGAGTAAACGTTCCGGCGGATGCAGGGAAAGCCCTGTTGGGGCGTGGAGGCCTGGAATTCCTTACCCGGCCGGATTTCGACGCGTACGTCTGTACGTCCCTGTGTGCGTGCGTAAACTCCGGAGCCTCACTGGTGGACGGGGGGACGACGTGTCGTTCGAGGACGAGTGGGCCACGGCGAAGGGTGCGGCCGCGATGCGGCTCAACCAGGCGCCGAACGACCCGGGGCGCTGGAGTCCCGGCGTCGACCTCTCCGTGAAGCAGGACCATCTCGGTGCGATCGGGCACGCCGCGTACGAGCTGCACGGCCGGCTCGCGAAGGACGGGAACCATGCGCGGATGGACGGCTACGAGGCGGCCACCGAGCTCTCGGCCCACGGGTTCCGTACGGGAGCGGCCCTGACCACCGTCCAGGAGACCTGGGGCTTCCAGCTCCGCACGCTGCTGCACGCGGTCGCGCACATCTCCAACCACCTCGACTACAGCGTGTCCTCGCACGCGAAGGACGACGTGGAGATCGGCGCCTCCCTCTCCGTGTCCAAGATCAGCGAATACTTCAAGTAGGGGACGGGACGGACGGACGGTGCTCACTTTTGACAACGTGTACCACGCGCCCCTCGGCAAGTTGAAGGACGCGACGGACCGCTGGGCCGAGACGAAGCGCAAGCTGGACGAGCTCGCCGAGGACGCCCGCCGCACGATGGCCGACCAGACCAGGGCGGAGGACTGGCGGGGCCTGAACGCCGTGGTGACGAAGCCGTTCATCGACAAGACCGCGCAGGAGTTCAGGGACGCGGCCAAGGCGGCCGACGGAATCCGCAAGATCCTGCAGGACGGCTACGACACGTTCAAGCAGGCCCAGGGCGAACTGAAGAAGATCGTGGACGTCGAGGCGCCGGGGCAGGGGCTCGTCGTGAAGGCCGACGGGACGGTGGAAGTCCGTCATTCAGTGATGGAGGACACCACTGCCCGCAACGATCCGGAGTTCAACCAGGCTCTGCGGAACGAACGGGCCAGGATCGAAGCCATGAAGGAGCGCATCAAGGCCGTCGTCGATCGTTGCGACGACGCCGACGTGGCATGCGCGAACGCCCTGCGCGCCAACATCACGGGCGATCACCACAACTTCAGCGCTCCGAAGTACGGCAGCCTGGACGCCGAGGAGGCCGCCCGGGCCGCCGAGCTGGCCCGGAAGGGCCGGAACCTCACGCACGCGGAGCTGGAACAGCTCAACGAACTGCTCGCCGACAACCAGAAGGTGGGGGAGTTCTCCCGTACCTTCTACGACCGGCTCGGCACCAAGGGCGCGCTGGAGTTCTACGGCGATCTGGCCTCCGACACCGGCGGACAGGGCTCGGGCGAGCGGGACAAGGAGCGCCTGGCGGACGTCCAGGCCCTCCAGAAGAACCTGGGCCTCAACCTCGCGAACGCCACGCGCGGGGACGAGGGATGGGCCAAGGAGTGGTCGGCCGAGATGCGCAAGCTCGGCACCGAACGGCTCCCGCTCCCGTCACGTCCCGATGGCACCGGCCCGTACGGCTACCAGCTGCTCGGCGGCATCCTGCGGTACGGCGACTACCACCCGAAGTTCCTCGTCCCGATCGCCGAGCACGTCACCCAGCTCCACGTCAAGGAACCGGACCTCTTCAACCCCGACGGCAAGATGATGGGCCCGAGGTACCAGAACACGTACAACCCCTCCGGAGGCAATGGGCACGGCTACGACCCGGTGCTCCCCGTGCTGGAGGCGCTGGGGCACAGTCCGGAGGCGGCGAAGCAGTTCTTCTCGGCCGATCCGACGTCGTACGAGAGGGACGGGAGCGCGGGCGGGACGCTGGACCTGGGGAAGGACAAGGGCGGTGTGGACATCAAGGGCTATCTCGACGTCTTCGCCAACGAGAAGTACGCGTCCTTCTCGGACCACGTCACGGGGGACGACGCCTCGAAGGCCAAGGACTACATGCCCGACGCGCTGGGGCACGCCCTGGAGGCGGCGACCCTCGGGCACGCCTGGGACGACGCGAGTGCCGGGCTCCACCGGGACGCGACGACGGCCGAGATCATGGCGGACGTCGTGGAGACGTACGGGGGCGATGCCGAGTTCGTCAAGAAGCATCACTCGGCTCTGGCCGACAGCCTGGGCACCATGGGGGCCGGATACGTCGACGACCTGAACTGGGCGCTGAACGACAACAAGCCGGACTCCCCCTACGCGCCCGATGTCGAGGGCAAGTCGCTGAAGGACACCTCCGACATCTGGGCGAGCCACCCCGAGTTCGGCGGGAGCGGCGCGACCGATTTCCTGAGCGTCCTGGGCCAGTACCCGGACGCGTACGCCACGATGTCCACGGCAGACCGGCTCTACACCGCGAGCATGCTGGAGGCCCAGGTCGGAGCAGATGGACGGATCGA
Organism: Streptomyces sp. NPDC047974; assembly: GCF_040653375.1. Lineage (NCBI taxonomy): Bacteria > Bacillati > Actinomycetota > Actinomycetes > Kitasatosporales > Streptomycetaceae > Streptomyces > Streptomyces sp. NPDC047974. Next base: position 65,862 of record NZ_JBEZNU010000006.1, read on the forward strand.
CGGGCCAGGAGCCCGGGAGGTCGCGCGCACCGGGGCCCATCTTCAGGGGGTCCTCGACGAGTCGCGTGCGGGGCAGATCAAGGCCGAGGGTGAGAAGGCCATCGAGGACTACGAGAGGGCGCAGGAGGAGCGCGGCGCGTGGGTGCAGTTCGGAGCGACCGCCGCCATCGCGGCGGGCGTCGCCTTCGTCCCGGCCACCGCTGCCGCTGCGGGAGCCGCCGCGATCCTCGTCCCGCTCGCGGTCGACACGGGCGCGGGGGCCATGGAGACGCTGGCCGGCGTGGTCGTCGGCGACTGGTCCGAGAAGGCCAAGGAGGACCACAAGGACGCCACGGAGGACGGGGTCGCCGAGGACAGGAAGGCCGTCTACACGGCCGGCAGACACAGCGCCGAATCTCCGATGGAACACTTCGTCGCGCACCACAGGAACCAGGTGAGCGGAGACCTCAGGCAGGACCTCATCGAGGCCGTGGACGGTGGCTACGCCAAGGGCAACTCGCTCGCCGGACAGGTCGGCCACGGAGCGGAGACGGGGTGATCACGTGAGACTGCCGGGGATTTCCGTGGGAAGGGTGCTCAAGGGCGCCGCCTCCGGGTTGGCCGTGTGCCTCCTCGCCGCCGCCTGTGGTGGGGAGGAGGAACCGGAACCGGAGCGCGTCAGGGCTGAGCAGCAGTGTGATGACACCCTGTCGCCGGACGCGGCTCGCGCTCTGGAGACGGTGCTGAACACGAAGCGCTTTTCGCACGATCCGAGGGGTGGGCTGGAGCGGGCCACGGGCGAGCTGGTCGAGGACTACCCCGAGTCCTGGAGGAGAATGCCTGGGCATTCCCTGTGCCGTGCCTCTCCCCCGACAGGCATGGAGGAGGTCGAGATCGAGTTCCGCCTCCTCCGCCGGGACAGCGATCTTCCGGGGGACCAGCATGCGGCAAGTCTGCATCCGTACGGCATGGGAGTGGAAGCCCTGTCCGGGCCGAGAGCGGCGCAGCTCTACGTCAGGTGCTTCAGCCCTCGGCTTGAGGGGTCCGACAAGCGCCCCGCCCTCATCATGGCGGAGCTTGACTTCCGCAGGTCCAAGCTCCCCGACACCGTCCCCATCCGCGAAGCCCACCTCACCGTCCTCCACTCCGTCACCCTCGCCGTCGTCCGGAAGCTCGGCTGTGAGAACGACGCGGGGCTGACGGAGAAGCCCGTTCTCAAGCCGCTGCCCGAGTAGGGGCGTAGGACCAAAGGGGGAAGGGGGCATCCGACCCACGACAGGGGTCACCTGGTTGTACGGCCCTTACTCTGGGGGGATGAGCGCCCTTGAACCCCGTGAGGCCGGCACCGACGCCGGGACCGTAGCCGCCGTCGACGTACCCCGCGGCTCCGTCCTGGACGGGGCCCATCGCGCGCTCAGCATCGGGATCGTCTCCGTCGTGCTGCTCATCGCGTTCGAGGCGACGGCCGTCGGGACGGCGATGCCGGTGGCCGCGCGGGAGCTGGACGGCATATCCGTGTACGCCTTCGCGTTCTCCGCCTACTTCACGACCAGCCTCTTCGGGATGGTCGTGGCGGGGCAGTGGTCCGACCGGAACGGGCCGCTGGTGCCGCTGACGGCGGGGATCAGCGCCTTCGCGGCGGGGTTGCTGCTGTCGGGGACGGCGGGGGCCATGTGGGTGTTCATCCTCGGGCGGGCCGTGCAGGGGCTGGGCGGCGGGCTGGTGATCGTCGCGTTGTACGTGGTGGTCAGCCGGGCGTACGAGGAGCACCTGCGGCCCGCGATCATGGCGGCCTTCGCCGCGAGCTGGGTCGTGCCGTCGGTGGTCGGGCCGCTGGCCTCCGGGACGATCACCGAGCATCTGGGGTGGCGGTGGGTCTTCGTCGGGATCCCCGTCCTCGTCGTGCTGCCGCTGGCGCTCGCGCTGCCGGCGATCCGGCGGACCGCGTCCGGGCCCGCCGACCCGTCGGCGCCGCGCGCGCCCTGGGACCGGCGCCGGGTCCTGCTGGCGCTGGCGATATCGGCGGGCGCCGGGCTGCTCCAGTACGCGGGGCAGGAGCTGCGCTGGCTGTCGCTGCTGCCCGCCTCCGTGGGTGTGGCCCTGCTGGTGCCGGCCGTGCGGGGGCTGCTGCCGCGCGGCACGGTGCGGGCGGCGCGCGGGCTGCCGGCGGTCGTGCTGCTGCGGGGCGTGGCGGCCGGGTCCTTCATCGCCGCCGAGTCCTTCGTGCCGCTGATGCTCGTGACGCAGCGCGGGGTCAGCCCGACGCTGGCCGGGTTCTCGCTGGCCCTGGGCGGGCTGACCTGGGCGCTTGGATCCTGGATCCAGTCGCGGCCGTGGACGGAGCCGTACCGGGAACGCCTCGTCGTGCTCGGGATGCTGCTCGTCGCCCTCGCGATCGCCGCCGTGCCGAGCGTGCTGCTGCCGGCCGTGCCGGTGTGGGTGGTCGCGATCGCCTGGGGCTTCGGCTGCCTCGGCATGGGCCTGGTGATCGCCTCGACGAGCGTGCTGCTGATGAAGCTGTCGCCTCCGGAGGAGGCGGGCGCGAACTCCGCCGCGCTCCAGATCTCCGACGGCCTGTCGAACGTGCTGCTGCTCGCCGCGGGCGGCGCGGCCTTCGCCGCCCTCGGCGGCGGGGCGGTCGGGCACGCCGCCGCCTCGGTCGCGGACCAGGCCTCCCACCCCGGCGCCTTCGCCGTCGTCTTCCTGCCGATGGCGGGGGTCGCGGCGGCGGGGGCGTGGGTGGCGACGCGGCTGCGGGGAGCGATGCCGGAAAGCCCGTGACACCGCGTGGTACCACGCGGTACCATGAGGTATGGCTGGTCTGAATGTCAGGTTCACCGAGGAAGAGCTGGACGCGCTGCGCGAGCGGGCGGAGGCCGAGGGGCGCAGCATGCAGTCCTTCGCCCATGACGCTGTGATCCGGGCCGTCAACGAACACTCCCGCCTCTTCAACGAGGCGGCCGAGCACGTTCTGAAGGTCAGCGAGGAGCTGAACCGGAGGCTCGCGTGACGTACTACCTCACCCTCCCCGAGCTGCTGAACCTCGCTGCCAGGCTCGGGACGGACGAGGTGCGGGACTACGGTCTGCTCGACTCCGCCTTGGCGCGCCCGCAGTCCAGCGTGTTCGGCCAGGACGCCTACCCCGACGTGTGGCAGAAGGCCGCCGCGCTCATGGAGTCACTGGCCCGCAATCGCGCCCTCGTGGACGGCAACAAGCGCATCGCCTGGTACGCGACCTGGGTCTTCCTGCACATGAACGGGCACCCGCTCGACGCGGACTTCGATGTCGACGAGGCCGAGGCGTTCGTCCTGGACGTCTGCCAGGGGGCCCTCGACGTCCCCAAGATCGCCGCGCAGCTCCCGAGGTTCGCGCGCTGAGCCGGCGTTGAAACGGGGCTGAGTCGACGTCGAACCGCGGCCGGGCCGCCCCGCCGATGTGAGACTCGCCGCACGCCCCGAGGTCAGAGCGTCGGCCGTCCCGTGTTCGATCGAGGTTCCGTCCGCCCCGCCGGTAAGGTGGCCCGGTTGTCATATCTGGACGAGCGTCTGGACGAGCGTCGAACCGTGACCGGAGATCGTGACTACCACCACCGCCACCTCCTCTCATCACCTCTCTCCCGCCTTCCCCGGCCGTGCCCCCTGGGGCACCGCCAACAAGCTGCGAGCCTGGCAGCAGGGCGCGATGGAGAAGTACATCCAGGAACAGCCCCGTGACTTCCTCGCCGTCGCCACGCCCGGCGCCGGCAAGACCACCTTCGCCCTGACCCTCGCGTCCTGGCTGCTGCACCACCACGTCGTGCAGCAGATCACCGTCGTCGCCCCCACCGAGCACCTGAAGAAGCAGTGGGCGGCCGCCGCGGCGCGGATAGGGATCAAGCTGGACCCGGAGTACAGCGCCGGGCCGCTCAGCAAGGAGTACGACGGCGTCGCCCTCACCTACGCCGGTGTCGGCGTACGGCCCATGCTCCACCGCAACCGCTGCGAGCAGCGCAAGACCCTCGTCATCCTCGACGAGATCCACCACGCCGGTGACTCGAAGTCCTGGGGCGAGGCGTGCCTGGAGGCCTTCGACCCGGCCGCCCGCCGGCTCGCCCTCACCGGCACCCCCTTCCGCTCCGACACCAACCCGATCCCCTTCGTGACGTACGAGGAGGGCAACGACGGCATCCGCCGCTCCTCCGCCGACTACACCTACGGCTACGGGAACGCGCTCGGCGACGGCGTCGTCCGGCCGGTCATCTTCCTCTCCTACAGCGGCAACATGCGCTGGCGCACCAAGGCCGGCGACGAGATCGCCGCCCGGCTCGGCGAGCCGATGACCAAGGACGCGGTCTCGCAGGCCTGGCGCACCGCGCTCGACCCGCGCGGCGACTGGATGCCGAACGTGCTGCGCGCCGCCGACCGGCGCCTCACCGAGGTCCGGAAGTCCATCCCGGACGCGGGCGGCCTCGTCATCGCCTCCGACCAGGACTCGGCCCGCTCCTACGCCAAGCTGATCCGCGAGATCACCGGCACGAAGGCGACGATCGTCCTCTCCGACGAGGCGGCCGCCTCCGACCGCATCGACGAGTTCAGCGAGTCCACCGACCGCTGGATGGTCGCCGTCCGCATGGTGTCCGAGGGTGTCGACGTGCCCCGCCTCGCCGTCGGCGTGTACGCGACGACGATCTCGACGCCGCTGTTCTTCGCGCAGGCCGTCGGCCGCTTCGTGCGATCCCGCAGGCGCGGCGAGACCGCCTCCGTGTTCCTTCCCACCATCCCCAGCCTGCTCGGCTTCGCCAGCGAGATGGAGGTCGAGCGCGACCACGTCCTCGACAAGCCGAAGAAGGCCGGCGAGGACGAGGACCCGTACGCCGAGTCCGAGAAGGAGCTGGCGGAGGCCGAGAAGCAGCAGGACGAGGACACCGGCGAGCAGGACATGCTGCCCTTCGAGGCGCTGGAGTCCGACGCCGTCTTCGACCGCGTCCTCTACAACGCCGCCGAGTTCGGCATGCAGGCCCACCCCGGCAGCGAGGAGGAGCAGGACTACCTCGGCATCCCCGGCCTCCTCGAACCCGACCAGGTGCAGCTCCTCCTCCAGAAGCGGCAGGCCCGGCAGATCGCGCACAGCCGCAAGCGACCGGACGAGGAGGCGGACCTGCTGGAGCTTCCGGCCGAGCGGCGGCCCGTCGTTTCCCACAAGGAGCTCCTCGAACTGCGCAAGCAGCTCAACACCATGGTCGGCGCGTACGTCCACCAGAGCGGCAAGCCGCACGGCGTGATCCACACCGAGCTGCGGCGCGTCTGCGGCGGCCCGCCGAGCGCGGAGGCGACCGCCGGACAGATCCGCGAGCGGATCAAGAAGGTCCAGGAGTGGGCCACCCGGATGCGGTGAGTCCCGGTTCTCCCGGGCACGGCACAGGGCACGGCACAGGGCATGGCGCAGGGCATGAGAGAGGCCCGTACGACGGCGGTCGTACGGGCCTCTCCGCCGTTCCGTGCGAAGCGGTACGGCACCGGGGCCGGCCCCCACGGACGGCCATCCGGCACCCTCCACGCTACGGGCACGACATAGCCGTATCTGTCAGCCAAAGTCCCGAGGAGGGCCGACGAAAGTCCTGAACCGTCTGCATCCGGTCGCCCGCGCCCGGATTCTGGACGAGGTCTTCCGCTGAGCGGAGCGGGTCGCTACTGTCCCGGCACAAAGCAACCGCCCCGTGGCAGCGCCGCCGCGGAGCGCAGCCGGTGTATCCCCTTCCTGCCGGCGGCCTCTGACGTGCGTCGCCGACGGGACCGGCGCCGCGAACCCCGTGGGAGCCCGCCGCCACTTTCTCTTTCGAAGGAGAGGGCGTCGTGACCGCGGAGACCTCCCAGACGCTCGACAGGGGACTCAGAGTCCTCAAACTGCTCGCCGACACCGACCACGGCCTGACCGTCACCGAGTTGTCCAACAAACTCGGCGTCAACCGGACCGTGGTCTACCGCCTGCTCGCCACCCTGGAGCAGCACGCCCTCGTCCGCCGCGACCTCGGCGGCCGGGCCCGCGTGGGCCTCGGCGTGCTGCGCCTCGGCCGCCAGGTCCACCCCCTGGTGCGGGAGGCGGCCCTGCCCGCCCTGCGCTCGCTCGCCGAGGACATCGGCGCGACCGCGCACCTGACGCTCGTCGACGGGGCGGAGGCGCTCGCCGTCGCCGTCGTCGAGCCCACCTGGACGGACTACCACGTGGCCTACCGGGCCGGCTTCCGCCACCCGCTGGACCGGGGCGCCGCGGGCCGCGCCATCCTCGCCGCCCGCCAGGGCACCCTCATCGAACCCGGCTTCACCCTCACCCACGGGGAGCTGGAGGCCGGCGCGAGCGGGGCCGCGGCGCCGCTCGTCGGCGTGACCGGCATAGAGGGCAGCGTCGGCGTCGTCATGCTCGCGGACGCCGTACCGGAGCGCGTCGGCCCCCGCGTCGTCGACGCGGCCCGGGAAGTGGCGGACGCACTGCGCTAGCGCCCGCCCGCCGGAGGGGTACCCGTAGGACGTACGGGTACCCCTCCGGCGCGCGTCCGGTCCTACCGGAGCAGCAGCTCCGCCCCCGCCGTGCGGCCGTGGTGGACCGACCGCCGTGTGCCCCGAGACCGTGGCCGCCGCCACGCCCGGCGCCCTGGCCGGTCCGGTCGTCGTGCGCGGCGCGGGCAGGGCGCGCAGCAGCGCGGCCCTCGTCGGGCGCGAGGACGCCCGCCGGCGGCTCCTCGGGCCCGCCGGCGCCCTCCGCCACGGAAGGCGGCCCCGCGCCCGCCGGACGGGCAGCAGCACCGGCCCCGCGCCCGCCGGACGGGCGAGCACCACCGGCCTCCTCGGCCGGTCCTGCACCACCGGCCGCCCCGGCCGGCCCTGCACCGGCGGCCCGCCCCGCCGGCGGAAGGCCGGCAGCAGCACCGGCCCCCGGGCCCGAGGCGTACGTCCCCGCTTCCCGGCTTCCCCGCTTCCCGGCTTCCCGGCTTCCCGGCTTCCCGGCTTCCGGGCTTCCGGACCCGGCCGGCCAGGTCCACACCCCGCCCTCGAAGGCCGAGCCCGGCGCCAGGGCCGTCGGCGCCGCCTCCGGCCCGCCCCCGCCGGCGCCACCGCGTGCCGGGCGAACTCCGCCCGGTGCCAGATCCCGTACCCGCCCCACACGGGCGCCAGGACCGTCTCGTACGCCCCCGCCGCCCGCTCGCGAGCGTCCCCCGGCCGCAGGCCGCCGGGATCGTGCCGGACGCCCTACGGGACGGGCCCGTCGGCCCGGCGGCGCGGCGGCGTCCTGCGCGGCCGTCCGCCGCGAGCCGCGCGGCTTCCTCGGGCGGGAGCCGGGCCGCGCCCGCCGCTGAGCCCGGCCCAGTAGATTGGACGCGTGCTCTCGCGTCTCTCCCGTATGCCCCGGTCCCGTGTGCTCGCGGCGTGCGCCGTTCCCGTCGTCGCGCTGGTCGCCGTGGCGGGGCTCGCGCCGCTGCCGTTCGCCATCGCCCAGCCCGGGACCACCGCCGACGTCCTCGGCAAGGACCAGGGGCGGGAGATCATCACGATCACCGGCGCCCCGGTCCGGCCCACCAGCGGGCAGCTGCGGATGACGACGATCCTCGCCACCGGGCCCGGCACGGACGTCGACCTCGGGGACGTCGCCGACGCCTGGTTCCGCACCGACCGCGCCGTGCTGCCGCACGACTCCGTCTACCCGCCGGGGAAGTCCGACGCGGAGATCGAGAAGCGGAACCTCGGGCAGATGGAGGAGTCCCAGGACGCGGCCGCCATGGCCGCCCTGGACTACCTGGACCTCGATCCGGCGAAGGTGAAGGTGGAGCTGCACCTCGCCGACGTCGGCGGGCCCAGCGCCGGCCTGCTCTTCGCCCTCGGCGTCGTCGACAAGCTCGACGGCGACGGCGACGGCGGCGAGCTCACCGGCGGCAAGGTCGTCGCCGGTACGGGCACGATCGCGCCGGACGGGAAGGTCGGGGCGGTCGGCGGCGTCTCCCTCAAGACCCAGGCCGCGTCCCGCGACGGCGCCACCGTCTTCCTGGTCCCGAAGGACGAGTGCTCGGACGCGCGGGCCGAACTCCCGGACGGCATGCGGCTCGTGCCCGTGACCGCGCTCACCGACGCCGTGAGCTCGCTCCGGGCGCTGGGGCAGGGCCAGGAGTCGAAGGTTCCGAGCTGCTGAGGGGGACCCGGTCCATGCCGCGCCAGGCGGGGAAGACCGCCGGGGAGAGCGTCACCAGGAAGTAGAGCGCGGCGACGCCCAGCAGGGTCGCCGTCAGCCCCGCCGACTCCACCACGAGGCCCGTCACCAGGCCGCCCAGCGGCGTCGCCATCAGCACCCCGGCCGTACTGGCCCCCGCGACCCGGCTCCGCAGCTCCTCCGGCACCCGCTCGTACATCACGGTCGCCAGGACCGGGTTGAGCACCCCGGCCCCGAGCCCGGCCGCCACCGCCGTCACGAGCAGCGGCGCGAGCGTCTCCGTCGTCGCCGCCACCACGAACAGCGGGGCGCCGGTCATCAGGAACCCGACGGTGAAGACCTTCCGGCGCGGGAAGCGGTGCCCCACGGCCCCGTACAGCAGCGCCGCGGCGAGCGCGCACCCCGCGAAGACCGCGACCAGCAGGCCCTGGGCCGCCGGCCCGCCCAGGTGCTCCCGGGCGTGCAGCGGAAGCAGCACCGAACTCCAGCTCAGGGAGAGTCCGTTGGTGACCATCACCAGGAGCATGATGCCGAGCATCAGCCGGTCGCCGAAGAGGTACGCGTACCCCTCGCGCAGGTCCGCCCGGTAGCGCTCCGGGGACAGCGGCGGCCCGTCGCGCCGCGGCTCGGCCGCGGGCAGGCCGCGCAGGCCGAAGGCGACGAGCAGCGCGGAGACGCCGAAGGTCGCCGCGTCGAAGAGCAGGACGGTGTCGGCGCCGACCGTCGCCACCAGCACGCCGGCGAGCGCCGCGCCGCCCATCCTGGCCCCGCGCGACACCGCGTCGTACAGGCTCGCGGCCCGGGCCAGCGGGATCCCGGCCCGCTCCGCGAGATCCGGCACCAGGACGTAGCGGGCGGTCTCGCCGGGGGCGTGGAAGAGGCCGCTGACGGCCATCAGCGCGCAGAGCATCCAGTAGGCGAGGTGCCCGGTGTGGTGCAGCAGCGGGATCGCGGCGAGCGCGAGCGCGCAGACCAGGTCGGACGCGACGCTGACCCGCCGCCGCCCGATCCGGTCCACGAGCGGCCCGCCGGCGATCGCCGACAGGACCACCGGAAGCGCCGCGCAGAACGCGACGAACCCGGCCTTGCCGGGGCTTCCGGTGGTCTCCAGGGCGAACCACGGCACGCCGATCAGGGTGAGCGAATTCCCCGCGATCGAGATCGTGTTGGCGGCGAGGGCGGTGAACAGGGGGCGTCTGCTCTTCCGGTGCGTCGGGTGGAGGACGTCGGCGTCCATCGTCTCGCGGTCCCTTCCGTGGGAGTGGTGGCGGCGCGGTGGGGCGGGAGGCGAGCCGGTGCGGGTGCGTCGGGGTGGGGGAGGAGCCCCGCTCACCCCTCCCGCTGCGGAAACGCGTGCAGGTGGAGTCGTACGCGCCCGGCGTCCGGGGCGTCCGCCGAGGGCGAGTTCCGGTACTCGTCGATCAGCGCGTGCAGCCGCTGCCCGAGCTCGCGCGCGGCGGCGGGCGGGAGCCGCAGCGTGAAGTCGCTCATGTCGGTCGCGCCGGCCCATTCGGGCCACTCGTGTCGGGTGGCGATCCAGGTGGACAGTTCCTGGGTGTGGTTGGTCGCGACCTCGTGGAGGAGGAGGTCGGCGGCGCCCCGCACCTCGGGGTCGGTGTTCCGGTCGAGGGACGCGTCCCAGCTGATGCCCTGCTGCGCGGCCCTCCACCACCGCTCCCGCCCCTTCCCGAGGGTCGGGTCGTCCTCGACGAAGCCGTGGGCGGCGAGCTGGCGCAGGTGGTAGCTGGTGGCGCCGCTGGACTCGCCGAGGCGTTCGGCGAGCCGGGACGCGGTGGCGGGGCCGTGGTGCCGCAGGGAGCGGAGGAGCTGTATGCGCAGGGGGTGGGCGAGGCCGCGCAGGGAGCGCGGGTCGAGTACCCGGGTGACGTGCTTCTGCGGGGCCTTCGCGGCCTTCTCGGGCTCGGGCATGCCCTGAGCGTAGAGTTGCAAAGAAGTCGTTGCAAGGATTTCTTTGCAACTACTTCCCCCCGGGGGCTACTCCGGCTCCCCGCCCGCCGCCTGCTCCACCAGCGGGATGATCCGCAGGGGCACCGCGTTCTCCATCACGATCGCCGTCGACGCCCGCACGATCCCCTCGAAGGCGACCACCTTGTCGATCACCCGCTGGAGGTCCGCGTTCGACCGCGCCACCAGCCGGCACAGCATGTCCCCGTGGCCCGTCGTGGTGTGCAGTTCCAGGACCTCCGGGACCGTCGCCAGGTGCTCCCGCACGTCCGCGCCCTGGCCCTGCTTGATCTCCAGGGTCGCGAAGGCCGTCACCGGGTAGCCGAGCGCCGCCGGGTCCACCTGCGGTCCGAACCCGCGGATCACCCCGCTCGCCTGGAGCCGGTCCAGGCGCGCCTGGACGGTGCCGCGGGCCACCCCGAGCCGCCTCGACGCCTCCAGGACCCCGATGCGCGGCTCGCGCGCCAGGAGCACGATCAGCCGGCCGTCCAAATGATCGATCGCCACGACACCCTCCGAGTGGTCACGATGTACAAGTCGCCCGGCCATACTCCCTGGTCGCTGTGCAGATTGCCCACCCTGGCAGCGAACTATTGCGCACCTTGCGGGTCGGCGGGACGCTGAGGCCATGACTGAGACCCTTGACCACACCCCTTCCACCGCGCGCGAGGCCGACCCCTTCCCGGTGAAGGGCATGGACGCGGTCGTCTTCGCCGTGGGCAACGCCAAGCAGGCCGCGCACTACTACTCCACCGCCTTCGGCATGAAGCTGGTCGCCTACTCCGGACCGGAGAACGGCAGCCGGGAGACCGCCAGCTACGTCCTCACCAACGGCGCCGCCCGTTTCGTGTTCACCTCCGTCATCAAGGCGAGCACCGACTGGGGCCGCTTCCTCGACACGCACGTCGCCGAGCACGGCGACGGCGTGATCGACCTGGCCATCGAGGTCCCCGACGCCCGCGCCGCGTACGCCCACGCCGTCGCGCAGGGCGCCACCGGCCTGGTGGAGCCGTACGAGCTCAAGGACGAGCACGGCACCGTCGTCCTCGCCGCCATCGCCACCTACGGCCAGACCCGCCACACCCTCGTCGAGCGCTCGGACTACACGGGCCCGTACCTCCCCGGGTACACCGCCGCCGCCCCGATGGTCGAGCCGCCGGCCAAGCGCACCTTCCAGGCGATCGACCACTGCGTCGGCAACGTCGAGCTCGGCAAGATGAACGAGTGGGTGACGTTCTACAACGACGTCATGGGCTTCACCAACATGAAGGAGTTCGTGGGCGACGACATCGCCACCGAGTACTCCGCCCTCATGTCGAAGGTGGTCGCGGACGGCACCAAGAAGGTGAAGTTCCCGATCAACGAGCCGGCGATCGCGAAGAAGAAGTCGCAGATCGACGAGTACCTCGAGTTCTACAACGGCCCCGGCGTCCAGCACATCGCCCTCGCCACCAACGACATCGTCGCCACCGTGCGCGCGATGCGCGCCGCCGGCGTCGAGTTCCTGTCCGTCCCGGACGCCTACTACGACACCCTCGGCGAGTGGGTCGGCGACACCCGCGTGCCGATCGACGAGCTGCGCGAGCTGAAGATCCTCGCCGACCGCGACGAGGACGGCTACCTGCTGCAGATCTTCACCAAGCCGGTCCAGGACCGCCCGACCGTCTTCTTCGAGATGATCGAGCGCCACGGCTCCATGGGCTTCGGCAAGGGCAACTTCAAGGCCCTCTTCGAGGCCATCGAGCGCGAGCAGGACAAGCGCGGCAACCTGTAAGGCCGGCCGGCGCGTCCGGGACGGGGCACGGGGCCCGTCCCGGACGCGCGGTCAACTCGTCGTGTCCTTCGCCGGTCTCTCCGCGGAGTCCTTCGCCTCCGGCGAGGCCGTCCGCCCCGGAGAGTCCTGCGCGGCCTCCGTCCGAGCCGCGGGCTCCGTCCGAGGCGCGGGCTCCGTCCGAGCCGCGGGCTCCGTCCGAGCCGAGGCCTCCGTCCGAGGCGCGGCCTCCGCCCGGAGCGCGTCCTTCGCCGGCAGCGCGTCCTTCGGCACCGCATCCGGGTCCGGCTCGCCCAGCTCCGCCGACGCCGCCCGGGCCCGCGGCGCGTGCAGCGGCGAGAACGCCGGGTGGATCCGCAGCGCCTCCTCCAGGTGCCGGCGCGCCTGGCCCGTCCGTCCGAGCGCCCGCTCGATCTCGCCCAGGTGGTACATGAACGAGGCGCTCCGCAGCCCCTCGTCCGTGGCCCTGCGGGCGTACGGCAGCGCCTCCTCCGGCTCGCCCGCCCGGTGCAGCGCCCAGCCCAGCGCGTCCGCCACCGCCACCGACCGGTGGCCCTTCGCCCAGGCGCCCTTCAGCCGGGCCACCGCCGCGCCCGGATCGCCGTGGTCGGCGTCGAGCAGCCCCAGGACGACGTCCGCGGCGGCCCAGCTCCCCTCCCGCAGCCGCCGGTACGCCGCCTGCGCGTCCCCGTCCAGGCCCAGCGACTCCGCCAGCTCCCCGGACTCCAGGACGTACTCGGGCAGCGGCTGACGGGCCAGCGCCACCCGCCAGTCCCGCTGCGCCTCGTCGGTCCGGCCGAGCGCCGCGAGCGCCCGCGCCCGGCCCGCCAGCGCCGGCCCGTGGTCCGGCACGAACCGCAGCGCCGTCCCGTACCGCTCCAGGGCCTCGGCCGGCTCGCCCCGCTCCCACGAGAAGCGCCCGAGGCGCGCGTACGCCTCCGCCTTCTCCGGGTCCGTCGCCGCCAGCGCCGCCGCGTCGAGGGCCGTGGCGTCGGCGTCCTCCCGCCAGCCCCGGTCCCGGTAGACCTGCGCCGCCCGGCCCCGCACCACCGCCCCGCCGTGCAGCTCCTCCAGGCGCTCCATCGCCTTGCGGGCCGCCGCGTAGTCGCCGAGGCCGTTGTACGCGTCGATGAGGAGCGGGTACGCGTTCCACCGCTTCGGCGCCGCCTTCCCGGCCCGCTCGCCCCACTCCTTGGCGGCCTTCCAGTCGCCCCGCGCCCCCGCCAGCGCCGCGAGCCCCAACTGCGCGTCCACGTTCCCCCGCCCGGCCGGCAGCTCCGCGAGCGAACGGTTCAGCGCCCGCTCGGCCCTCGGCAGGTCCCTCGCGTCCCCGAGCCGGGTACCGCGCTCCGTGTAGGCCGCACCGAGCACCGCCCACGACGCGGCGTCGCCGGGGTGCTCCGACAGCCACGCCTCCCGGTCGCCGATCAGCGCCACGAGGTCCGGCAGCGCCGCCGGCGCCCCCGCGTGGGCCGCGCTCGCCGCCCGCTCGGCGGGCCCCGGCGGCCGCGGCGGCCCGTCCCCGCCGAGCAGCTCCGGCAGGTACAGCAGCGCCGTCGCCGCGAGCACCGCCGCCACCCCGGAGGCGAGCACCACCCGCGACACGTTCTGGCTCTTCATCGCGCTCATGCGCCTCACTGTGCGCCCGCCCGCGCTCGTACGAAGAGCACACGAGCCGCCCGTCCCGGCGGGTTCACACCATCGGCCCCCGGTGCCACGCTGGGACCATGGACGATCTCCAGACGCCCCACCCGGACACCACCCCGGATCCCCGTGCGGCCCTCCTCGCGGACCTCCGTGCCGGGCTCCCCGCCGACGCCGTCCTCACCGACCCGGACGTGACGGCCTCCTACGCCCACGACATGGCGAGCTTCTGCGCGGCCGGCACCCCCGCCGTCGTCGTGTTGCCGCGCACCGTCGAACAGGTCCGGCACGTCATGCGGACGGCGACCGGGCACCGCGTCCCGGTCGTGCCGCAGGGCGCCCGCACCGGACTCTCCGGGGGCGCCAACGCCTCCGAGGGCTGCGTCGTGCTCTCCCTCGTCAAGATGGACCGGATCCTGGAGATCGACCCGGTCGACCGCGTCGCCGTCGTCGAACCGGGCGTCGTCAACGCCGTCCTGTCCCGCGCCGTGGCCGAGCACGGCCTGTACTACCCGCCGGATCCCTCCAGTTGGGAGTCCTGCACCATCGGCGGCAACATCGGCACCGCCTCCGGAGGTCTGTGCTGCGTCAAGTACGGCGTCACCGCGGAGTACGTCCTCGGCCTGGAGGTCGTGCTCGCCGACGGGCGCCTCCTGACCACCGGGCGCCGCACCGCCAAGGGCGTCGCCGGATACGACCTCACCCGGCTCTTCGTCGGCTCCGAGGGCAGCCTCGGCGTCGTCGTGAAGGCCGTCCTCGCGCTCAAGCCGCAGCCGCCCGCCCAGCTCGTCCTCGCCGCCGAGTTCCCCTCCTCGGACGCCGCCTGCGCCGCCGTCTGCGCGATCATGGAGCGCGGCCACACCCCCTCGCTCCTCGAACTCATGGACCGCACCACCGTCCAGGCCGTCAACCGCATGGCGCGGATGGGTCTCCCCGAGACCACCGAGGCGCTCCTCCTGTGCGCCTTCGACACCCCCGACCCGGCCGCCGACCTCGCCGCCGTCGGCGCGCTCTGCACCGCCGCCGGGGCCACCGAGGTCGTCCCCGCCGCCGACGCCGCCGAGTCCGAACTCCTCCTCCAGGCCCGCCGGCTCTCCCTCACCGCCCTGGAGACCCTCAGGCCGGCCACGATGATCGACGACGTGTGCGTGCCCCGCACCCGGCTCGCCGAGATGCTCGCCGGCACCACCGCCATCGCCGAGAAGTACGCCCTCACCATCGGCGTCTGCGCGCACGCGGGCGACGGCAACACCCACCCCGTCGTCTGCTTCGACCACACCGACGAGGACGAGTCCCGGCGCGCCCGCGAGTCCTTCGACGCGATCATGGCGCTCGGCCTCTCCCTCGGCGGCACCATCACCGGCGAACACGGCGTCGGCGTCCTGAAGAAGGAGTGGCTGGCCCGCGAGCTCGGACCGGTCGGACTCGAACTCCAGCGGGAGATCAAGCGCGTCTTCGACCCGCTGGGCCTCCTCAACCCCGGAAAGCTCTTCTGAGCCCGCCGGTACGACGTCACAGCTCCCCGTCCTGAGACTCGTCCGAGCCCCACGGGTCCCGCAGCCACAGGTCGTCGCCGACCACGGTGGTCGCCAGCAGCTCCGCGAGGCCGTCGTCGATGCCGAGCCGCTCCGACTCCGTGCCCGGCGGCACCGTGCGCAGGGTCCGCTCCAGCCAGGCGGACACCTGCGCCGACGGGGCCTCCAGGAGCGCGTCGCCGTCGGGGGAGGAGAGGGCCATGAGGATGACGCTGCGGCCGTCGACCTTCGTCGGCCAGATCCGCACGTCCCCGTGGCCGCAGGCCCGGAAGACGCCCTCGACGAGCAGCTCGCGGGCGAAGGTCCAGTTCACCGGGTGCTCGGAGCCGATGTGGAAGGCCATGTGGACGGCGTACGGGTCGTCGGTGCGGTAGGCGAGCCGGGCCGGCACCGGGACCGAGCGCTCGGGGGACAGGACCAGCTTCAGCTCCAGCTCGCGCTCGACGGTGGTGTTCTCGGTGTTGTTCCGCATGACTGCTGCCTCTCGCGTGGGGCCCCGGACGGGCCTTCACCTGGAGAGAGCGCGGTCCCCGCGGTTCATTACGCGACTTCGGGAAAGTTTTTCGGGAAGTTTTTTCCGGCCTCCCCCGACGCCCCGGCCCCGGGCCCGAACCTCACGGGGAGTGAGTGATTCCGTCCTCCTTCGCGTGAAGGCGGGCTTTCTCGCGGGCTCTTTCCTCCCTCGCGGAGGTTCTTCGTTACTGTGCCTCCTTAGTGTGGTGACGGAACGTTGTGACTGAACGGAGTCGGGGCAGTGGCTACTCCTCCCGGAGGCGGCGGCGAGGTACCGCAGGCGGGGTACTACCCGGACCCGTCGATCCCCGGATACATCCGGTACTGGAACGGCGGCTCCTGGGTACCCGGCACGAGCCGGCCCGCCCCCAAGGACGGCGAGGGCGCGCCGATGCCGCCCGCCTCGGCCATGCCGGCCGGGCCGGTCCTCGCGCCGAGCCCCGCGCCCGCGCCGGCCGTGCCGGCCCCGGCCGTGGCGCCCGAGCCCGCCCCGGCGCCCGTCCCCGAGCCCGCCCCGGCGGCCGTGGCCCCCGCGCGGGCCGCCGTCGACGAGACCGGGCCCGTCTTCTTCGACGAGGAGCCGGGCGCCTGGGAGGCCCCCGCGGCCGCCGTGCCCGATCCGCGCTCCCCGGTCGAGTGGCCGACCGCCCCCGCGCAGGCCGAGGCGCCCGCCGCCGACCCCCGCGTCCCGAGCGCCCCCGCCCGCCTCGGCGGCATGCCCGTCACCCCGGCGCCGGCGCCCGCCCCGGCCCCGGCGCCTGCCCCGGCCCCGGCGCCCGTCCACGAGGCCCCGGCGCCCGTCCACGAGGCCCCGGCGCCCGCGCCCGTACAGCCGCAGCCCCAGCCCGCCCCCGTACAGGCACAGGTACAGGCACAGGCGCAGGCACAGGCCCCGGTCCCGGCTCCCGCGCCCGCGGCGCCCTCCTGGGCCCACCCCCATCCCCAGCCGGCGCAGCTGCAGCCCCAGCCGCAGCCGCAGCCTCAGGCGCAACAGCCCCAGCAGGCCCAGCAGGCCCAGCAGCCCGTGGTCCCGTGGAAGCCGCCGGTCGAGGACCCCTTCCTCGCGGCCGTCCGCGAGCAGTCGTCCGCGCCGCCGGCCGGGCTCGGGCGCCGGCTGTTCGCCCGGGTGATCGACACCGTCCTGCTCGGCGCGATGGCGGCCGGCGCCGCCTTCCCCTTCGTCACCTCCGCCCTGGACCACATCCAGGCCAAGATCGACGCGGCCGAGCGCTCCGGCGTCACCGTGCAGGTGTGGCTGGTCGACGGCACCACCTCCGTCCAGTTCGGCATCGCGCTCGGCCTGTTCCTCGTCCTCGGCGTGCTGTACGAGGCGCTGCCCACCGCCAAGTGGGGCCGCACGCTCGGCAAGAAGCTGTGCGGCGTCCAGGTCAGGGACATCGAGGCGCACGAGCCGCCGTCCTTCGGGCGGTCCCTGCGCCGCTGGTTCCTGTACACCTTCCTGGGCCTGCTGGTGATCGGCGTCCTCAACGTGGTCTGGTGCGTCTTCGACCGTCCGTGGCGCCAGTGCTGGCACGACAAGGCGGCCGGCACCTTCGTCGCGAAGGCCTGACCGGGGGCGGGCGACGGTCCCCCGAACGGGGGTCCATCCGTTGCGGCCCCCGGGCCGCCGGGATGCGATGCCCCCATGAGCACCGACCAGCCGCCGCCCGGACCGCCCCCCGACGACGACCCCTTCGCCAAGCGGCCCCAGGAGCCGCCCAGGGAGCCGCCCCAGGGCCCGCCGCCCGGGCCTCCGCCGCCCGGGAGCCCGTACGACTCGCCGTACCCGCCACCGCCCCCGTACGGCGGCTACGGCGGGGGGTACGGCGGCACCGACCCGCTCTCCGGGATGCCGCCGCTCGCCGAGACCGGGCGCCGGGTCCTGGCACGGCTCGTCGACTGGGTGATCATCGCGGTGCCGCTCGCGATCATCGGCATCCCGTTCGACGTCTACGACCGGGCGACCGTCGACGGCGACGACTTCCAGGCCACCTGGACCGGCGGCGGGCAACTGGTCTTCCAGCTCCTGACGATCGTCGCGTACGTCGCGTACGACACCGTGCTCACGGCGAAGAACGGGCAGACCCTCGGCAAGCGGCTGATGAAGCTGCGCGTCGCCATGCTCAACGACGGCACCACGCCCCTGATGAGCCAGTCGCTGCTGCGGGCCGTCGTCCTCTGGCTGCCGGCGCTGGTCTGCTGCGCCTGCCTGTGGCCGCTGCTCATCCTGGTCCTCATCCTGGTCGACAAGCCCTACAAGCAGGGCCTGCACGACAAGGCGGCGAAGACGGTGGTCGTCACCGTGCCGCAGTAGCGTCCGGCGGAACGGACGGGCTCACCGACCGGTCCGGGTATCGGCTCCCGCGCCCACCTGCGCGGCCGGTACCCGGACCGCGTCGTTCCCGGCGGCGGGCGCCGGGCCGTCGGGGGTCTTGACGGGCCGCGCCGCCGAGGGCATCGTCACCGCCACGAGCACGCCGAGCACCAGTCCGGCGAGACAGACCGCGGCGACGGCCGGCGGACCGGTCGCGCCGGTCAGCAGCAGGAGCGCGGCGGTCGCGAGGACCACGACGGCCGAACCGTAGGCGTACTGCGCTGCGTTCGGACGCTGCATGACGGATACCGCCCCTCCGGACTCCCGGTCGACTCTACGACGCTCGATGCCCGCCCGGGACGGCGGGTAAGCGTGACCTGACCCACGGTGCCGGAGCACGGGGGGCGCACGGGAGGCACGACCGGCCCGGAGAGGGCCCGGGAGCCGGACTCGGAGGCGGACCCGGAGTCGGACCCGGAGTCGGACCCGGAGTCGGCCCCGGAGACCGTCCCGAGGCGGTCCCGAGGTGGTCCGGCACCCGAACTTCCGTTTTCTTTACCCTTCCTGACCGTCCGCATATCGGATTTCGACACCCGCATAGTGCACTTGGTGTGTGCAAGTCAAGATCTGTCTTTTCTGCGTTCTCTCCGGTCGAATGTCGTCACTTGTGACGCGCGACCCCGCCCGGACGGACACCCCACCTTCCTGGTCCGAGGGCGTGGGCGCCGGGGAGGAACGACACCAAGTGACCAACAGACGACGGGCGATTCGGGCGTCCGCGGTCGTCGTGGCGCTCGCGGCCACGGCCGCCACCGCCTCGACCTTCACCACCGCGTGGGCGAACGAGGACGGCAGGATCGCGGCGGCGGACGTCCGCCACGACCCGGCTCCGGGCCACGACCACGGCCAGGACAAGACCACGGTCGACCACGACCTCGACGGCCCGTTCAGCAAGCAGCAGGCGGCGCAGCGCAAGGCCGCCCTGGAGCAGGTGCTCAGCGGCGAGGCCAAGATCGAGCGCCGCGGCGGTTCGCAGGTCGTGAAGCTCGACGCCAAGAAGTACGTCGAGCTGGGCCGCGAGAAGACCGACAAGATCTTCACGATCCTCGTCGAGTTCGGCGACCAGGTCGACACCACCACCCTCGTCGACCGCAAGGACGACGACACGGACGAGCTGAAGCCGAAGTACGGCGGCAAGCCCGGCCCGCTGCACAACCAGATAGCCCAGCCGGACCGCAAGAAGGACAACTCGACGGCCTGGCAGGCGGACTACAACCAGAAGCACTTCGAGGACCTGTACTTCGGCACCGGCAAGGACAAGAAGACCGGTCAGCAGAAGCACTCCCTGAAGACCTACTACGAGCGCACCTCGTCCGGCCGCTACTCGGTCGACGGCGCGGTCTCCGACTGGGTCAAGGTCCCGTACAACGAGGCCCGCTACGGCTCCAACTACTGCGGCCAGACCAACTGCGCCAACGTGTGGGACACCGTCCGCGACGGCGTCAACGCCTGGGTCGCCGACCAGAAGGCCAAGGGCAAGACCGACGCCCAGATCAAGGCCGACCTGGCGTCCTACGACCAGTGGGACCGCTACGACTTCGACGCCGACGGCAACTTCAACGAGTCCGACGGCTACATCGACCACTTCCAGATCGTCCACGCGGGCGAGGACGAGTCGGCCGGCGGCGGCGTCCAGGAGACCGACGCCCTGTGGGCGCACCGCTGGTACGCCTACGGCACCAGCGCGGGCAAGGCCGGCCCGGAGAACAACAAGGCCGGCGGCACCCCGATCGGCGACACCGGCATCTGGGTCGGCGACTACACGATGCAGCCCGAGAACGGCGGCCTCGGCGTCTTCGCCCACGAGTACGGCCACGACCTCGGCCTGCCGGACCTGTACGACACCGCGGGCGGCGAGAACTCGACCGGCTACTGGTCCCTGATGTCCTCCGGCTCCTGGCTCGGCCTGGGCAAGGAGTCCATCGGCGACATGCCCGGCGACATGAACGCCTGGGACAAGCTCCAGCTCGGCTGGCTCAACTACACCAAGGTGAGCGACGAGCAGCGCGCCGAGAAGTCCACCCACAAGCTGGGCGTGGCGGAGTACAACACCAAGAACCCGCAGGCGCTCCTCGTCGAGCTGCCGAAGAAGGCCGTCACCACCGACATCGTGGAGCCCGCCGAGGGCGCCACGCAGTGGTGGAGCGGCATGGGCGACGACCTCAAGAACACCCTGACCCGCCCGGTCGACCTCACCGGCAAGTCGTCCGCCACCCTGAACCTCAAGGGCTGGTACGACATCGAGGCCGAGTACGACTACCTCTACACCGAGGTGTCGACGGACGGCGGCGCCAACTGGACCGCGCTGGACGGCACGGCCGACGGCAAGCCGATCGACCGCGACGCGGCCGGCACCCCGGCGCTCTCCAGCGTCTCCGGCGCCTACAAGTCGCTCTCGTTCGACCTCTCGGCCTACGCGGGCAAGAAGTTCGACCTCCGCTTCCGCTACCAGACGGACGGCGGCCTCGCGCTCAAGGGCTTCGCGGCCGACTCCATCTCGCTGACCGCCGACGGCGCCACCGTCTTCTCGGACGACGCCGAGAACGGTGACAACGGCTGGACGGCCAAGGGCTTCACGCGGATGGGCAAGGGCTTCACCAACGAGTACGAGCAGTACTACATCGCCGAGAACCGCCAGTACGTCTCGTACGACGCCACCCTCAAGGTCGGCCCGTACAACTTCGGCTTCACCGGCGACAAGGCGAGCTGGGTCGAGCACTACCCGTACCAGAACGGTCTGCTCATCTGGAAGTGGGACCTGTCCCAGAAGGACAACAACACCTCCCAGCACCCGGGCCAGGGCCTGATCCTCCCGATCGACGCCCACCCGACCCCGCTGAAGTACGGCGACGGCAGCCTGATGCGCAACCGTGTCCAGGCGTACGACTCCACCTTCGGAACGTACCGGACGGACGCTTTCCAGCTGCACCTGAAGGACGTCCCGACCTGGATCCGCTCGCAGCCGGGCAACCCGGTCTTCGACGACCGCAAGGGCACCTACTGGTTCCAGGAGACCGAGCGCGCCGGCGTCAAGGTCACTGACACCAACACCAAGATCCAGGTCGTCAAGGAGCCGAAGAACGGCCAGACGGTCACGGTCCAGGTGGGCCCGTCGACTCGTTGATCGACTAGCGATCCGGTAAAACAGCAGGTCAAAGCGTGATCGGCCGTCGCCCCCTAGCGGGCGACGGCCGATCGTGTTTAGGTGCAGCTGACCGAGTTCTCATGGACTCCTTATTGACAGTCGGCTCACGGGGGAGTGGTTCCGCATGCCCGGTGGCGGGTTCTGCAAGTTGCCGGGAGGCAGTGTGGTGGTGGCGATAGGACTGCCCAGTCCGGCCGGCGACGGCGCCACGGTGCGCTTCCTCGTCCACGCCGCGAACCGCGCCCGCGCCCTGACCAGGCTGCGAAACCTGGGCCTGCGGTCGGTTTATCTGCGGGGGAACGCCGAGCCGCCCACCGGGGACGAGATCACCGCCGTCCTCCACCACCCGGACGGCCTGCTGTGGAGGTCCACGCCGGGCGCCGCCCAGGAGCTGTGGCACCCGGCCAGGGCACTGCCGAAGGCCCCGGCGGCCTGAGCCGGGGCCCTCGGGACGCGCCGACCGGGGTCAGGCGACGACCGGCTCGCCGGTGAGCTCGACGCCCGCCTCGCGCAGCTCGGTGAGCGCCCGGTCGGTGGTCTCGCGGGCGACGCCCGCCGTGAGGTCGAGCAGGACCCGGGTGTGGAAGCCCTCGCGGGCCGCGTCCAGGGCGGTGGCCCGCACGCAGTGGTCGGTGGCGATGCCGACCACGTCGACCTCGGTCACCTCCCGCTCGCGCAGCCACCCGGCCAGCGTCCCGCCGTTCTCGTCCCGCCCCTCGAAGCCGCTGTACGCGGCCTCGTAGGCGCCCTTGTCGAAGACGGCCTGCACCGCGCCGCCGGCGACCGCAGGGGCGAAGTTCGGGTGGAAGCCGACGCCCTCCGTGCCGGCCACGCAGTGCCGCGGCCAGGAGGTGACGTAGTCGGGCGCCTCGCCGGCCGGGGCGAAGTGCGCGCCCGGGTCGATGTGGTGGTCGCGGGTGGCGACGACGTGCCGGTAGACGCTGCCCGCCGCCTCGCCCACCAGCTCGGTGATGGCGGCGGCGACGTCCGCGCCGCCCGTCACCGCGAGGCTGCCGCCCTCGCAGAAGTCGTTCTGTACGTCCACGACGATCAATGCGCGGTGCATGGCGGGTGTCCTCGGGTGGTCGGGGCGGTGGGGTGAGGCCGAGCCTAGAGACTTCCCCTCCGGTCCGGGAGGGGAAGCCCCGGGCTCTGGACGTATCTCCAGATGTACGCGTCCGGCTCGCCTGCCGCACGCGGTCGGCGGAGGCTACGCGTACTCGGTCGGCAGCACCGGCTCGCCGCGCGACAGCTGGATGGCCGACATCGGCAGCCCGGCGCGGGCCGCGATGTGCCGGGCCCGGGCCGTCTCCAGCGGCTCCCTGGCCACCACCTCGCCGCCCTTGACCAGCTCGACCAGGAGCTGGTCGGCGGCGAGCGCGTCGGGGACCGGCCCGGTGCCGACGACCTCGGCCTCGGCGACCCCGTGGGCGTCCTTGCGGCGCGCGGCCCACTTGCGGCCGCCGATGGACGCCTTGCCGCCCAGGGACTTCTTGGCGACCGGCACGAGGGGTGCCCTGCGGTCGTCGGAGGAGGCGCGGGCGACCAGCTTGTAGACCATCGAGCAGGTCGGGTGGCCGCTGCCGGTGACCAGCTGGGTGCCGACGCCGTACGCGTCCACCGGCGCGGCGGCCAGCGAGGCGATGGCGTACTCGTCGAGGTCGGAGGTGACCACGATCTTGGTGTCCCGGGCGCCCAGCTCGTCCAGCTGCGCCCGCACCCGGTGGGCGACGAGCAGCAGGTCGCCGGAGTCGATGCGGACGGCTCCGAGCTCGGGGCCGGCGATCTCGACGGCGGTGCGGACCGCCTCGGCGACGTCGTAGGTGTCGACGAGGAGGGTGGTGCCCCGGCCCAGGCTGTCGACCTGGGCCCGGAAGGCGTCCCGCTCGGTGTCGTGCAGCAGGGTGAAGGCGTGCGCGGAGGTGCCGACGGTCGGGATGTTGTAGCGGAAGCCGGCGGCGAGGTCGGAGGTGGCCTCGAAGCCGCCGACGTAGGCGGCGCGGGAGGCGGCGACGGCGGCCAGCTCGTGGGTGCGGCGGGCGCCCATCTCGATGAGCCGCCGTCCGCCGGCGGCGGCCGACATGCGGGAGGCGGCCGCGGCGATGGCCGAGTCGTGGTTGAGGATCGAGAGGACGACCGTCTCCAGGAGCACGCACTCGGCGAAGGAGCCCTCGACGCGCAGGACGGGGGAGCCGGGGAAGTACACCTCACCCTCGGGGTAGCCCCAGATGTCCCCGGAGAAGCGGTATCCGGCGAGCCACTTCAGGGTCGGCTCGTCGACGATTCCCCGCTCCCGCAGGAAGCCCAGGACGGCCGGGTCGAAGCGGAAGTTCTCGACGGCGTCCAGGACCCGGCCGACGCCCGCGAGGACGCCGTACCGCCGCCCCTCGGGCAGCCGCCGGGTGAACACCTCGAAGACGGAGTGCCGGTCGGCGGTGCCGGCCCTGAGGGCCGCCTGGAGCATGGTCAGCTCGTACTGGTCGGTGAAGAGCGCGGTCGACGGCACGTCCACCGGGAGCCCAAGGTCCGCAGCGTTCATGGGGATGATGCTAGCGCAGAAATCGTCAGTTTGACGAATAGTCCTGCGTGAGGTGCCCTCGACGGCCCCCCGTTTGTGCGACAGGGGGTCCCGGGTGGCAGCATGGGGTAAGTGAGCATCGCGCCTATCGAGATCGAACGGACCGAGTCGGCCGAGGAGGTCTCCGCGGTCGTCGAGCCCGACGTCCCCTGGGTCACCCTCGTGCACAACGACCCGGTGAACCTGATGAGCTATGTCAGTTACGTCTTCCAGGCGTACTTCGGCTACTCCAAGGACAAGGCGCACAAACTGATGCTCGACGTGCACAACAAGGGCCGCGCGGTGGTCTCCAGCGGCACCCGCGAGGAGATGGAACGGGACGTGCAGGCGATGCACGGCTACGGACTGTGGGCCACGCTCTCCCAGGACCGCGGCTGATGGCCGGCCACTTCGAGGCCGTGCCCGGCGGCGGAGCGGCCGTCGCGCTCGACGAGGTCGAGGTCTCCATCCTGCGCTCCCTCACCGTCCAGCTCCTGGAGCTGATCGGCCCGGGCGACGAGCCCGGCGCGGACGCCGACCCGTTGGCCGCCCTCTTCGCCGAGGGCCCCACCGAGCCGCCCTCCGACCCCGCCCTGCGCCGGCTCTTCCCCGACGCGTACGGGGACGACACCGAGGAGCTGCGGGCGGCCGCGGCCGACTTCCGCCGCTACACCGAGAACGACCTGCGGGCCCGCAAGCGCGAGGACGCCCTCGCCGTGGTGCGCGCCCTGGACGGGATGGCGAGCGAGGGCCAGGAGGAGTCGGCGGTCCTGAAGCTGACCCCGGACGAGTCCCGCGCCTGGCTCGGCACCCTCAACGACCTGCGGCTCACCATCGCCACCCGCCTCGACATCACCGAGGACGAGGAGAGCGAGCGGCTCTACCGGCTGCCGGACAGCGATCCGCGCAAGCCGATGGTGATGGCGTACCTCTGGCTGGGAGCCCTTCAGGAGTCATTGGTCGAGACGCTGATGTCCTGACGGGCGGGCGTCACGAGGTGTTCGCTCAGCGGACGCTCAAATCCGGATAACGAACTCGTTATCTGGGCGGACATCTCGTCCTCTTGAATTCCTTTTGTCCGTATTTTTTAGTGGCGTGCGCCACATCTATCTCCGTCGATCACCCCCCACCCCGTGATAAATCTTCACGACCGCTCGGGGACGCCACCCCTGTTCCCGAGGGCGCTTCGGCCGGCTGACCGCCGGTGGCACTCCATCCACATCCGGGGGGATCAGGACCTGATCCGCAGCAGACTCAGTCGCGCGGATCAGCATGGAGAAAGGCGCACCACCATGACCTCAGTGCGGGTCGACAAGCAGCACGACGGCAGTGAGGCCGCGGACTCCGCCTCCGGCGAGGGTTACCACCGGGCACTCGGCGCCCGCCAGATCCAGATGATCGCGATCGGCGGCGCCATCGGCACCGGCCTCTTCCTCGGAGCGGGCAAGGGCATCTCCAAGGCGGGACCCAGCCTGATCCTCGCGTACGCCCTCGCGGGCCTCGTCATCTTCTTCATCATGCGGGCGCTCGGCGAGCTCCTCATGTACCGCCCCGTCTCCGGTTCCTTCTCGGAGTACGCGCGCGAGTTCATCGGCCCCTTCGCGGGCTTCGTGACCGGCTGGACGTACTGGCTCTTCTGGGTCGTCACCGGCATCACCGAAGTCACCGCGGCGGCCACCTACATGACCTATTGGTGGGACATCCCGCAGTGGCTGTCCGCCCTGGTCTTCACGATCATCCTGTACGGCGCCAACCTGATCTCCGTGAAGCTCTTCGGCGAGCTGGAGTTCTGGTTCTCCATGGTCAAGGTCACCGCCATCGTCGGCATGATCCTGATCTGCGCCGGCATCCTCACCCTCGGCTTCTCCGACGCCGGTGACACCGCCTCGATCACCCACCTGTGGGACCTCGGCGGCTTCTTCGCCGGGGAGAACGGCATCGGCTCCACCCTCATGACCCTCCAGATGGTCATGTTCGCCTTCCTCGCGGTCGAGCTGGTCGGCGTCACCGCCGGCGAGTCGAAGGACCCGAAGACCGTCCTGCCCAAGGCCATCAACACCGTGCCGTGGCGCATCGCCGTCTTCTACGTCGGCGCGCTGATCATGATCCTGTCGGTCGTGCCGTGGACCGAGTTCCAGCCGGGCGTCTCGCCGTTCGTCGCCGCCTTCGAGAAGATGGGCCTCGGCGTCGGCGCCGCGATCGTCAACTTCGTCGTCCTGACCGCGGCCCTGTCCTCCTGCAACTCGGGCATGTACTCCACCGGCCGCATGCTGCGCGACCTCGCGCTCAACGGCCAGGGCCCGAAGGTCTTCACCCGGCTCACCGAGAGCGGCACCCCGCTCGTCGGCACCACCTTCTCCGCCGCGCTGATGATGGTCGGCGTCTGGATCAACTACCAGTGGCCCGGCGAGGCGTTCAACTACGTCGTCTCCTTCGCCACCATCTCCGGCATGTGGGCCTGGATCATGATCCTGGTCTGCCAGATCCGCTACCGCCTCAAGGCCGACCGCGGCGAACTGCCCCAGTCCTCCTTCAAGGCCCCCGGCGGCATCTGGGCCAGCGTCTTCGCCCTCGCCTTCATCGGCCTGGTCGTCGTCACCATGGGCATGGACGCCGGCAACCGCGTCGCCCTCTACGGCGCCCCCGTCTGGGGCCTGCTGCTCGCCGTGTCCTACCTGGTGCTCAAGGCCCGCAACCCCGAGGGCGCCGCCTTCGCCAAGCGTTCCTGACCAGCGCCGTCCCGGCATCCGGGCCGCTCCGTACCACTCCTCGGTACGGGGCGGCCCGTCTGCTTATCCTGTCGGCATGCTGACCCTCACCCGAGACCTGTACGACCGGATTGTGGAACACGCCCGGGCGGACCACCCCGACGAGGCCTGCGGCGTGGTCGCGGGCCCGGTCGGCTCCGGCCGCCCCGAGCGGTTCATCCCGATGCTCAACGCGGCCCGCTCGCCCACCTTCTACGAGTTCGACTCCGCCGACCTCCTCAAGCTCTACCGCGAGATGGACGACCGGGACGAGGAGCCCGTGATCATCTACCACTCGCACACCGCGACCGAGGCGTACCCGTCCCGCACCGACATCACCTACGCCAACGAGCCCGGCGCCCACTACGTCCTGGTCTCCACGGCCGACACCGACGCCGCCGGCCCCTTCCAGTTCCGCTCGTACACGATCGTCGACGGCGTCGTGACGGAGGAGGAGGTCAAGGTCGTGGAGGCGTACGAGTAGGCCCGACGCGGGGCCTCCACGCGGCTCCCGCGCCGCTCCTGCGCCGGTTCAGTCCGACAGGCGGTCGGAAATCATCCACCATCTGAGATCACATTCCGGAACCCGGACCGGGAATCGATACGATGAACCCATGGTTTCCCACGACGTGAGCGAAGAGACTCCGGGCACCCCGCTGCTCGTGGCGCGCCTGCACGTCGACCTGTGCCGTGTCGCCGGCGCGATCTGTACGTCCCGCGCCGCGCTCTGACCGACCGGCCGAGCGCACCTCACCGTACGACCCCCCTCCGCGCGGGGGCCCCAGCAGCGCGCCCACCACGTCACGTACGAGTCCTTCCGACAGGAGCCCACGCCCATGGCCATCGAGGTCCGCATCCCGACCATCCTCCGCACCTACACCGACGGCGAGAAGGCCGTCGAGGGCAGCGGGGCGACCCTCGCCGAGCTCTTCGCCGACCTGGAGACCCGCCACACCGGCATCGAGGCCCGCATCGTGGACGCCGGCAAGCTCCGCCGCTTCGTCAACGTCTACCTGAACGACGAGGACGTCCGCTTCCTGGACGGCATCGAGACCAAGCTGACCGACGGCGACAGCGTCACGATCCTGCCGGCGGTCGCCGGCGGCATGGTCTGATCCGATGCGCTACGACTCCCCGCTGGCGGCGGTCGGCAACACGCCGCTCGTCCGCCTCCCCCGGCTCTCGCCCTCGGACTCCGTCCGCATCTGGGCGAAGCTGGAGGACCGCAACCCGACCGGCTCGGTCAAGGACCGCCCCGCGCTCCACATGATCGAGCAGGCGGAGAAGGACGGCCGGCTCACCCCCGGCTGCACCATCCTGGAGCCGACCAGCGGCAACACCGGCATCTCGCTGGCCATGGCCGCCCGGCTCAAGGGCTACCGCATCGTCTGCGTCATGCCCGAGAACACCAGCGAGGAGCGTCGGCAGCTGCTCGCCATGTGGGGCGCGGAGATCGTCTCGTCCCCCGCGGCGGGCGGCTCCAACACTGCGGTGCGCGTCGCCAAGGAGCTCGCCGCGGAGAACCCGACCTGGGTGATGCTCTACCAGTACGGCAACCCGCACAACGCGGGCGCCCACTACGCCACCACGGGCCCGGAGATCCTCGCGGACCTCCCGTCCATCACCCACTTCGTGGCGGGCCTGGGCACGACCGGCACCCTCATGGGCGTCGGCCGCTACCTGCGCGAGCACAAGCCCGACGTCAAGATCGTCGCCGCGGAGCCCCGCTACGACGACCTCGTCTACGGCCTCCGCAACCTCGACGAGGGCTTCGTCCCCGAGCTGTACGACGCCTCCGTCCTCACCACCCGCTTCTCCGTCGGCTCCGCCGACGCCGTCACCCGCACCCGCGAACTCCTCCAGCAGGAGGGCATCTTCGCGGGCGTCTCCACCGGCGCGGCCCTCCACGCCGCGATCGGCGTGGGCAACAAGGCCGTCAAGGCCGGCGAGAGCGCCGACATCGCGTTCGTCGTCGCCGACGGCGGCTGGAAGTACCTCTCGACGGGCCTCTACACGGCGAAGACCACCGAGGAAGCCATCGCCACGGTCCAGGGCCAGCTCTGGGCGTAGCCCCGTCGCGGGCACACCGGACGGCGCGCCGGGCCGCGCCCGGGCGCAGGCCGCCCGCGCCCGAAGGCCCCGCGCACCGCTAACGCGCGAGGTGGCGGACCTGGTCCCACACGACCGGGTCCGCCTCGCCCACCCGCCGCCGGAACTCCCCGAGCGGTACGTCCCGCAGCTCGTCCGTCTCCAGGAAACTGGCCCGCCCCCGCGCGTCCCCGACCGCCCCCGGCGGCAGGGCGATGACCCCGGGCCGCTCGTCGTGGTACTTGCTGGTGATCTTCGCGACGAGCGCACGGTCCCCGCGTACGGACAGCACGAGACACGGCCGGTCCTTCGACCCCGGCCCGTCCTCGAAGGGCACCTCGGCCCACCAGATCTCCCGCGCCCGCGGCTCCCGCACGCCGGGCCCCCGCGCGGGCGGCCGGGTCCTCCCCGAAGGGCGCCCCGGCGGCCGGGTCCGCACGGAGTTCCGCGTCCTGCCACCCGCGACCGCCACCACCAGCGCGATCACCACGACCGCGACCAGCGCGGGCCACCACGACGTGTCCATACCCCATGACGTTACCGGCGCCGACCGGGCCGCGCCGCCGCGCCCCGCCGTCCATCCGAACCGGTGACAGAGCCCGTGAGTTGCCCCACAACGGGACGCCACGAAGGAGCGACGGGCCCCCGTGCGCCTTACGCTCGTCTGACCGCACGGCCTCCCCTCCCCTCTTCTGCGTGCCTGACCGCACCCGTCCACGGAGGTTCACGCCCCTATGAAGCTCACCGTCGTCGGCTGCTCCGGGTCGTTCCCGTCCGCGGAATCGGCCTGTTCGAGCTACCTCGTCGAGGCCGACGGCTTCCGGCTGCTCCTCGACATGGGCAACGGCGCCCTCGGCGAGCTGCAGCGCCACATCGGCCTGTACGACCTGGACGCGATCTTCCTCAGCCATCTCCACGCGGACCACTGCATCGACATGTGCGGCTACTTCGTCGCCCGCTACTACCGCCACGAGGGCGGCCGCTGCGACGCCCTCCCGGTGTACGCCCCCGAGGGCGCCGAACAGCGCCTGACCACGGCGTACGCCGACACCCCCTCGCCGACGGCGATGAGCGAGGTCTTCGACTTCCGCACCCTGAGCACCGGCAGCTTCGAGCTGGGCCCCTTCACGATCCGCACCGCGAAGGTGTGCCACCCGGTGGAGGCGTACGGCATCCGCGTCGAGCACGGCGGCCGCGCCCTCGCGTACTCCGGCGACACCGGCGTCTGCGACGCCCTGCACGCGCTCGCCGACGGCGTGGACCTCTTCCTCTGCGAGGCCTCCTTCACCCACGGCAAGGAGGACATCCCGGAGCTCCACCTCAACGGCCGCGAGGCCGGCGCCCAGGCGGAACGGGCCCGGGTCGGCCGCCTCGTCCTCACCCACATCCCGCCGTGGACGGACGGCGAGCGCAACCTCGCCGACGCCCGCGAGGTGTACGGGGGCCCGGCGGAGCTGGCGAAGGCGGGCGCGGTCTACGAGGTCTGAACGCACGGGAAGGGCCCCGGAACCAACCGGTTCCGGGGCCCTTCCGTCGTACGGGGGAGGGGCTCACGCCTTGGTGAGGTCCTCGAGCTCCTCCTCGGGCTCGCGGCCCGGGGTGGGGAGGTTGAACTTGGTGATGGCGAAGCGGAAGAGCACGTAGTAGATCGCCGCGAAGACGAGGCCGATCGGGATGATCATCCACGGCTTGGTCGCGAGGTTCCAGTTCAGCAGGTAGTCGATGCCGCCCGCGGAGAACGTGAAGCCGGCGTGGACGCCGAACGCCCAGGTGACGGCCATCGAGATCGCGGTGAGGACCGCGTGGATCGCGTACAGGACCGGCGCGATGAACATGAAGGTGAACTCGATCGGCTCGGTGATACCGGTGACGAAGGAGGTCAGCGCGAGCGAGAGCATCATGCCCATGACGGCCTTGCGGCGCTCCGGGCGGGCGGCGTGCGCGATGGCGATCGCGGCGGCCGGGAGGCCGAACATCATGATCGGGAAGAAGCCCGACATGAAGATTCCGGCGCTCGGGTCACCGGCGAAGAAGCGGTTGAGGTCACCGTGGACGATCTCGCCGGCGGCGTTGGTGAAGTCACCGATCTGGAACCAGGAGACGGTGTTCACGAACTGGTGCATGCCGACCGGGATCAGCGCGCGGTTGATGAGGCCGAAGAGGCCGGCGCCACCGGCGCCCAGGCCGGTCATCCACTCGCCGAAGTTGGAGATGCCGTTGCCGATCGGCTCCCAGACCAGGCCGAAGACGACGCCGACGGCGGTGCCGACGAAGGCCATGATGATCGGGACGAGACGGCGGCCGTTGAAGAAGCCGAGCCAGTCGACCAGCTTCGTGCGGTGGAACTTCTGCCACAGGACCGCGGAGAGCAGACCCATGAGGATGCCGCCGAGGACGCCGGGGTTGTTGTAGGTCGCGGCGACGTCGACACCCTTGTTGGCGGTGGTGTTGACCACGGCCTCGGTGACGGGGAAGGCCTTCAGCACGTTGCTGTAGACCAGGAAGCCGACCAGGGCGGCGAGGGCGGTGGAGCCGTCCGCCTTCTTGGCGAAGCCGATGGCGACGCCGATGCAGAAGAGCAGGGGCAGGTTGTCGAAGACCGCTCCGCCGGCGGTGGCGAAGACGGACGCGACCTTGTCCCAGCCGAGGCCGTCCTTGCCGAAGACGTCGGGCTGGCCGAGACGGAGCAGAATACCCGCGGCCGGCAGCACGGCGATCGGCAGCTGCAGGCTGCGACCGACCTTCTGCAGGCCCTGGAACAGGCCGGATCCGCGCTTCTTCGCGGGAGCGGCGGCCTGGGCGGTGGCCGTACTCATCAACTTCCTCCAGTAGGCAAGGCGCCGCCAGAGGACAGTGATACGGGGGGACGGCGGCGTCTCGTGGAACGCGGTGGTCTGGACCGCGTGGTCTACACCAATGAGTGGTGTAGACCAGTTTTAGCACGTGAGACTTAGATAAGGAACCTGCGAATTTTCGGTGCGGGGCCATAGTGATGAAGGCGTGACAAAAGGCCCCCGGACCAGGAGGTCCAGGGGCCCTGCCGGCCGTCCGCGAAGGCCCCGAAGGGCCCGGAACGGACGGGTCCGATCGGTCTACTTCACGTTGTCCCGCTCCAGCTCCTCCTGGAGCTCCTCGGGCTCGCGGCCCGGGGTGGGGAGGTTGAACTTGGTGATCGCGAACCGGAAGATCGCGTAGTACACCACCGCGAAGCCCAGGCCGATCGGGATGATCAGCCACGGCTTCGTCGCCAGGTTCCAGTTGATGACGTAGTCGATGAGACCCGCCGAGAAGCTGAAGCCGTCCTTCACGCCCAGCGCCCACGTCACGCCCATCGACACGCCCGTCAGCACCGCGTGGATGCCGTACAGCACCGGCGCGATGAAGAGGAACGAGTACTCCAGCGGCTCCGTGATGCCCGTGACGAACGAGGTCAGCGCCACCGACAGCATCAGACCGCCCACCTCCTTGCGGCGGTTCGGGCGCGCGCAGTGGGTGATCGCCAGGGCCGCCGCGGGCAGCGCGAACATCATGATCGGGAAGAAGCCCGTCAGGAACTGGCCCGCCTCCGGGTCGCCCGCCAGGAACATGCTGATGTCACCGTGGACCACCGTGCCGTCCGGCTTCGTGTACGAGCCGAACTGGAACCAGATGGGCACGTTCAGGAACTGGTGCAGGCCGATCACCAGCAGCGCGCGGTTCGCCACGCCGAAGATGCCCGAACCCCAGGAACCGAGCCCGACCAGCCAGTCGCTGAAGCTCTCCAGCGCGTCGCCGATCGGCGGCCAGATCCACAGGCAGAGCGCGGCGAAGAGGATGCCGACGAAGGACATGATGATCGGGACGAGCCGGCGGCCGTTGAAGAAGCCCAGCCAGTCGACCAGCTTGGTGCGGTGGTACCGCTGCCACAGATAGGCGGTCAGCAGGCCCATGATGATGCCGCCGAAGACACCCGGGTTCTGGTACGTGTACCCCGCGAAGGAGTCGTCCGCGCCGAGGCAGCCGCCGCCGATGTCCGTCGTCCCCGTCGGGCAGTCCTTCGGGAACTGGCGCAGCACCGTGTAGTAGACGAGGAAGCCGACCACCGCGGCGAGGGCGGTCGAACCGTCCGACTTCTTCGCCATGCCGATCGCGACACCGATGCAGAACAGCAGCGGCAGGCCGAGACTGCCGTCGAGCAGCGCGCCGCCCGCGCCGGCCATCACCTTGGCGACGTTGTCCCAGCCGAGGCCGTCCGCGCCGAAGACGTCCGGCTGGCCCAGCCGGTTGATGATGCCCGCGGCGGGGAGCACGGCGATGGGCAGCTGCAGGCTGCGGCCCATCTTCTGCAGCCCCTGGAAGAAGCCTCCCCACGAGACCTTCCTGGAGCCGGCTGCTGCGCTGTCGGTACTCATCGGCGACCTCCCTGTCCCGGAACAACCCGGGGCCGCGTCTCGTTGCACACTGGTGTAGACCACTTGCGATAGGCTCCGGGAGCCCGCTGAGGACAGGCCGCCGGTGATCGTCATCATTCGGCAGAACGGCGGCACTCGCTCGCGAAGTTGGGCCAACCGTGGGTTACCGTGACAAAGCGGACCGTCGGTGCGCCGAGATTCGCGTGTCCCGCGAACAGAGACGGACAGGGAGAAACACATGGCCAGCAAGGCTGAGAAGATCGTCGCCGGGCTCGGCGGCATCGACAACATCGAAGAGGTCGAGGGCTGCATCACCCGCCTGCGCACCGAGGTCGCCGACGCCAGCCTCGTCGACGACGCCGCCCTCAAGGCCGCCGGCGCCCACGGCGTCGTGAAGATGGGCACCGCCATCCAGGTCGTCATCGGCACCGACGCGGACCCGATCGCCGCCGAGATCGAAGACATGATGTGAGCAGCTGACACCAGCTGACGAGGGCCCGTTCCGGCAGGGGAACGGGCCCTCGTGCGTACCCCGGGACCGGTCGGCCCCTCCCCTCCAGGGGGCTAGGCTCGTCCCATGTCTCGCATCGACGGCCGTACCCCCGAACAGCTCCGCCCCGTCACCATCGAACGCGGCTGGAGCAAGCACGCCGAGGGCTCCGTCCTCATCTCCTTCGGCGACACCAAGGTCTTCTGCACCGCCTCCGTCACCGAGGGCGTCCCCCGCTGGCGCAAGGGCAGCGGCGAGGGCTGGGTCACCGGCGAGTACTCCATGCTCCCGCGCTCCACCAACACCCGCGGCGACCGCGAGTCCGTCCGCGGCAAGATCGGCGGCCGCACCCACGAGATCTCCCGCCTCATCGGCCGCTCGCTGCGCGCCGTCATCGACTACAAGGCGCTCGGCGAGAACACCATCGTCCTCGACTGCGACGTCCTCCAGGCCGACGGCGGCACCCGCACCGCCGCCATCACCGGCGCGTACGTCGCCCTCGCCGACGCCGTCGCCTGGGCGCAGAACAAGAAGCTCGTCAAGCCCGGCCGCAAGCCCCTCACCGGCACGGTCTCCGCGGTCTCCGTCGGCATCGTCGGCGGCGTCCCGCTCCTCGACCTCTGCTACGAGGAGGACGTCCGCGCCGACACCGACATGAACGTCGTCTGCACCGGCGACGGCCGCTTCGTCGAGGTCCAGGGCACCGCCGAGGCCGAGCCCTTCGACCGCGCCGAACTCAACGCCCTCCTCGACCTGGCCGCCGGAGGCTGCGCCGACCTGGCCGACCTCCAGCGCAAGGCGCTCGACGCCACCCTCTGAGGAACTCCCCGCCCCCGAGCTGCGTCCTTTACTCCAAGGGGCGCTCGGCCGTACCGTGCGCCCCGTCGATATGTACGCAGCCCGGGGAGGACCCGAACAGTGAAGCGCCGCCGCACCCTAGCCCTCGCCGTCGCCACGGCGGCAGCAGTCGCCACCGTCCTGACGGGCTGCGGAGCCCTCGACAAGGCGATGGACTGCGTGAAGACCGCCGACGCGATAGCCACCTCGGTCGGCAACCTCCAGCAGGCCGTCTCCAACGCCTCCGGCGACGTCACGCAGATCGAGGAGTCCCTGAACTCCATCTCCACGGAGCTCGGCAACCTCAAGAACACCACGGACAACGCCGACCTCTCCAAGGCGGTCGACGACCTGACCAAGGGCGTCGAGTCGGTCCGCACGGCGGTCAAGGAGGGCGACACGACCCCCGACATCACCCCGATCACCGACGCGGCCTCCGAGATCGGCAAGGTCTGCACCCCGTAGATACTGGGGGCATGACCGGACAGCGCCTGATCCTCGCCACCCGCAACGCGGGAAAGATCACCGAACTCCACGCGATCCTCGCCGACGCGGGCCTCGACCTCGAACTCGTCGGCGCGGACGCGTACCCCGAGATCCCCGACGTGAAGGAGACGGGCGTCACCTTCGCGGAGAACGCCCTCCTCAAGGCCCACGCCCTGGCCCAGGCGACGGGCCTCCCGGCGGTCGCCGACGACTCCGGCCTCTGCGTGGACGTCCTGAACGGCGCCCCCGGCATCTTCTCCGCCCGCTGGTCCGGCACCCACGGCGACGACAAGGCCAACCTGGACCTGCTCCTGGCCCAGCTCTCCGACATCGCCGGGGAGCACCGAGGAGCCCACTTCGCCTGCGCCGCCGCCCTGGCCCTCCCCGACGGCACGGAACGCGTCGTCGAAGGCCGCCTGGAAGGCACCCTCCGCCACGCCCCCGTGGGCACCAACGGCTTCGGCTACGACCCCATCCTCCAGCCGGCCGGCCACGCCGTGACCTGCGCGGAGCTGACCCCGGCGGAGAAGAACGCCATCAGCCACCGGGGCCAGGCGTTCCGCGCCCTGGCGCCGGTGGTGCGGGAGCTGCTGG
Source organism: Streptomyces sp. NPDC047974 (assembly GCF_040653375.1). Lineage (NCBI taxonomy): Bacteria > Bacillati > Actinomycetota > Actinomycetes > Kitasatosporales > Streptomycetaceae > Streptomyces > Streptomyces sp. NPDC047974. The sequence continues at coordinate 101,154 of NZ_JBEZNU010000006.1, forward strand.
GCTGAGGCCCGCTGCCGGAACGAAGGGCCGCCCGATGCGGACGACCCTTCGTGCACGTGCGGCCGGTGGGATTCGAACCCACACGGGTGTTACCCCACTGGGACCTAAACCCAGCTCGGCTGCCAGTTACGACACGGCCGCCAGTACGGCCATCGTAGCGGTCACACGCTCTCCGCCTGCAGGGTGCGCCGATGTCACGGAACGGGGACGGGCCCGCACCCCTGTCGTGAGGGGATGCGGGCCCGTCGGGGCGGCCTCGGGGTCAGATGCCCAGGTCGCGGATGATCTTGGCTACGTGGCCCGTGGCCTTGACGTTGTAGAAGGCGTGCTCGACCTTGCCTTCCTCGTCGACGACGACCGTGGAGCGGATGACGCCCGTGACGACCTTGCCGTAGAGCTTCTTCTCGCCGAAGGCGCCGTAGGACTCCAGGACCTCCTTGGACGGGTCGCCCACCAGGGTGACCTTGAGGTTCTCCTTCTCGCGGAACTTCGCGAGCTTCTCCGGCTTGTCGGGGGAGACGCCGATGACGTCGTAGCCGGCGGCGGCCAGGACGTCGAGGTTGTCGGTGAAGTCGCAGGCCTGCTTGGTGCAGCCGGGGGTGAGCGCGGCCGGGTAGAAGTAGACGATGACCTTGCGGCCCTTGTGGTCCGCGAGGGAGACCTCGTTGCCGTCCGCGTCCGGCAGGGTGAAGGCGGGGGCGGTGTCGCCGGGCTGCAGTCGCTCGCTCATGGCTCGCTCTCCTCGGGGGGTGTGCGCGTACGCGATGAGCCTAATGGGGGTCGGGGACAGCCTCCCGGCGGCGGAACTGACAGACTGTCCACCAACGACCGGAATACGACTACGGAGGCAGCGCGGTGTCGGACGCCAGGACCCCTGCGCAGATCGAGGCGGACATCGTCCGCCGGCGCGAGCAGCTCGCCGTCACGCTCGACGAGATCGGCATTCGGATGCACCCGAAGACGATCATCGGGGACGCCAAGGCCAGGGTCGCCTCGACCGTGGACGAGACGGCCGGACGGGCGTTCGTCGCCGTGAACCGTGTCGTCTCCGACGTGAAGGCACGTTTCACCGACGAGGAGGGCGCGCCCCGCCTGGAGCGGGTCGTCCCGGCCGCCCTCGTGGCCGTCGCCGTGGTCGGGCTGCTGCTGAGCTCGTCCCGGAAGCACAAGGGCTGAGCCGGGCCGGTAGGTTCGTTCCCGTGAGCGAGAACACCCACGACAAGCTGCCCATCCGGATGCTCCACGACCGGGTCCTGGTCCGCACCGACTCCCCGGAGGGGGAGCGGCGCTCCGGCGGCGGGATCCTGATCCCGGCGACCGCCGCGGTCGGCCGCCGCCTGGCCTGGGCCGAGGTGGTCGCGGTCGGGCAGAACGTCCGGACCGTCGAGATCGGCGACCGGGTGCTGTACGACCCCGAGGACCGGGCCGAGGTGGAGGTGCGGGGCATCGCCTACGTGCTGATGCGGGAGCGGGACCTGCACGCGGTGGCGGCGGACCGGTTCCAGAGCTCGGACTCGACCGGGCTGTACCTGTAGGACGCTTGCGGCAAAGGCCCTGGTGAGACCGGTGGTGACCGGTCTCACCAGGGCCTTTGCCCGTTTTTTGCTAGGCTGGAGCCACCCCGACGAGACGCGCCGTACCGGGTCATCGGAAAAGACGACGCACCTTTCCTGTTCCGTCTCGCGGAGGTGTCTCGTCATGGCCTGGGTTCTTCTCGTCGTCGCCGGTCTGCTCGAAGTCGGCTGGTCGATCGGGATGAAGTACACCGAGGGCTTCACCCGTCTCTGGCCCAGCGTCTTCACCGCGGCCGGGATCGTCGCCTCGATGGTGCTGCTGTCGCAGGCCGCGAAGTCCCTCCCCATCGGTACCGCCTACGGCGTCTGGGTCGGCATCGGCGCGGCCGGTGCGGCGGTGCTCGGCATGGTGGTGCTCGGCGAGCCGGCGACCGCCGCCCGGATCTTCTTCGTCGTCCTGCTGCTCGTCGCGGTGGTCGGACTGAAGGCGACCTCGGGGCACTAACGGTCCTGCCCGCGGGGCTTCGCGGGCCGCGCGGGCCGTTCGGGCTTCGCCGGTCCCGGGCCCGCCTCGCCCGTCTCGTACCAGTCCTCCTCCTCCGTGTCGTCCCCGGGGCCGTCCGGTGTCGGCGGTACCTCGGGGAGTTCGGCGCCCGGCATCAGCCGCAGGTCGAAGTCGCGTACGGGGGTGTCCGCGAGGGCCTCGCGGGTGAAGCGGGCCCAGATCTCGGCCGGCGGGCCGCCGCCGTTGCCCCGCGGCAGGCCGAGCGCGCCGTACAGCGGCTCCTGGCGGCCCGACTCGGGGTCCTGGCCCATCAGCGCGACGACGGTGGCGAGTTCGGGGGTGTAGCCGGCGAACCACGCCGCCTTGTCGTCCTCCGCCGTGCCCGTCTTGCCGGCCGCCGGGCGTCCGGCGGCCTGCGCGGCCGTGCCCGTACCGGACTCGACGACGCCCCGCAGCACGGCGGTCGTCGTGTCGGCGGCCTCGCGGCCCACGGCCTGCCGGGGTTCGGTGGCGGGCAGCGGCAGCTGCTCCCCGTCCCGGGAGACCGCCGCGACCAGGGTGTGGTCGCCGCGCCGGCCGTGCGCGGCGAGCGTCGCGTACGCCCGGGCCATGTCGAGGACGCTGGCGGTGGCCGGGCCGAGCGCGATCGAGGGGGAGGCGGTGAGGTCGGGGGTGGTGGCCGGCAGGCCGAGGGCGACGGCGGTGCGGCGCACGTGCGCGGGGCCGACGTCGACGGCCATCTGGGCGTAGACGGCGTTCACGGAGAGGTCGGTGGCGGCGGTCACGGGGATCTCGCCGTAGCTCTCGCCGTCCTCGTTGGCGGGGTCGTACGGCGCCCCGGGCCACCCCTCGACGGGCCGCCGGTCGGTGCCGTCGTAGACGGTGTACGGGGTGATCGGCTCGCCGTACTGCGTCTGCGCGCCGCTCTGGACGGCGGCGGTGAAGACGAACGGCTTGAACGTGGAGCCGACCTGGTAGTCGCGCCGGGTGGCGTTGTTGACGTACTGCCGGGTGTAGTCGACGCCGCCGTAGAGGGCGACGACGCGGCCGGTGGCCGGTTCGACGGCGGCGGCCCCGGCCCGTACGTACCGGTCGGCGGGGTTGGCGGCCGGGTCGAGGCGGTGGGTGACCCGGTCCTCGACGGCGCGGACGAGCGCGGCCTGCCGGTCGGGGTCGAGGGTGGTGACGATCCGGAAGCCGCCGCCGGCGAGGGTCTTCTCGTCGACGATCCCGCGGCCGGTGAGGTACTCCTCGACGGCCTGCACGAGGTAGCCGCGCTGGCCGGAGAGGCCGGTGGCGGGGCGGGCGGTCTGCGGGTCGGGGAAGCGGAGGGCGGCGCGCTCGGCGGCGGTGAGCCAGCCTTCCTTGACCATGCCGTCGAGGACGTATCCCCAGCGGGCGAGGACGGCGGGGCGGTTCTCGGGGTGGGTGGTGACGTCGTAGGCGCTGGGGGCCTTGAGGAGGGCGGCGAGGTAGGCGCCCTCGGCGGTGCCGAGGCGGGCGGCGTCCTTGCCGTAGTAGGCGTGCGCGGCGGCCTGGATCCCGTAGGCGTTGCGGCCGAAGTAGCTGGTGTTGAGGTAGCCCTGGAGGATCTCGTCCTTGGTCTTCTCGCGCTCCAGCTTGATCGCGATGAAGAACTCCTTGGCCTTGCGGGTGAGGGTCTGCTCCTGGCCCAGGTAGTAGTTCTTCACGTACTGCTGGGTGATGGTGGAGCCGGACTGGCGGCCCTTGCCGGTGACGGTGTTCCAGGCGGCGCGGAGCATCGCCTTGGGGTCGACCGCGCGCGAGGTGTGGAAGTCGCGGTCCTCGGCGGCGAGGACGGCCTGCCGGACGGTCGGCGGGATCCGGTCGAGGCGCACGTTCTCCCGGTTCACCTCGCCGTCGCGGGCGAGGACGGTGCCGTCGCGGTACAGGTACAGGTTGGACTGGGCGACGGCGGCGGCGTTGGCAGCCGGGATGGACACCAGCAGGTACCCGGCGGTGAAGGCTCCGGCGAGGAGCAGTCCGCCGAGCAGGAGCAGCCAGGCGGTGGCGCGCAGGAGACGGCGGGGGAGCGGGGCGCGGGGGCGCGCGCCGGCGCGCGGGGCGGGGAGGGTGGGGTCCCTCGGTGCCCAGCCCGGATCGTCCGGTGGCGGCGCGGCGGGCGAGGCGGAACGTACAGAAGGGGACATGGCATCACATAGTGCACATAAAGCGGGCGAAACTCCCGAAGGTGAGGGGTGGGGGAGCGGAAATCGCCCGGGAGATCGTCGGTGGACCGGTGGGGAGCCGTCCGGGGACCGCCCGGGGACCGCCCGGGAAAACCGCTCGCGGCGGGGTGCGGGGGGCCACTAGGGTCGTGCGCTTCGCCCGTTTCCGCATGTCCTGCCTCCGCATGCGCCGCCTCCGCATGCCTCTGTCTCTGACGCCTTCTCACGCCTCCCGACGCCTCCTGCGCCTTCCCTGACGCCTCCTGACGTCTCCTTCCCTGACGCCTCCTTCCCTTACGTCTTCTCTCCGCACGTCTTCTCTCCGTACGCCCTCAGAAGGGACAGCTCCATGCTGCGGCTGTACGCGACCGTGGCCGCGGGTGGCTTCCGGCGGTACGCCACCTACCGGGTGGCCACGCTGGCAGGCCTCTTCACCAACACGGTCTTCGGATTCGTCTTCTCCTACACCTACATCGCCCTGTGGGCCGAACGGCCCTCACTCGGCGGCTACTCCATGGCCGACGCCCTCGCCTACGTCTGGATCGGCCAGGCCCTCATCACCGTCTGCGGCATGATGGGCGGCGGCTTCGAGGACGAGCTGATCGAACGGATCAGGACCGGCGACATCGCCGTCGACCTGTACCGCCCCGCCGACCTCCAGGGCTGGTGGTGCGCGGCCAACGCGGGCCGCGCCGCCTACCAGTTGCTCGGCCGCGGCGCCGTCCCGCTGCTCGTCGGCGCGCTCGCCTTCGGGTTCACCCTTCCGGCCGATCCGGCCGGCTGGGCCGCCTTCCTGCTCGCGGTGGCCCTCGGCTCGTTCGTGTCGTTCGCGCTCTGGTACCTCGTGGCGATGAGCGCGTTCTGGCTGCTCGACGGGCAGGGCGTGGTCCAGGTGGCCTGGCTGACCGGCCTCTTCTTCTCCGGGATGCTGCTCCCGCTGAACGTCTTCCCCGGCACGCTCGGCGAGGTGGCCCGCGCGCTGCCGTGGGCGGCCCTGCTCCAGGTCCCGGCGGACGTCTACCTCGGCCGCTACGGCGACGGCTGGGGCCTCGTCCGCGCGTACGGCTTCCAGCTCGGCTGGCTCGTGCTGCTCCTCGCGGCGGGGCGGGCGGCGCAGGCGGCGGCGACCCGGAAGGTGGTGGTCCAGGGTGGCTGAGCCGCTCCGTACGGACGACGTCCACGGCTCCGGCGCGGGGGAGGTCCTGCGTACGTACCGCCTGGTCGCCGCCATGTGGATCCGGTCGACGATGACGTACCGGACCTCCTTCGCCCTGACCCTCGTGACGTCCTTCTGCGTCACCTTCTTCGACTTCGTCGTGATCCTGCTGATGTTCGGTCAGGTCCGGGGCCTCGGCGGCTTCTCCTTCGCGGAGGTCGCCTTCCTGTACGGCACCACCGGCACCGCCTTCGGGCTCGCCGACCTGACGCTGGGCTCGCTCCAGCGGATGGGGCGCCGGATCAGGGACGGCTCGCTCGACGTGTTCCTGCTGCGGCCGGTGCCGCTGCTCGCGCAGGTCGCGGCGGACAAGTTCGCGCTGCGCCGGCTCGGGCGGGTGCTCCAGGGGCTGATGGTGCTGGTGTGGAGCCTGGTGCTGCTGCGCGACGAGGTGGCGTGGACCTGGGGGAAGGCCGCGACGGTGCCCGCGATGGTGGTCTGCGGGGCGGTGATCTTCATGGCGGTGATGGTGCTCGGCGCGGCCGCGCTGTTCTGGCTCCAGGACGCCGCCGAGGTCACCAACTCGTTCACGTACGGCGGGAACACGCTGCTCCAGTACCCGCCGACGGTCTTCGCGCAGGACCTCGTGAAGGGCGTGGTGTTCGTGGTCCCGCTGGCCTTCGTGAACTGGCTGCCCGCCCTGTACGTCCTCGGCCGCCCCGCCCCGGCGGGGGTGCCGTCCTGGGCGGCCTTCGCCTCCCCGCTCGTCGCCCTGGTCTGCTGCGCGGTCGCGGGCCTCGCGTGGCGGGCGGGCGTCCGCTCGTACCGATCGACAGGAAGCTGAGAGCAGATGTCCCTCACCGAATCCTTCATCGAACTGGACGGTCTGGAGAAGACCTTCACCGTCCGCCGCAGGACCGGCCTCCTCCGCCGCGAGAAGCGGGAGGTCCGGGCCGTCGACGGCATCTCCTTCACCGTGGACCGGGGCGAGATGGTCGGCTACATCGGCCCGAACGGCGCCGGGAAGTCCACGACCATCAAGATGCTCACCGGCATCCTCACCCCCAGCGGCGGCCGGCTCCGCGTCGCCGGCATCGACCCTTCCCCGAGTTCTCGGCTTCGCTCGAACAGGGGAGGCCCCTCTCGCGAGCGCATCCGCCTCGCCCGGCGGATCGGCGTCGTCTTCGGCCAGCGCACCACCCTCTGGTGGGACCTGCCGCTGCGGGACTCGTACCGCCTGGTGCACCGCATGTACCGGATCCCCGACGACCGCTACCGGGAGAACCTCGCCCGCTGCGTGGACCTCCTCGACCTCGGCGACCTCCTCGACGTCCCCGTACGCCAGCTCTCCCTCGGCCAGCGGATGCGCGGCGACATCGCCGCCGCGCTCCTCCACGACCCGGAGGTGCTGTACCTGGACGAGCCGACGATCGGCCTGGACGTCGTCTCGAAGTCCCGGGTGCGGGAGTTCCTCCGCGAACTGAACACGACGCGCGGCACCACGGTCCTCCTCACCACCCACGACCTCACCGACATCGAGCAGCTCTGCTCGCGGGTGATGGTCATCGACCACGGGCGGCTGATGTACGACGGCGATCTCCCCGGCCTGCACGAGGCCGGCGACGGCGAGCGGATGCTCGTGGTGGACCTGGCGCGGGAGCTCCCGCCGATCGAGGACGTCCCCGGCGCCCGCTTCGTCAGGGCCGACGGGCCGCGCCAGTACCTCGCCTTCCCGGCCTCCGCGTCGGCCGCGCCCCTGGTCGCGGCGGTGGCGGCGGCGTACCCGCTGGTGGACCTCTCGGTGCGGGAACCGGACATCGAGTCCGTGATCGCGAAGATGTACGGGGGAGCGTCCGGGGAACTCACGAGGAGCGCCGGGAGTCCCTGAGGTGAGGATGTGAGGAGGTCTGGCGGATGGTGAGCTTCACGTACACGGCGGCGGACGAGGAACGGAACCGCGGCGTCCGCCGCATGAAGGCCCTGGCGACGGCGCTGCTGGCCCTCGTCGCGGTGGTCTACGCCCTGGCGACCTGGGCGGAGAACGCCGGCGCGGGCGCCTGGGCGGGCTACGTCGCCGCGGCGGCCGAGGCGGGCATGGTCGGCGCGCTCGCGGACTGGTTCGCGGTCACGGCCCTCTTCCGCCACCCGCTGGGCCTGCCCATCCCGCACACGGCGATCATCCCGACCAAGAAGGACCAGCTGGGCGCCTCGCTGGGCTCCTTCGTCGGCGAGAACTTCCTCTCCGCGGACGTCGTACGGGGCCGCCTGCGCGCCCTGGGCGTGGCGCGCCGCCTGGGCACCTGGCTGTCGGACCCGGCGCACGCGGACCGGGTCACGGAGGAGGCGGCCACGGCCCTCCGAGGCGCGCTCACCGTCCTGCGCGACGCGGACGTCCAGGCGGTGGTCGGCGAGGCGATCACCCGGCGCGCGGAGGCGGCCGAGATCGCACCGGGCCTGGGCAAGACCCTGGAACGCATGGTGGCGGACGGCGCCCACAGCCGCGCCGTCGACCTGGTCTGCACCCGCGCCCACGACTGGCTCGTCACCCACGGCGACTCGGTCATGGACGCGGTCCAGGGCGGCGCCCCGGGCTGGACGCCCCGCTTCGTGGACCGCAAGGTCGGCGAACGGGTCTACAAGGAGCTGCTCCGCTTCGTCACCGAGATGCGCGACATGCCGACGCACCCCGCCCGGGGCGCCATCGACCGCTTCCTCACCGACTTCGCCGCCGACCTCCAGGCCGACACGGACACCCGCGCCCGCGTCGAACGCCTCAAGTCCGACCTGCTGGCCCGCCCCGAGGTCCAGGACGTCATCGCCTCCGCCTGGGCCTCGGTCCGTGCCCTGATCATCGCCGCGGCCGAGGACGACCAGAGCCAGCTCCGCCTCCGCGCCCGCGCCTCCCTGATCTCCCTGGGCAAGCGCCTCGCCTCGGACTCCCGCCTCCAGTCCAAGGTCGACGGCTGGCTGGAGACGGCGGTCATCCACCTGGTCACCACCTACCGCCCCGAGATCACCTCCCTGATCACGGAAACGGTCGCCGGCTGGGACGCCGACCAGACCTCCCGGAAGATCGAGGCCAACATCGGCCGCGACCTCCAGTTCATCCGCATCAACGGCACGGTGGTCGGCGCCCTGGCGGGCCTCCTGATCTACACGGTGAGCCACGCGGTGGGCGGGTGACGGAACGGGCCTCAGCCCCGCTCGCGGGTGACCCCCGGAGGGGGGGAAGCTCAGCCCCGCTCGCGGTGGCCCCGGAGGGGAAACTCAGCCCCGGTCGCGGTGGCCCCGGAACGGAAAAGCTCAGCCCCGCTCGCGCGTCACCGCCCAGGAAGCCACCCCCATGGCCCCCGCCACGGAGAACACCGCCGGCCAGGCCCCGATCTTCTTGGCGAGCGGATGCGACCCACCAAAGGCCGCCACGTAAGCGGCGGACAAGCCGACGGCCGCCTTGGCCCCACCCACCCGCTGCCACTCCCGCGCGGCCGCCCCACCGGCCACCGCCAGCACCACCCCACCCAGCGGCCGCTTCTTGGTCCACCGGGCGACGGCGTATCCGCCCACGAGCCCGGCGGCGGCGATGGCGGGGGAGGGGATGCGGGGCATGGCGGGGCCTACTTCCGGTCGGGGTCGTCTTCGTCGAGCCTAGGCCACGGCCTTCCTCCGGCCGAGGGGACTCCTCACCCTCGCCCACACGTCACAATGGCGGACATGAGGGTGCTCGACACGAACGAGTCCACGAGATCCCGGATGAGCCGGCAGCGCAGCCGGGACACCGGCGTGGAGATGGCACTTCGCCGAGCCCTGCACGCGTCCGGCCTCCGTTACCGGGTCCACCGCCGCCCGCTCAAGGGTGTGCGGCGGGAGGCGGACATCGTGTTCGGTCCTGCCAAGGTCGCGATCTTCGTCGACGGCTGCTTCTGGCACGGCTGCCCTGAGCACGCCACCTGGCCGAAGCGCAATTCGGCCTTCTGGCGGGAGAAGATCGAGAAGAATCGGGCTCGGGACCGGGATACCGATGTCCGTCTGAAGGAGGCGGGCTGGGCCTCCGTTCGGGTATGGGAGCACGAGAGCGCGATCGAGGCCGCCGTGCGGGTGGCGGCGATCGTCGAGGCGCGCCGCCCCGGGCGTCCCCGAGTGATCCGGAGTCTCTGAACTTCGGTTCGCCCAGCGAAATTTGACAGACCGTGCGCCGTCAAATCCTTGGTGGTAGCCTGTTCGCCGTGCGGCCGTGGACGCCTTTGCCCGGGTGCCGCACGGCCACCGAGTGAGTCCTTGGGGGGACGCGAGTGACGGACACGCAAGGCGAGGAGTTCGGTACCTGGCTGGAGCGTCAGCTCGCCAGGGCGGACATGCGGCAGGTCGACCTCGCGACACGACTGGGGCTCACGAGGGCCGCCGTGTCCGCGTGGATCACGGGACGGGCGGAGCCCCGCGAGGAGACCATGCACGCCATCGCCGCGGTCTTCGACATAGACGCCGCGTCGGTCCACAACCGCACGACGGACATCGCCTCCCCGCTGCCCCGCCGGTGGCACCACAGGCCGGCCCATGCGGACGGCGGGCGGGAGTACGGCAACGCCGCAGCCTTCGCCTTCGACGCCGACCTCTCCGTCCTCGCCCGCGAGGCCACCCAGAACTCGCTCGACGAGCGCCACGATCCCACGGCGCCGGTCCGCGTCCGCTACGTTCTGCACGAACTCACCGGGGAGCACCTCGACGCCTTCCTCGCGGCCATGCGGTGGGACGAACTGCGGCCCCACTACGAGGCGGCGGCGGTGGGCGGACAGAAGGTCTCCCGCAGCCTCAGGGCGGCCCTCGACGACCTCGACGAGCAGCGTTCGCTGCTGCTGCTCCGCGTCGAGGACTACAACGCGGCGGGCCTCACCGGTCCCGAGTACAGCGACGGGCGCTACGCCGCCGTCGTGCGCCGTCAGCTCGACAGCCACAAACAGGTGGGCGGACGGGCCGGCGGCTCGTACGGACTGGGCAAGGCCACCCTGTGGGCCACGAGTCGCCTGGGCCTCGTCCTCGTCAACTCCACCCTCTCGGAGCCGCACGAAGGGCGTGTCGAACGTCGGGTCGTGGGACGCCTCGACCTGCCGTGGCACGAACTGGACGGCGAGGCCTACGCAGGCCCCGCCTGGCTCGGAGAACCGGAGCCCGGAGCGCTTCACCGAGGCGTGTCCCGGTCCTGGTGGGCCGGCGACGAGGAGGTCCGCGCCCTCCACCTCGAGCGCTCGAAACCCGACCCCGGTACGTCCTTCCTCATCGTCGGGGCCCACGACGCCTCGGGCGACGCCGAGACCCTCCAGGAGATGCACGACAAGCTCGTCCGTGCACTCGCCGACGGCTTCTGGGCGACCATGATCGGCGGCAGAACGGCCGGAGCGCTCATGGAGGCGAGCGTCACGACCCTGCGGAACGGGCACGTGTTCATTCCGGAGGAGCGCGTCGATCCCCACGCCTTCCACCCCGCACTCGGTCGTGCCCTGCAGTCCTACCTCGACGGCGCGACGGTTACCGAGCTCACCTCCGGCGACCAGGTGGCGCTCGCGGAGGTCCCGCTCGTCGTCTCCCCGCTCAGGGGGCGCGGTCGAGCCCGGGACAAGGGGCGTGAGCACCGTGCCGTCCTCCTGCTGACCAGCGCGGCCGACCAGGACGAGCGGCACAACAGGGTCGTCTGCATGCGCGGCAACAGGATGACCATCACCGAGCAGCGACCGCGTGAGCTTCCCCTCGGCACGGCGCCCTTCCAGGCCGTCCTGCTCGCGGGCTTCGCGACCGGTCGCGAAGGAGAGGACGTCGAACTCGCCGAAGCCTTCCTGCGGGCCTCCGAGCCGCCCGAGCACGACCGATGGGACCGTACCGAGGAACTCACCTCCCTCTACGAGCGCGGTGCCCTCACCCGACTCAAGGAGTTCCGGGCCGAGATCGACAAAGCGGTCCGGAGCCTGGTCGGACGCCGTGAGAGCGTGCGCTCGGAAGGGCCCGCGGCCCTCCGCGAGCTGCTCAGGTTCGATGTCGGGACCACCGGCGCAGGGGGTGGTCGGCGGGCCCAGGGCTTCCCGGTCGTCCGCAGTGTGCAGGCGCGGGTCGAGGCCGACGGCGCCTGGAACGTCACCGTGGGCCTGAAGCTTCCCGACGCCGAGGACCCGTGGATCCTGGCGCCCGTCGCGAAGTTCGACGTACGGTCCGGCGGTCGCCCCGCAGTGGGCTGGTCGACGCTCGCCGCATCCGACAACTGTCGGGTGGAGAACGGCCTCCTCGTCGTCGCCCCCGGTGTGCGCAACGCCGTCTTCACCGGCGTCACCGACCCCGCCACCCACCCGGTCCAGAGCGCACTCGCCCGGCTCGTCGTCGACATCCAGAAGGCCCGCGGAGGAGCGGCATGAAGTCCGTCTACCCGTACCCGACCCTCTTCGGCGACATCGACCTCGACGTCCTGTCGATCACCGTCGACGGAACGTCTCCCCTCCCGTACTCGCACGTCTCCAAGCCCCAGAAGACGGTGGCACTCCACCGGGCCGGCCGGGAGAACTGGGAGTACTGCACGCTCCACCTGCGTGCCACCCTCCCCGAAGCGGAGCTCTCCGAGGGGTCCTGGACCGACGCCGTCTGCCTGGCCGCCCTGACCGAGAAGGCCACGAACACCCGCTCGACCACGCGTCTCGTGCGCGCGGCCGACGGCACGTGGAACGGCACCATCGATCTCCACAGGAGTCGCCATCTCGAGCGGGCGACGCTCGGCCTGACCGTCGTCGCCACCGTGGACGGGGTCCCGGGCCGGATGATCGGTACGACGGAGCAGGACTGGTACGTGGACCTCAAGGGGGCCACCCCCGTACGCCAGCGTGAGATCGAGATCGTGGAGGAGGACTTCGGCAACGGGCCACAGGATTGGCTCCGCCCGTACAAGGACGCCCCCTGGATCGTGGAGACGACGGGCGAGATCCCCACCGTCTACCTCAACACCGGGGCGGTCGACGGGTTCGTCGACCTGCTCGACGGCAGTGGGGGAGGTCCTGCCGAGCGGCTGCTGCGGGACGTCCTCGTCGGCCAGATCGCGCAGGACGCGTGGACCGCCATGTTCCACACGGCCGTCAGCGATCTCGACACGGACGAGGACGGCACCCCCGTCATGCCGACGGGCTGGCGCGAGTCCGTCCTCCGGGCCATGCTTCCCGACGTGTTGCCCGGGCGACAACTCACCGACGTGCTCTACGACATACAGGAACGGCGGACGAAGGGGTTCGGCTGGGCCGAGCTGCAGACGACCATCCAGTACGCGGCCGGCAAGCGCAGCCGGATCGCGAAGAAGCTGACCAACGCGGTACGCGCCGTCGACGCGGCGGACAGGAGCGGTACCCGATGAGCCCGGTCGCCCCCACGGACCTGCCTTCCGTGTTCGCCCTGCTGCCCGACGCGGCGGTCACCAAGTATCTCGGCCGCGGCATCCAGTCGGGCCTCGAGTCGCCACCACAGGTCGCCTTGGCCCGTGCCTGCGTCGACTTCGACGCCAGGACGGCCGAGCGCCGGCGCACCGCACCGGTCCGTGAACTCCTCGACGAGGCCATGAAGCGCTTCGCGGCCGACAGGTACGCGGCCGATGGCTGGTTGGCTCCCCGCCTGCACGCGACCCTGCGTCTGACGCGGGCGGAGGCAGCCGACAGGCGCCTCTGGAACCATCTGGCCATGATCGTCGCCCCCGACTACGTCGTCTGGCGTCACAAGGGCGCCGACACGGCTGACGGACGGGGCATCGCCCAGGCGGCCCGGTTCAGCGGTATCCACTACACGCAGGCCTTCTCCCGCCTCTGGTGGGCGGCCGAGCTCTTCCGTGACGGTCCCGACTACCGTCCCGTCGTCACGGCCTGCCGCGTCCAGGACGTTCTCAACACCACGATGCGCCTGGACGTCATCGACCACCGACCCACCGCACAAGCCGTGATCCGGATCGTCGAGGGCCTGCTCGATTCGGGCGTTCCCCGAGTCGGCGACCGGGTCAACTCCTTCTCCGCGGCCGTGAACGCGGCCGGAAGCACCTTGATGTATGACGTCCTGGCCGAGGAATCCGAACCCGACCTCGACGAACTGCACGACTGGATCGAGGCCGGCGTCCGCGAGGGTGTGTACTTCGATCGGCTTCCCGAGGGGCCTCACGACGGGCGCGTTCGAGTGAGTGCCGTCGACGCCCTGCTGCCCCTCTTCGAGAAGCTGCGGGCCGAGGCGCCCGTGCGCAAGCGGAAGCCGACCGAGGGAGACCACGAGGCCGACGCCACGGTTCCTTCGCCCAGAGTTCCGGGCGTCAGCCTCGCGAAGCCGTCGGACGCCGTCTGACCAGGGGCCTCAGCTGTCGGCCGCGTACCGATCCGCCGGGCCGAGCACGGCGTTCAGGACCGCCTTGCCCAGCAGCGGGGGGATGGCGTTGCCGATCTGCTGGGCCACGGCCCGTCCCGCCCAGGGGTACCCGCCGGGGAAGGTCTGCAGGAGCCCGGCCTCGGATTCGCTGAAGCGGGGGAGCTCGGTGCCGTCCGTGCCGACCACACGATTGCGGGAGACCTTGCCGGTGACGGTGAAGGCAGGCTCCTCGGAGGTGCGGCGGCCGCGGCTCTTGGGATCGCCGCCGGTCCCGTAGTTCGAGATCACCTCGAACGCGTCGGAGCGGTCGAGCACCGCGGACATCGGCACCCACGGCTTCTGGTCCGGATTGCCCTGGTCGCGGGGGACGCCCTTGCGGTACAGGCGATGCGTGGGGTCGGGCAGCTTGGCCTCGGCGTTGAGTCGGGCCACGAGGATGGCACGGCGTCGGGTCTGAGGGACTCCGTACTGCTCCGTGTGCAGCACCTGGGGCATGGCCACCGAGTAGCCCTTCGCCAGGAGGACCTCCCTGTACTCCTTCCAGACAGGGAGCACGGCGGGTACCTGCTCGAGGACGATCGCCTCGTACGGCCGGCCGTCCTTGAGAGCCTCGAGGGCCCAGCGCAGTGGCTCCAGGACGAGACCGGTGCGTTCGTCGTCGAGGACGGCGAGCTTGGAGCGGACATCCTCGCCCCGCGCCATGCGCTTGACGAAGCCGATCACCTCGTCCAGCGCGCGCCTGCCCGCGCCGCCGCCCGCCACGGTGAAGGTCTGGCACGGGGGGCCGCCAGCGAGCACCGTGGCGTTCGGGAACTTGTGGGGGCCGAAATCGCGCACGTCACCCTGCAGGGTGGCGAGCCGGGCCTCGGTGCGGGTCGCGCAGGCGTCGTCGTCGTACTCGATCCCCGTCACCTCGTAGCCGAGATCCCGGGCCGCCACGTCGAGTCCGCCCGGTCCGGCGAACAAGTCGACAATCTCGGGGCGTGGCACGTGATCTCCAGGAGGGTGGTGTGTCCGTCGGGGAACGGGGCGACCCCGGCAGCGCTCCAGACTACCGGGCGCCGCCGTGGGGGCTGCCAGGCCTTCGGCCGTGGTTCCCGATCGGTCGAAGGCGACGGGATTCGTCCGCGGAGGTCAGGCGTCCAAGGCCGCTCGGATCGCTTCGCCCAGGGCTCGCCCGACCGGCGGCGGGGTGGCGTGTCCCACCTGTCGGTACCGCACGGTCTTCCCGCCGGCGAATTCCCACTCGGGCGGGAAGCCCTGGAGCGTGGCCGCCTGGCGCACGGTGAGCGGCATCATCCCCGGACGGCCGAGCGAGGGGTCCCAGTCGAAGTCCGGACCGGGCACCTCGTCGGCCACGGTGCCGCCGTCCACTCCCATGCGCGCCCAGGCGCGCTTGCTGCCCGTCGGACCCAGGTCGGGTCCGCCCCGGTTCCAGGAACCCCCGACCAGGGTGGGGGCCGGTCGGTCGGCCTGCGTGGCCCAGTGCGCTGCGCCGGGCCACCCCCGGGCTCCCATCGACGGGCCCAAGGCCTCGCCCACCGTCCGGTGACGGGTGACCGAGGGAACCGGAGGCGTGAAGGAGTCCAGCCGCCCGTCCCTGAAGGCGACGACGACGCCCTGCTTCCGATCCTGTGCCACCCCGAAATCGGCAGCGTTGAGCACGAACCATCGGATGTCGTAGCCGAGGTGGACGAGCTCCTCGGTGATGTACGCGCGGATGGGCCCGTACGTGGACTTCGTGACGAGGTCGGGAACGTTCTCGATCAGCAGCGCGCGCGGGCGGATGCCGTGCATGAGCATGATCGCGGCCTCGAGTACCTCCAGCTCGTCGTCCCGCTCGCCCCGGTGCACGGACGCGGTGGCCTTGACCCGGGGCAGCCCGGCCGCGACCAGATCCACGTCGTAGGTCTGCTGGTGTTCGACGGGGTCGAATTCGCGCAGGTCGAGATCGAGGACGTGCCAGGCCGGCCTGTTCGCCCGGAGGGTCTCACAGGCGACGGCTCTGTTGTCGAGGAGCAGTACGGGGTCGAAGCCCGCCTGTTCCAGGCCCAGCGCGAGCCCTCCGGCGCCGGCGCAGATGCCGACGCTTCGCAGGCGGGCCTCGGTGGTCGTGGACTGCCCGGTCCTCATGCGGTGCCCGGTCCGGAGGCCGTGTCGATGATGGCGACGCCCTCCTTGGACGAGTCGACGGTCGTGAATCGCAGGACCCGGCCGTCGTCGCTGCGCGCCGAGGCAGGGGCGACGAAACCGAAGGCCATGACGACGTGGCTCGGATCGACGGCGTCGCCGTCCGTCAGGCCGGCCCGGTGCACCGACTCGATGATCGGGTAGAGGACGATCACACCGCGCCGAGGAGAGACGAGGCCTTCCACGGTCGCGTCGCCGGAACCGGCGAGGGCGCCCGCGATCCGCAGCGCCGCGGCGCGGTGCTTGAGGTCGCTGATGGCACCGAAGAGCGGGTCACGCCGGCGGTCACGTGCGAAGTAGGAGTGGGTGCGTCCCTCGCCCCCGATCCGGATCCGCCGGCCCGGCTGGGCGTGCTGCGGGGCGAGGACGAGCCAGTCGTCCACCTGGGCGGGGCCGCTCGTGGTGATCTCGTGCAGGTAGTCCAGGTGCGGGGCGAACTGGGAAGGAGCTCCCCATCGCACGTCCGACACGAGGCTCAGGAGCCTGTTCGGTTCCAGGCTGCCGGTGAGCGCGGCGAACCGGTGGGTGACCCCCGACTCGGTGAAATGGTACGCAAGGGACGTCGGCTCGGCCGACAGCGAGGTCAGGATCGGTGTCCACAGGTTCGTGTTGTGGCGCAGGTCCGTCGCCTTCGTCGGGTAGGCGGTGGGTTCCTGCCATTCGCCGGGAGAGCGGACCGTGACCAGCCGGGAGTTGTACATCTTGCTCGGGCTGGTGGGCTTGAGCCACGGGATGTGCTGCCAGACGAGCGGCGGGACCCTGTCCGGAGTGACCTGCGGGCGCCCGTCGACGGTCACGCTGTACTGGGCCAGCTCGGCCCGGAAGGCCTCCTCGTCCCGGCAGATCGCCTCGAAGCCCTCGTACAGGTCGATCTCCTTCTTGCCCATGGCCTCCTGACGGCCCAGGTAGAGGCGGACGAGGTCCCGGTATCCCTTGCGGAATCCGAACCACCGACCCATCTGCATGAGGGTCGACGCGTTTCCGGCGCGACGCCGGAAGTACGAGACGGTCAATCCCTCCACGGTGAAGCCACGGGCCAGCTTCTGGCCGCCGATGAGGATCTTCCAGATGGACCGCTTGTCGAAGTCGGCCTCGCCGGTCTCGATGTCCTTGTCGCCGTTGACCACGATGATCGGTTTGTCGTCGCCGCCGATCCGGATGGCGGCGGGACCGATGTAGGGGGCGAGCTCGTCGAACGAGGCGGGTACGGCCTGGCCGTCGGCGCGCACGGCGGAGACCGGGGCGACATCGTTCTCGAAGAGCGTGCGCAGCCGCTCGCGGCCCGCGGCACCGAGGTAGCCGGCGTTCCACCACAGCCCGGTCACGCGGCCGAGCAGCTGGCGGTGGTCGTCCTGTCGGACGGACTCGTGGATCAGCATCGTGTGGTGCTGGAAGTAGCGGTCGCCGAGACCGCCCTTGTCCTCTCGGTAGAGCTTCATCGCGGCTGTGAGGACGAACATGTCCATGGCGCGTTCGAGGCAGGTGTCGTCCTCGTCGTCCTCGACGACGATCGAGCGGACGTGCGCCATCTCGTTCGAGTTCGCGTACGTGGGTTCCTCGTCGGTCGGATCGGTGTCGAGGTCGTGGAAGTCACGGGCTCCCATGTACCCGTCCGGGCGGGGCAGGGAAATGATGAAGTCCTTCGGGAAGATGTCCTCGGTGTCGCTGGGGTCGATGAAGACGTTGGCGAACGGCGTCGCCGTATAGCCGACGTACTGCGCCCGCGGGAGCATCCGCAGCAGTTCGGAGATCTTCTTGTTGATCGCGGTCCGCTCGGTGTTCGGCTTGGCCAGGTCGGACGTGTTCACCGACGCCTCGTCGGACTCGTCGTCGATGATCAGCACCGGGATCTCGGAGAGCGGGGTCTGGATCTTCTGGAGGTCCTTGACCAGCTTGCCCAGGACCAGCTTGTTCTTCTTCACGACCATCAGGCGGGCCGCGGCCCGGTGGAGGTTGCGCGGGTCGTACAGCGGGAGGCCGGGTTCCTGCTTGTCGGATTCCAGGGCGGCGATTCCCATGTGGAGGCTCTGGTAGTCCACGTCGCGCGTCGTCATCCGGTGGATGTCGAATGCGCCGAGAGCGGAGGGCATCGCGCCGAAGGTGGCGAATCTGCCCTGGCTCCAGGCAGGGTCGTCGGCGTAGTCGGACTCGTATTCGCTCGCACCGCGCATGATGTTCTCGCGGCCCACGAGCTCCATGTCCAGGCGGCGCTGGGTCTGCGCCCGCAGCATGTTCAGCGTGCCGCCCAGGACGATGACCAGCCGGTAGCCGGCGTCGATCGCCTTGGCGATGACACCGGCGAAGTTGGCGGTCTTGCCGGACTGCACGTAGCCGACGACGAGACCCTTCGACTGGTACGCCTCGGGTGAGGTCGGGTCGGCCAGACGTTCCACGACGCGGTCGGTCGCCTCGTCGAGTCCCGCGACGACGTCCTCGGGCCAGCCCTTCTCCGCCAGCAGCTTGCGGTACGCGGGCCAGTACCACGGGCGGCCCTGAAGGGACTGCGGGGTGTACCAGGCCTTGTGCTCGGTGCTGATGACGACGGCGCCCGCCGCCTTGGAGACGGGGACGAGGGAGTCGAGCAGCTTGCCGGTCTCCGCTCCGATGCCGAGCAGGGCATAGACGTCGGCCCGGCGGGCATCCGTGCGGGGAGCGTGGTCGGACCAGGAGACGCTCTCGTTGTAGTCCCAGCGGGTGAGCTGCTTGCGCCACATCTCCACCAGCCGGTCCGTGGCCCGAGCCTCGCGCAGCACGGACAGGAAGTCGGCTTCGGTGGCGAGGCCCATGGCCTCCGCCGAGAGGTCCTCGGCCTGGTATTCGAGGGCTCGTACGAGTCGCTTCGGCTTCCCGGAACTCATGTCTCCGAGGACCTGGGCGTGGAGGTCGAGTCGGAGGGCGGCGGCCGAGTCGGAGAAGGGCATTGGTTCCTCGAAGGTCGGGACGATGAGTGGTGGGGACGTGGGGGAGGCGGTGGTCACGGAAGGCGCAGGCCGGAGAAGTCCACGGGGGCTCCGGGAGTGGGGGCGAGACCTGTCACGTCCGTCTCGTAGCGGACGGCCGAGATCCGTTCGAGGGAGGCGGCCGCCAGGATCCCGGGTGTGAGGCGGGGAACGGACTCGGCGGAGAGGAGGAGGGCCTCGTCGCGGGGCGCCCACCGCTCGTCGTCCTCTCGTCCCGGGGACCAACCACAGCGTTCCAGGGCGGAGTTCAGTCGACTCAGGGCTGCCGGAGCCCGGTCGGCGACGATCCCGCGGACCGCGTCGACCGACTCGGTGAGCGTGCGGCCGCCCGCCCCGCCCCGGGTGAAACGCAGTGACGCGAACCAGAGAGGCCGGTCGGGGGCGGGTTCGAGCTGCTCCAGCCCGTGGATGACGTGGCGTCGACGTTCCGTCACGGTCGTCTTCACCTCGATGTCGAAGTCCACGAGCGCGAAGTCGTGCTCCTCGCCGTACGGCCCGGTCCACGCGTCGACGGCGGAGTCCCAGCCGTACGACTCGGCGAGTCGAGCCAGTATCGCCAGCTCGCCCAGCAGCCCGATGCGTCGTTCGACGCTCATGGTCCCGGGGCGGTCGAGGAGGGAACTCCAGTTGTCGACGGTCTCGTGGAAGGCACGGTCCAGCGATCGGTCCTGCGTGACGATCCGGTCCGCGATGGCGAGTGCCAGGTCGTGGAAGTCGCGCATCAGGTCGGTCTGCGTGGTCCGGATGCGGGCCATGCGCAGTCCCCCGCCGACGGCCACCTGGTCGATGTCGACGGCCGGGAGGGGGGAGCGAGGCGGCCGCTGGTGCCTTTCGAGCTCGACGAAGAGGGCGATGTCCGCACCGCCGTGCCCAATCTCGTACGAGACGACGGGATGGCCGTCGGCGGGCGAGAGGCGGTAGCTCGCGCCCAGCCCTTCTCCCAGGTAGTCCTCGACCGTCGACCAGGCGAGCACGGGACCGCGCTCCGCGTCAGTCATCCTCGGCCACCCGGTTCAGCTCGGCGCGGGCGGCCGCCACGAGTACGGACTGCCACAACTGGAGGTTGTCCTTCTCCCTGCTGCCGCTGTACTCCTTCTCGAAGACCCCGTGGAGCAGCAGGTACATGAGCGACTTGAGGGTCGGGGCGTCGTTGAGGCCGCCGCGACGGCCGCCCAGGATCGCGCCACGGTAGTGGTGGTTGAGGATGATGGTCCGAGTCTCGCGGTCGATCTCGAAGAAGGTGCTGTTGTCGATCTTCTGCCACCGGACGGAGATCGGTTCCTCGCCCGGGATGATCGGCAGTTCGTCCTCGATGGCCTCACGGACGGACGATTCGAATCCCTTGCCCGCGGCGATCACCGGCTTGCGTGTCGTGCCGGTGCGCTTGCGGGCGTCCCGATAGGTCGTGTCGGCGTCCGCCACGTACTGGGCGAAGGTGCGACCGTCGGTGTCGGTCGCGGATTCCAGGGCGGTGACGAACTCGGGAGAGGTGTCGACGCCGTCCTTCTTCACCGTCAGGCGGAACACCTTCGCGGCGGCCGTGTCGTCCGGAAGGTCGACGGCGACCCGGGCCAGGGCGAGGTGCTGCTCGGGCTGCCGGAAGTTGTTCCAGCCGCCGGCCTGGACGAGGCGGTCGTGTCGGTAGAAGTAGAAGCCCTGGCGGTCGAGACCGGTACCCACCGCCTTGAACTCGTCGAGGTTGGACTTCGGCGGCCATATGTGGGCCGTCAGCGTGACGGGTCCGATCGAGGGGATGTCCGCGACGAAGTCGCGCGCGTAGTCCGGATGCCCGCTGATCGGGTAGGCGAAGGGATCGAGGGGTTGCACGCCGAAGTTCATGTACTCGACGCCGGTGGAGACGTCTTCCACCGCGATGGTGATGTTGAAGTCGTCGCGTGCCAGGAATCGGTGCAGGTGCAGGCCGAGGTGGAGCCCCAACTTGTTGATGGTGCGGTGCAGGTAGCGGTCGGTCTGACCGCCGCCGCCGGTGTGCGGGAAGTCCTTCACGGCGTCCCAGCGGACGATCGTGCCCTGCCAGACGATCGGGCAGTCGTAGTAGCGGTCGATGAGCTGCTGGGCGTAGGCCGGGGCGACGATGTCGCACTGGTAGCCGGTCACCGCCCGTTCCATCGTCCAGCGCCGGCCGACGGGGGCCGCGGCCCGGGTGCGGCGCACCTTGCTGACGACGGTGACGGCCCCCGCGTGGCTGAGGGAGGCGGACTTCAGACCGGTGCCGAACATGCCGAGCGCCTGGGCGTCGTAGTCCCGGCGACCGCCCACGGTCATCGCGACGTCCAGCTCCTCCTCGTCCATGCCCTTCCCGTCATCGACGATGAGGAGGCTGACGAGCCCGTCCCCGTCACGAAGGAAATGGATGACGACGTCCTTGGCACCGGCGTCGATCGAGTTGTCCACCAGGTCCGCGACGGCAGCCTCGAAGCCGTAACCCTGACTGCTGAGCGCCTCCATGTAGCGCGCGTCCGGGGGCAGGTGCTTGCTGCCGGTCGTCGGTACCTCGAACTGCCACTCAGTCGTCATGTCGGCCTTGGGTTCTGCACTGGCTACATCAGGTCGATGTGACCCTAACGGACGCCACCGACAACGAACCGGGGAATCCGAATGTCGGGAATCGCATGACACGTGCATGCCCTGACGGGACGACGCCTGGGTGCTCGATCCGATCGTGGGGTGCTACTCCGCCCCGTGGCACTCCCCGTACGCCTTCTCCGAGCCGCACCAGCAGGCCTCCGTGCGCAGTGGGGGCCACGGGGTGGCTCGGGAGCGGGCGGCGAGGGTGGTGGCGTATTGGGGGAGGAGGGCGGCTTGGGAGGGGTGGGTGGCTTCGGAGGCGGCGAAGGCTTCGTAGGAGGGGACGGTGGCTCGGACGATGCCGAGGTTGGGGGTGCCGGCCGTGGAGAGTTCGCGGAGGGAGGCTTCGATGTCCGTCAGGTGGGCTCGGTAGGTGGGGTATTCCGTTTCGAGCTCCGGGTAGGCCGTGAGGAGTTCCGTGAGCTCCTGGGCCGGCCAGTGGAGGACCGCTACCGGGAAGGGGCGGGAGAGGGCCGTGCGGTAGGTGCCCAGTTCGGAGCGGAGGCGGGCGATCTCGGCCTGGAGTTCGGTGGGGTCGGAGGAGCCCAGGGACCAGAGGCGCTTCGGGTCGTGGAGTTCGTCCAGGGGGATCCTGCCCTGGTGGAGGCGGTCCGCCCGGGTGTCCCAGTCGTCGTGGGGGCGGGCCAGCATGCGGCGGATGCGGTGGCGGGTGGTGAGGAGGGAGCGGGTGGTGTGGGGGAGTTCCGGGTCGGGCGGGGTGGCCAGGAGGGTCGCCGCTTCCGTGAGGGTCTCCTCCGCCGCCTCCAGTTCGTCGTGGGCCTCCAGGGTCTCCGCGGCGATCTCCCACGGGGGTGCCTCCGTCGGGCGTGAGCGGCGTACGCCTTCGATGATGGCTCGCGCTTCGGCCTCGTGGCCGTACTCCCACAGGTTCGACGCCTTCAGGGCGCGGATCAGGTGGGGGTCCGCCGGGCTGCCGGACAGGAGGGCGTCGTAGAGGGCCGTCGCGCCCGGGCGGTCGTCCGCGAGTTCCAGGTGGGCGGCGGCCCGGAGCAGCAGCGGTTCACGGTCGCCGGGGTACTGCTCGGCGGTGCGCAGCAGACGCTCGGCTTCGGCGGTGTGGGCGGCAGGCGTGTCGGGGCGCATGGCTTCACCGTACTGCTGTACGGCCCTGGAGAGTTGGCGCCGCAGCCCTTATCGTGCCCGGCGTGCGGGACAGGGGAGGCAGGGGACGGGAGCGGGTGCCGGTCGTCGTTCAGGGGCGTGCCGGGCGCTCCGGGCTCGGTCGTGTGCTCTGGTTCGGGGCCGAGACCGTCGTCACCTGCGGTGTTCTCGTCCTGCTGCTCGTCGCGCACCAGCTGTGGTGGACCAATCAGCAGGCGCGCGCCGAGGCCGGTGAGCAGGTGGCCGTGCTGGAGCGCGAGTGGGAGGGCGAGTGGGGGATCTCTCCTCCGGAGGGGACTCCTCCCGCGCCTTCCCCTTCCGGGGCGGCGGGTGGGGGCGGCGGCTCCGCTTCTCCCTCCGCTCCCGCTTCCGCCTCGCCTTCCTCCGCGCCCTCCGGTGGAACCGCCGGGGCCGCGCGTCCCCGGCCTTCGCCCGCCCGTACGTCCTCCGGTTCCGCCTTCGCCGTGCTGCGGATTCCGCGGATCGGGCTGACCGTGCCCGTCGCCCACGGGATCTCCAAGAGCAAGGTGCTCGACAAGGGGTACGTGGGGCACTATCCGGGTACCGCCGCGCCCGGGGAGGCCGGGAACGTGGCGCTGGCCGGGCACCGGAACACGCACGGCGAGCCGTTCCGGTACGTGAACCGGCTGCGCGAGGGGGACGAGATCACGCTGCGGACGCGGGAGGGGACGTACACCTATCTCGTCGACCGGATCCTGCCGGTGACCTCTCCGCGCGACACCGGAGTCATCCAGCCGGTGCCACGGTCGATCGTCAAGCCCTCGTACGGGTACTCCGAGGCCGGGTCCTACCTCACCCTCACCACCTGCACGCCCGAGTTCACCTCCCGCTACCGGCTCATCGTCTGGGCGACCCTGCGACGGTGAGCGCGGCGCCGCCCACGGCCAGGGCCGCCGAGGCCGCCAGGGCCGCGTCCGGGGTGGCCGCCGACAGGGCCATCATCAGCGACACGCCGGCCGCCGAGCCGATGTAGCGGGCGGTGTTGTTCGCGCCCGAGCCCATCGCCGCGCGCTCCGGCGGGACGGAGTCGACGGCGAGGCGGGGGAGCGCGGCGTTCAGGAGACCGCTGCCCGCGCCCGCCACCGCCAGGCCGGCGATCAGGCGCGGCCAGGGGAGGGCCGGGGACTGCGTGGTGCCGAGGAGGAGCAGGACGCCCGCCGCCGACAGCCCGAAGCCGAAGGCCAGTTGGTACGGGGCCGAGAGCCTGCCCGCGAGCCGTCGGGCCTGCAGCGCGACCACGAACGCCGAACCCGACCAGAGGGCGAAGAGGGCCGCCGCCGTCAGCGCCGTCAGCCCGGCCCCGCGCTGGAACAGTGCCGGCATCACGCTGAACATGCCGATCACGGACAGGCCGGTGAAGAGCGCCCCCACCGTCGACGCCCGGAACGCCGGCCTCCGCCACATCCCCGGGTCGATCATCGGGGCCTTCGCCCGCCGCTCCACCAGCAGGAACAGCGCCGTGAGCGCTACCGCCGCCAGGAGCAGCAGGCCGGGCGCCGGGCGCAGCCAGCCGTCCCGGCCCAGCGTCAGGGCCGTCAGCAGGGCGCCGAGTGCCAGCGCCAGGGTCGTCGCGCCCACCAGGTCCGGGCGGCGGTGGCCGCCACCGGAGGGGCGTATCGCCGTGAGGGCGCGGGCTCCGAGCGCCGCCGTCGCCAGGGCCGCCGCGCCGAGCACCGCGTACGCCGACCGCCAGTCCACCAGGGCGAGCGCCCCCGCGAGCAGCGGGCCGAGCGCGATCCCGCCGCTCACCGACGCACCCCAGACGCCGGTGGCCCGGATCCGGTCGCGGCCCGAGGGGTACGCGTCGGCCAGCAGGCCCAGGCTGCCCGCCAGGACCGCCGCGCTCGCCGCGCCCTGCGCGATCCGCGCCGCCGTGAAGAGCACCGTCGAGCCCGCGAAGGCGCCGAGCGCCGTCGTCACGCCCAGCGCCAGGGTCCCGAGCAGGAACACCCGCCGCCTGCCGTGCGCGTCGGCCAGCGCGCCCGCGACCAGGAGCAGGACGGCGAGGCCGAGCGGGGTGCCGTTGAGCAGCCAGGCCTGCGCCGAGGCCGGCGTCCCGAACGCCTCCGCCATCTCCGGGAGCGTCGCCATCGGTGCCGTGTAGTTCATGAGCGCGACGCCGGTGGCGAGGGCGGTGACGGCGAGCGTGGCGGGGGAGGGGGCGGGGGAGGGAGCGGTGGGTGGTGTGGTGGTGGGGGTCGTGGGCGTGGTGCGTGAGTCGGCTGTACTCATGGGGCCTCCGCCCGGTCGTCGTGTGCTTGGGTCGGCTGGATCGAACACGTCGGTTCGTTCATTGAACTCATACCCTACTCCGGTCGGTTCGTTCAATGAACCCCCTTTGTTACGCTGGTTCCCATGGCCCTCGGCAAGGACTACGCCCAGCAGCAGTGCTCCATCGCCCGCGCCCTGGAGATCGTCGGCGAGCGCTGGACGCTCCTCATCGTGCGCGACGCCTTCTACGGTGTCCGCCGTTACAGCGATTTCCTCGCCCACCTCGGCGCCCCCCGCGCCGTCCTCGCCGCCCGGCTCCAGGCGCTCGTCGACGCCGGCGTCCTCGACCGCCGCCGCTACCAGGAGTCCCCGCCCCGCGACGAGTACGTCCTCACCGGGCGCGGCCTCGCCCTCTGGCCCGTCCTGTGGGCCCTCGGCGCCTGGGGGAGGGCGGAGGTGCCCGGCACCCTGCCCATGCGCGACTTCCACCACGCCGACTGCGGTACGGAACTGGGCCCGTCCGGCGAGTGCCCCGCCTGCCGCGTCCCGGTCGGGCCCGCCGACGTGGAGATGAGGCCCGGCGCCGGGCTCGACCCCGAGCCCGCCGAGCCCGTCGCCCGGGCGCTCCTCGCGCCGCGCCGGCTGCTCACGCCCCTGGAGCCGGCGGCCCACCACGAAGCCCGGGAACCATCTCGTACGGCCGTTCGTCCTAGGTGACGGACAGTGAAGTTCAGGGAACGGGGGGCGTGATGAGCGGGAGTCTGGTCCTGCGGCGAGTCGCGCCCCTCGTCCTGCTTCCGGTGCTGCTCGTGATCGCCTTCGCGGGGCTGGTCCTCGCGGACGGCTCCGTC
Source organism: Streptomyces sp. NPDC047974 (assembly GCF_040653375.1). Taxonomy (NCBI): domain Bacteria; kingdom Bacillati; phylum Actinomycetota; class Actinomycetes; order Kitasatosporales; family Streptomycetaceae; genus Streptomyces; species Streptomyces sp. NPDC047974. The sequence goes on from NZ_JBEZNU010000006.1 coordinate 126,823, forward strand.
GGCTCCGCCGTCGTCCTCGCCGTCTCCGCCGTCGCCTGCGGTTTCCTCGGGGTCCGTACGGCTCCGGCCGTGCCGCCCACACGGATACGCACCGCGCTGCGCGACCGGGCCCGCCGCACGGCCTTCCTCCCGCAGCGCGACCCCGACGCCGCGGGCCGCCGCCGGCCCCGGGCGCCGGGGCTCCCCCTCCCGACGACCGCGTAGGCGCTCCCGCACCCGCACACCTCCACGTGCGTCCCGCCCGTACACGTACGCACCCGTACGCCGTACCGGCGGCGCGCACCCGTGTGCCGTGAACCCCACCCCCGCGAGACGCCTTCGCGCGGTCCGTCATGCCGAGAAGCACCACTCCGTCCCCGGCACGACGAACCCCGGAGGGTTCCCTTGTCCTTCTTCCCGTCCCCGCTCCTCGACGCCTTCTCCACGCTCGTCGACCGGCTCGCCGCGCTGCTCCAGCCGCTCGCCGCCGACGCCTCGACCGCCCTCGCCGTCGTCCTCTTCACCGTGCTCGTCCGGCTCGCCGTCCACCCCCTCTCCCGCGCCGCGGTGCGGGGGCAGCAGGCCCGGGTGCGGCTCGCGCCCCGGATCGCCGCGCTCCAGGAGAAGCACAAGCGCCGGCCCGAGCGGCTCCAGCGGGCGATCCTGGACCTGCACGCCGAGGAGAAGGTCTCGCCGTTCGCGGGGATCCTGCCGGGCCTGCTCCAGGCGCCCGCGTTCCTCCTCCTGTACGCGCTCTTCTCCTCCGGCGACCGGATGGGCGGGCACGGGCTCTTCGCCGCGCCGCTCGACGGCCGCTGGACCGGGGCCCTCGGCGACGGCGGACCGTTCGGGCCGGCCGGGCTCGTCTACCTCGCCCTCTTCGCGGTGGCCCTCGCCGTCGCCGCGTACCAGTACCTCAGGACCCGCCGGGAGGCACGGCAGGCCCGGGCCCTGGCCCCGTCCACGGCGCCGGCCCAGGGGCCCGCGGCGGCCGTGGGGCGGATCCTTCCGCTGCTCTCCTTCGGGACGGTCGTGACCGTCGCGTTCGTGCCGCTCGCCGTCGCGCTCTACCTCGTCACCAGCACCACCTGGGCCGTCGTCGAGCGCGCGCTACTCATGCGTAAGGGTCCGCAGGCTGAACGGGGTCTTGCGGGCTGAACGCGAGTCTTGGAGGATCGGACGATCCTCCGATGGCCGCACTCCATCGGCCGGGGCACCGAAGGGCCTCCCCCCGGGCCCACCTCGACCACAGGGAGAAGACCATGAAGCTGCTGCGAGTCGGCCCGCCGGGCGCCGAGCGTCCCGCCCTCCTCGACGGGGACGGGACCCTCCGTGACCTGTCCACCTTCACCGACGACGTCGACGGCAGTCTGCTCTCCGACACCGCCACGCTCGACCGGATCCGCGCCGCCGCCGAGGCCGGCGTGCTGCCCGCGTTCGGCGGCTCCGGCGACCCCACCGGGCTGCGCGTCGGCCCGCCGGTCGGCCGGATCGGCAAGGTCGTGTGCATCGGGCTGAACTACCACGGCCACGCCGCCGAGACCGGCCAGGCCACCCCGGCCGAGCCGGTCGTCTTCCTCAAGGCCGCCGACACCGTCGTCGGCCCGGACGACACCGTGCTCGTGCCGCGCGGCTCGGTGAAGACCGACTGGGAGGTCGAGCTGGCGATCGTCATCGGCCGGACCGCCCGCTACCTGGAGACCGACGAGGAGGCCCTGGCCCACGTCGCCGGCTACGCGCTCGCGCACGACGTCTCCGAGCGCGAGTTCCAGATCGAGCGCGGCGGCACGTGGGACAAGGGCAAGAACTGCGAGACCTTCAACCCGCTCGGGCCCTGGCTGGTCACCGCCGACGAGGTGCCCGACCCGCAGGACCTCACCCTGCGCCTCTGGGTCAACGGCGAGCTGAAGCAGGAGGGGAGCACCTCCGACCAGATCTTCCCGGTCGCCGAGGTCGTCCGGTACGTGAGCCGGTTCATGACGCTCTACCCGGGCGACATCATCAACACCGGCACGCCCGCCGGTGTCGCCATGGGGCAGCCCGAGCCCAAGCCGTACCTCCGGCCCGGCGACGTCGTCGAGCTGGAGATCGAGGGCCTGGGCCGCCAGCGGCAGGAACTGAAGAGCGCCTGACGGGCCGCGCTTCCCGACGGTCCGTCACGCACGCGGCGCCGTCGGGCCGCGCGGTCGGCGATTCTGGCGGCACCCCGCGTGGGCTGCCGCCATTTTCGTCACTTTTTATGCATATTGCCGCGTATGGAACCCGTGAAGACCGACCGCGTCCCTCGCCGCAGGGCCCGTCTCGCCCTCTCCGCCGCGACGGCGGTCCTCGCCGCCGGCGCCCTCGTCGGCGGGCTCGCCGTCACCGGCGTCGCCGATCCGCTCCCCGGCGGCCTCGGCCCCTGCAAGCCGGGCAAGTGCCCGCCCACGTACCCCGACATCAACAACGGCGACGTCGTGTGGCGCGACAACGCCGTCAACGTCTACGTCGGCGGCGACTTCCTCGTCCGGGAGGCCGCCGCCGAGGCCGAGGGCAAGGTCGTCGTCCTCGGCAACGTCGACCAGTCCAAGCGGGCGGACGTCTCCCAGGTCTACAACGTCGGCATCGCCGGCGTCGGCTCGCGCGTCGTGCCCGACGACGACGAACCCTTCCTCAACGTCGGCGGGAACATCACCGTCGCCACCGGCCAGCGCCTCCTGACCGAGGAGGGTGCGATCAGCGGCGAGACGCTGTACGCGGGCACCGTCACCGGCACCGTGGTCCCGACGCCCGTCAAGAGCGCCTCCGCCGTCACCCCGTACCTCGCGCTGCGCGACCGGCTGACCGACGCCAGCCAGTGCTACGCGTACGTCGACGGGGCCTCCCGCACCGCCACCGGAACGGCTGTCGACAACGGGTCCGAGACCGTCTTCACCGGCGACGGCACCTCCGCGCTCCAGGTCTTCAACGTCGACTTCGACCTGGAGACGGCGGGCGGAGGCCAGCAGGGCATCGTCTTCGCGAACATCCCCGCGAACGCGACGGTCCTCGTCAACGTCCTCGGCGACGACCGCACCATCGACACCTACATCAACGGCCTGCCGGGGCTCCGCGACCGGCTGCTGTGGAACTTCCCCGACGCGACCCGGGTGAAGTTCGAGGGCACCGCGCAGTTCGCGGGCAGCGTCCTCGTCGGCAACCAGGCCAGCACCGCGACGATCACGATGCCGGGCATGAACGGCCGGTTCTTCACGACCGGCAACCTGACCCACGCCTCCGAACCGGGCGGGGGCGGCGGCCAGGAGATCCACAACTACCCGTTCGACGGCGACCTGCCGTCCTGCGACGAGGACCCCACCCCCACGGAACCCACTCCCACGGAGCCGACTCCGACGGAACCCACTCCGACGGAACCCACTCCGACGGAGCCGACTCCCACGGAGCCGACGCCGACGGAGCCGACCCCCACGGAGCCGACGCCGACCGAGCCGACCCCGACCGAGCCCACCCCCACCGAGCCCACCCCCACCGAGCCCACGCCCAGCCCGACCGACTCCGCCGACGGCGGCACGACGGACGGCGGCGGGTCGGACGGCGGAATGACGGACGGCGGCGGGTCCGACGGTGGCGGGTCCGACGGTGGCTACGGTGACGACACCGGCGGCCACCACGGCTCCGGCCCCGGTGGCGGCGGGGAACTCCCCGAGACCGGAGCAGGCACCGGGAAGATCGTCATGGGGGTGACGGCGGCCGGCCTCGCCCTCGGCGGCGGCCTCCTCGTCGCCGTCAGCCGCCGGCGCCGTCGGTCGAGCGGCGCAGCCTGACGGTGACGCCCTCGCGGGCCGACCGCCGCGCCGCCTCCAGGACGTCCAGGGCCGCTGCGGCCTCGTGCGCGGTGACCGGGTTCGGCCCGGTGCCGCGTACGGCGGCGGCGACGGCCGCGTAGTACGCCGGGTAGTCCCCCGGCACCGACTCGACCGGCGTCCCGCCGCCGGTCAGCGGGGACTCCCCGGAGCCGATCCGGCCCCACAGCGCCTCGGGCTCCACGCCCCAGGCGGTGCCGGGGCCGGGTCGCAGCCCCTCGCGCAGCGCCGCCTCCTGCGGGTCGAGGCCGTACGTCACGAAGCCGGCGCGCTGCCCGAGCACCCGGAAGCGGGGGCCGAGCTGGGCGGTGGTGGCGCTCACGTACAGGTGGGAGCGGACGCCGTTCGCATGGGTGAGCGCGACGAAGGTGTCGTCGTCGGCCTCGGCGCCCGGACGGCGCACGTCCGCCTCGGCGTACACGGAGACGGCCGGGCCGAAGAGGACCAGGGCCTGGTCGACGACGTGGCTGCCGAGGTCGTAGAGCAGACCGCCGACCTCCTCCGGGGCGCCGGACTCGCGCCAGCCGCCCTTCAGGCGCGGCCGCCACCGCTCGAAGCGGGACTCGAAGCGCTGGACCTCGCCGAGCTCGCCCTCGTCCAGGAGGCGGCGGAGCGTGAGGAAGTCGCTGTCCCAGCGCCGGTTCTGGAAGACGGAGAGCAGCAGGCCGCGCTCCTCGGCGAGCGCGGCGAGGGCGCGGGCCTCGGCGGCGGTCGGGGCGAGCGGCTTGTCGACGACGACGGGCAGGCCGGCCCTCAGGGCGGCCTCGGCGAGCGGGACGTGGGTCTTGTTGGGGGAGGCGACCACGACCAGGTCCAGCTCGGGGGCCCCGTCCGCCCAGAGGTCCTCGGGCCGGGCGAGCACGTCGACGCCGGGGTACGCGGCCCGCGCCTCGGCGGCGCGCTCGGGGTCGCCGGTGGTGACGGCGGCGAGGGTCAGGTCGGGGGTGGCGGCGACGAGCGGGGCGTGGAAGACGGAGCCCGCGACGCCGTAGCCGATGAGGCCGACGCGGAGGGGGAGGGGGGTGGTCGTCATGGTCGCCACTTAAGCAACACTGTTGCCGAAGTGCAAACAGGGGGGAGAATGGGCCGGTGACAGTGATGAGCGGAGACCCCGGCGGCGGCGCCAACCTGACGGCGCTGCGCGGCCACAACGCGGCGCTCGTCCTCGACCTGCTGCGGACGGCGGGGGAGGAGGGCATCAGCCGCCTCGAACTGGCCGCCCGCACCGGCCTCACCCCGCAGGCCGTCAGCAAGATCACCGCCCGGCTGCGCGCGGAGGGCCTGGCGGCGGAGGCCGGCCGCCGCGCCTCGACCGGCGGCAAGCCCCGTACGGTCCTCCGTCTGGTCCCCGGGGCCGCGCACGCGATCGGCGTCCACCTCGACCGCGACGAACTCACCGTCGCCCTCACGGACCTCACCGGCGCCCCGCTCGCCGTCCGCCACCACTCCGTCACCCTGTCCGACGGCCCGCCCCGGGTCCTGGAGACCCTGGTCCAGGCCGTGCGAGCCCTCTTGGCGGAGACGGCTCCGCCCGCACCGGAGGCGGCTCCGCCCGCACCGGAGGCGGCTCCGCCGGCACCGGAGGCGGCTCAGCCCGCGCCGGAGGCGGCTCCGCCCCGGCTTCGTGTCCTCGGGGTCGGGGTGGCGATGCCCGGGCCGCTGGAGCACCGGAGCGGGGTGGCGGGGCGGGTCACCGGGGCGGCGGTGTGGGACGGGTCCCCGGTGCGGGAGGTGCTGGAGGGGCGGCTCGGCCTGCCGGTCGTGCTCGACAAGGACACGAACGCCGCCGCCCTCGACCTCGCCGTCCGGCCCGGCGCGCCGCGCTCGTTCGCGTACGTCCACCTCGGTACGGGGCTCGGCGCCGGGCTCGTCGTGGGCGGGGTCCCGCTGCGGGGCGAGCGGACCGGGGCGGGCGAGCTCGGGCACCAGACCGTGCAGCTCGACGGGCCCCGCTGTGACTGCGGGGCGCGCGGCTGCCTGGAGGTGCTGTGCCTCGCGGCGGTGGCGCGGGGCGAGCTGGCCGAGGCCGCCCGGATCCTCGGCGCCGGCGCGGCCAACCTGGTCCGGCTCCTCGACATCGACAGGGTCCTGCTCGGCGGCCGGGTGGTGCTCGGGGCGCCGGACGTCTTCGAGGACGGCGTCGCCGCCGTCCTCGCCGACCGGCGGCTCCCGACCCCGGTCGAGGTGACGGCCGTCCCGCACGCCGTGGCCCGCGGAGCCGCCCAGCTGGTCCTCGCTCCCGTCTTCGGCCTGGCCCCGCCGGCGCACCCGCGGTCCCGTTCGTCGGAAGAGCGGACCATACGCTGATCGGGCGGATCCGGTGGGCCGGGCGGTGTCGCCGGGGAGTTCCGCGCCCGCCCTGTGGCAGCGTCGCGGGCGAGACGTACGTCCGCGAGCAGCAAAGGCAACCGCACATGGCATCCGCCCCCCGGCCCCTGCGCAGCGCCCGTGCCTTCGCCGCCGCGGCCGTCGCGCTGACGGGCACCCTGCTCCCCGCCCCCGCCGCCTCGGCGGCCCCCGCTCCGGCGCCCGTCTGCGGCGCCGACTCCGGGTCCGGCTTCCCGCTCGAAACCCGGATCCGGGACGACGGCTCCGCCGACTACCCGGCCGGCGGGGCCTTCCGGAGCTGGGAGCTGGAGGTGCGCAACACCACCGGGCGGGCCTGCGCGCGGGTCCATCCGGTGCTCGTCCTCACCGACGAGAAGCGGGTGCTGCGGCCCGAGCAGATCCGGCTGGAGTTCTACGACGCGGAGGGCGCCCGCTGGCGGCCCGTCGCCTTCGAGGCGACCGAGGAGGCGGAGAGCGTCGGCGCGTTCACCGGAGCCGAAGACGCGGACGGCGGCTCCGCGGGCACGGACGGCGTCGGCGGCTCCGCCGGAGCGGACGGCACCGAAGAAGCCGGACCCACCACCGGACCCACCACCGGACCCACCACCGGACCCACCACCGGCACCACCACCGGACCCACCACCGGCACCACCACCGGTACCGCCGACGGAACCCCCGCCCCCGCCCGCGACTTCGACGGATTCGCCGTTCCCGCCCGCCGTACCGTCACCGTCCCCGTCCGGCTCGCCTTCCGCGCGGACGCCGTGCCCGACGAGGTCGTCGTCAACGCCGCGCTCGTCCAGCGCCGGGGCGCCGACGGCGACTGGGTCGGACGCTCCGACGACTACCGCCTCACGATCGGGCCGCCCGTCCCCGGCACCGCCCCCACCCCCGCCGTGCCGACCGCGCCCGCCGAGCCCCCGGCGTCCCCGTCCGCCGCCCCCACCCCCGTACCCGACCGGTCCCCCCTCCCCCCGCCGTCGTCCACCGGCGCGGACCCCGCCGCGCCCTCCCGTCCCGAACTCGCCCGCACGGGACGGGAGGAGGCCGTCCGCCTGGCCCCCTGGGCGGCGGTCCTCGCCCTCGCCGGCGCCCTCCTCGTCCGCGCCGGGCGCCGCCTGAGCGGCCGCTGACGCGCCGAACCGGCAGGTCATCCTCCGTACACCTTCCCGTTCACCCCCGTCTGCGACGATCGCCGGATGAACCACCACCACGCCCCCAGCGCCCCCGGCGCCCCCGTCCGCTCCGGTGTCCCGGAGCACGGCCGGGTGCCCAAGTACTACGCGGTGAAGGCGCGACTCGCCCTGCTCGTCGACGAGTTGGGGGAGGGGGGTGCGCTGCCGACCGAACGCGACCTCGCCGTGCGCTACGAGGTGTCCCGGGAGACCGTCCGCCAGGCCCTGCGCGAGCTCCTCCTGGAGGGCAGGCTCCGCCGGAGGGGGCGGGGCACGGTCGTCGCCGGACCCAAGCTCGAACAGCCGCTCTCCCTCGCGAGCTACACCGAGGGCGTCCGCCGCCAGGGCCGCCGCCCGGGCCGCGCCGTCGTCTCCCTCGACCGCTTCCCCTGCACCGAGGCGCTCGCCCCCGAGGTCGGCGTGGCGCCCGGCGAGCCCGTCTGGCACATGGAGCGGGTGCTGCTCGCCGACGACGAGCGGGTCGGCCTGGAGAGCACGTACGTCTCCGAGGCCCGCGTCCCCGGCCTCGACACCGACTTCGACCCGGACTCCTCCTTCTACGGTTACCTCCGCGACCGGCTCGGCATCTCCTTCGGCGACGCCGACGAGCGGATCGAGACCGTGCTCGCCACCCCGCGCGAGGCCCTCCTCATCGGCACCCCGCCCGCCCTCCCGATGCTGCTCCTGCACCGCCTCTCCCGCGACGAGGACGGCCGCCCCCTGGAGCGGGTCCGCACCCTCTACCGAGGCGACCGCTTCAGCTTCACCACCCACCTCGGCCGCCAGGACTGAACGGACACGATCCGATGCCCCCCGCCCTCCCCATCACGGAAAGGTAACGGGTCTAGTCCAAGCTTGTCGGGCCGTTCACCGTCCCGTCGCCCACGCGACCGGAGCAGGCCACCCGCCGCCCCGACCGTGGACGGCATGAAGGTGATCGTCGTAGGAGCAGGCGTGGTGGGAACCATGCACGCCTGGCAGGCAGTGGAACGCGGCCACGAGGTCGTACACATCGAGCGCGAGGCCGAGGCGCGCGGAGCCTCCCTGAGGAACTTCGGCCAGATCTGGGTCAGCGGACGCGCGGGCGGCGAGGAGCTCGACACCGCCCTGCGCGCCCGCGAACTGTGGGAGGGGATCGGCGCCCGCGTCCCCGGCCTCGGCTTCCGGGCCATCGGCTCCCTCACCCCCGTCCGGGGCGAGCTGGAGCTGGCCGTCGCCGAGGCGGCCGTGGCCCGCCCGGACGCCCCCGCCCGCGGCTACAAGCTGCTCACCCCCGAGGAGGCGCGGGCGGTCAACCCGGCCCTGCGCGGCGCCTTCGACGCCGCCCTGTGGTGCGAGCGGGACGCCGCCGTCGAGCCGCGCACCGCGCAGCTCGCCCTCCGCGAGGCCCTCCTCGCCACCGGCCGCTACACCTTCCTCCCGAACCGCGAGGTCCGCGAGGTCGTCGGCGAGCACGCCGTCCGCGACGACCACGGCGACCTGCACAGCGGCGACGCCGTCGTCCTGTGCACCGGCGCCTGGCTCTCCGGCCTGGTCCGCGAGGTCGCGGGGCCGGTACCCGTCCGCCGCGTCCGCCTCCAGATGATGCAGACCGCCCCGCTCGGCGAGCCGCTGACCACCTCCGTCGCCGACGCGGACTCCTTCCGCTACTACCCGGCCTACGCCTCCGAGGCCCTCGACGCGCTCAACGCCGGCCAGGCGCAGGACCCGACCGCCGCCGCCCACAGGATGCAGCTGCTCATGGTGCAGCGCCTCGACGGCGGGCTGACCATCGGCGACACCCACGAGTACGAGCACCCCTTCGCCTTCGACACCGTCGAGGACCCCTACGAGCACCTCGTCCGCGTCGTCGAGTCCCTGCTCGGCCGCCCGCTGCCGGCGATCCACCGCCGCTGGGCCGGGGTGTACGCGCAGTGCGTGGACACCACCCGGGTCGTCCACCGCCAGCGGGTACGGGACGGGGTCTGGCTCGTGACCGGACCCGGCGGCCGCGGCATGACCTGCTCGCCCGCCATCGCCGAGAAGACCGCGAACGAACTGGGCTGGTGACACACATGACCACGAAGAACACCCTCGACCTGGTCGTCCTCGACATGGCCGGCACCACCGTCGCCGACGACGGCCTCGTCGAGCGCGCCTTCACGGCCGCCGCCGAACGCCTCGGCGAGGACCCGGCCACGATGATCGACCACGTCCGCGCCACCATGGGCGAGTCCAAGATCTCCGTCTTCCGCCACCTCCTCGGCGGCGACGAGACCCGCGCCCGGCAGGCCAACACGGCCTTCGAGGAGGCGTACGGGGAGCTGGTCTCCGAGGGCCTGATCGCCCCGGTCCCCGGCGCCGCCGAGACCATCGGGGAACTCCGCGGGCAGGGCCGTACCGTCGTCCTCACCACCGGCTTCGCCCGCGTCACCCAGGACGCCATCCTCGACGCCCTCGGCTGGCGGGACCTCGCCGACCTCACCCTCTGCCCGGCCGACGCCGGCGGCCGCGGCCGCCCGTACCCGGACCTGGTCCTCGCCGCCCTCCTGCGCACCGGAGCCGTCGACGACGTGCGCCGGACCGCGGTCGCCGGCGACACCTCGTACGACATGCTCACCGGCGCCCGCTCCGGCGCCGGGATCGTCGCCGGCGTCCTCACCGGCGCCCACGGCGAGCACGCCCTGAAGGAGCACGGCGCCACCCACGTCCTCGCCTCCGTCGCCGATCTCCCCGCCGCGATACGGGAGTACGAGTCGTGACCAGCGGCATCCGCTTCGACGGTGTCTCCGTCGCCTACGGGGACACCACCGTCCTCGACGCGCTCACCCTCACCGTCGCACCCGGCGAGGTGATGGCCCTCCTCGGCCCCTCCGGCTCCGGCAAGACCACCGCCCTGCGGACCGTCGCCGGCTTCGTCCGGCCCTCCGCCGGCCGCGTGTACATCGGCGACCGGGACGTCACCGACCTCCCGCCGTACAAGCGGGGCATCGGGATGGTCGTCCAGCAGTACGCCCTCTTCCCGCACCTGCGCGTCGACGAGAACGTCGCCTTCGGGCTCAAGGCCCGCAAGCACCCCAAGGCCGAGATCCCCGGCCGGGTCGCCGAGGCCCTGGAGATGACCGGGATGGCGGCGTACGCCAGGCGCCACCCCCGCGAGCTCTCCGGCGGCCAGCAGCAGCGCGTCGCCATCGCCCGCGCCCTCGCCATCCGCCCCGACGTCCTCCTCCTCGACGAACCGCTCTCCGCGCTCGACGCGCAGCTCCGCTCAGGGATGCTCGCCGAGCTGGCCCGGCTCCACCGCGAACTCCCCGACGTCTCCGTCCTGTACGTCACCCACGACCAGGTCGAGGCGCTCACCCTCGCCGACCGGATCGCCGTCATGGACAAGGCGCGGCTCCAGGACTGCGGCACCCCGCAGGAGCTGTACCGGCGGCCCCGCACCGAGTTCACCGCCTCCTTCGTCGGCAACGCCAACCTGCTGCCGGTCCGCGTCGGCTCCGACGGCGTCGAGTTCGCCGGCGCCGCCCTGAAGGTCCCGGTCGGCGACGCGGCCCCCGGCGCCACCGCCACCCTCTGCGTCCGCCCCCACCTCATCGGCCTCGGCGACGGCCCCAACGCCCTGCGCGGCCGGATCGCCGAGGTCCAGTGGCGGGGCGCCACCCACCGGCTGTACGTCGACGTCGACGGGCACCGCGTGAAGGCCGACGTGCGGGAGCTGCGGGACACGCCGCCGCTGGGCCAGGAGATCACCCTGCACTTCGCGCCGGAGGACGCGGTGCTGCTGGCGGCGGGGGTGAACGATGGCTAGCGCCTCGACGGCCTCGGCCACCGCGCCGCCCGCCGTCACGGCGGCCCGCCGCTCCCGGAGCCGTACGGTCCCCACCTGGGTCTGGGCCCTGCCGCCCGTCGCCGTCCTCGGGCTGGTCTTCCTCTACCCGCTGGGGCTCGTCGTCCAGGAGTCGCTCGCGCCCGGCGCGTACGCCGACGTCTTCGCCTCCGCCTCCTTCCGGGACGCGCTGGTCACCACCGTGTGGCTCGCGGTCGGCGCCACCGTCGGCTGCCTCGTCCTCGGCTTCGTCCTCGCGCTGATCGTCGCCTTCGTGCCCTTCCCCGGGGCGAAGGCGGTCTCCCGCTTCATCGACGTCTTCCTCTCCTTCCCGTCCTTCCTCATCACCCTCGCCCTGCTGTTCGTGTACGGCACGGTCGGCATGGCCAACGGACTGTGGACGGGCGCCACGGGAGCCGCCGAGGGGCCGTTCCGGTTCCTCACCACCCCGTGGGGCGTGCTCCTCGCCGAGATCACGTACTTCACGCCCTTCGTGATGCGGCCGCTGCTCGCCGCCTTCTCCCAGCTGGACACCGCCCAGCTGGAGGTGGCGTCCTCGCTCGGCGCCCGGCCCGCGCGGATCGTGCGGAAGGTGATCCTCCCCGAGGCGCTGCCCGCGCTCGCGGCCGGCGGCAGCCTCGTCCTCGTCATGTGCCTCAACGAGTTCGGCATCGTCCTCTTCACCGGCGCCAAGGGCGTCACGACCCTCCCGATGCTCGTCTACTCCAAGGCCATCCTCGAATCCGACTACGCCGCCGCCTGTGTCGTCGCCGTCGTCAACGTCGCGATCTCCGTCGGTCTCTACGCGGTCTACCGGGGGGTGAGCCGTCGTGCTGGTGCATAGCCGTACCGGACGGTGGGCGTCCTGGCTCGCCTTCGCGGTCCTCTTCGTGCCGCTCTTCGCCGTCCCCCTCCTCGTCATCGTCGCCGCCTCCCTCTCCACCCACTGGTCCGGCGCCTTCCCCTCCGGACCGACCACCGAGCACTACGCGGCGGCCGTCCGCGGCGAGTCCCTCCAGGCCCTGACGACCAGCCTCGTCACCGCCGTCGCCGCGAGCCTCCTCGCCCTCGCCCTCGGCACCTGGGCGGCGCTCACCGCCGCCGCCCTGCGCGGCAGGGGCCGCCGGATCCTGGACGCGCTGTTCGTGCTGCCGCTCGCCGTGCCGTCGGTGGTGGTCGGCCTCGCCGTCCTGGTGGCCTTCTCCCGGCCGCCGCTGCTCCTCAACGGCACCCGCTGGATCGTGATCCTGGCCCACACGGTCCTGGTCACGGCCTTCGCCCACCAGTCGGTCTCGGCGGCCATCCGCCGCCTCGACCCCATGTACGAGCAGGCGGCGGCCGGACTCGGCGCCCGCCCCTCGTACGTCCTGTTCCGGGTCAAGCTGCCCCTGCTGCTGCCCTCGCTGAGCGCCGCCGCCGGGCTCTGCTTCGCCCTGTCCATGGGAGAGCTGAGCGCCACGATGATGCTCTACCCGCCGGACTGGATGCCGCTGCCGGTGCTGGTCTTCACCGCCACCGACCGCGGGTCCCTCTTCACCGGATCGGCGCTGGCCGTGGTCCTCATGGCCACGACCCTGCTGGTCCTGCTCGCCGTCTCCCGTATCCGCACCAGAGCGTCCTACCGATAACCCTCACGCAGGAGAAGAACGACGTTATGCGCATGTACGCCAAGCCGGTCGCCGCCGTCACCGGAGCCCTCGCCCTCGCCGCCTCCCTCACCGCCTGCGGCGGCTCCTCCGCCGCCTCCGATGAGAAGGTCGTCACCGTCTACAGCGCCGACGGCCTCAAGGGCGAGAAGGGCGACGGCTGGTACGACAAGGTCTTCGCCGACTTCGAGAAGGAGACCGGCATCAAGGTGAAGTACGTCGAGGGCGGCTCCGGGGAGATGGTCCAGCGGGCCCTCCGCGAGAAGTCCAACACGCAGGCCGACGTCATCGTCACCCTCCCGCCCTTCATCCAGCAGGCCGGCTCCAAGGGCCTCCTCCAGAAGTACACGCCGAAGGGCGCCGACCAGGTCGACGGCGCCGACAAGGCCGCCGACGGCTCCTGGACGTCCGTCGTCAACAACTACTTCGGCTTCATCCACAACAAGAAGGAACTGCCCGAGGCCCCCGGCACCTGGGAGGCCCTCCTCGACGGGAAGTTCAGGAACAGGCTCCAGTACTCCACCCCCGGCGTCGCCGGCGACGGCACCGCCGTCCTCATCAAGGCCATGCACGACTTCGGCGGCCAGGCGCCCGCCATGGAGTACCTGAAGAAGCTCCAGGCCAACAACGTCGGCCCGTCCTCCTCCACCTCCAAGCTCGCCCCCAAGGTCGACAAGGGCGAGCTCCTCGTCGCCAACGGCGACGTGCAGATGAACTTCGCCCAGGCCAAGTCCATGCCGAACCTCGCCATCTGGTTCCCGGCCAAGGAGGGCGGCAAGCCCACCACCTTCGCCCTGCCCTACGCCGCCGGACTCGTCGACAAGGCCCCGCACACCGAGAACGGCAAGAAGCTCCTCGACTTCATGCTGAGCGAGGGCGCCCAGCGCGAGGTCAGCGCCGTCGGCGGCGGCTTCCCCGCCCGCAAGGACATCAAGGCCACCGACGCCAACGCCATCGAGCTGGCGAAGCTGATCGAGGGCGTCGAGATCTTCGAGCCGGACTGGGCCGACATCGACACGAACCTGTCGTCCTACGTGGACGCGTGGAAGTCCGCGACCGGCAGCTGAGAGTTCACCGCACGTCCCTCGACCCGCTCCGAAGATAGCGGAAAGATAACGGGTACGGACCAACGCCCCTGGAAAATCAGGGGCGTTGGTGTGCGTATCCACCCCCTTCCCCCTCTCGTGGAGGACACCGACATGCCGCTCCCCGGCATCTCCCGCCGCACCGTGCTCGCCGCCGGCGCCGCCGGTACGGCCCTCGCCGCCACCGGCCTCGCCACCGCCCCCGCCGCCCAGGCCGCCGCCGCCCCGACGCTCCCGAACGGCACGAGCCTCGACAAGGTCCTCGTCGTCGGCATGGACGGCCTGCGGTACGACCGCATCGACGCCGCGAACGCCCCCACCCTCAAGTCCCTGATGGCGAACGGCACCTACGGCCGCTCCCTGCTCTACGCCAACCCGATGGCCGCGACCTCCTCCGGCCCCGGCTGGTCGACCATCTCCACCGGCGTCTGGCCCGACAAGCACGGCGTCAAGGACAACACCTTCGCCGGCAAGAACTACGCCAAGTACCCGGGATTCCTGGCCCGGTTGAACCAGGTCCGCCCCGGCCTCTCGCTCTTCGCCGCGGTCGACTGGCCCGAGCTCGACACGCACGGCACCGTCACCCCCGGCGCCGACGCCAAGCTGGTCTACGACAACAACTACGTCGTCAACGACGCCGTCATCACCGACCTCACCGAGCAGGTCCTGCGCGACCAGAACCCGGACGTCCTCTTCGTCTACTTCGGCGAGACCGACGAGATCGGCCACAACCACGGCGCCGCCAGCCAGAAGTACCTCGACGCCATCGCCGTCCAGGACGGCTACCTCGGCCGCCTCCTCGCCGCGATCAAGGCCCGTCCCACGTACGCCTCCGAGCGCTGGACCGTCCTCGTCACCACCGACCACGGCCACACCGACGCCGGCGGCCACGGCGGCTCCGCCATCGAGGAGCGCCGCACCTTCGTCCTCGCCCAGGGCCCCGGCATCGCCGCCGGCGCCCGCCCGATCGACACCCGGCTCGTCGACGTCGCCGCCACCGTCTTCCGCCAGCTCGGCATCGTCCCCGACCCGTCCTGGGGCCTCGACGGCAAGCCGATCCAGGAGCGCTCCACCGACCCCTTCGACGCCCTGTACGGCTCGCTGGGCGGCCGGGTCGACGAGACCGGCATCCCCGCCGGGGTCCTCGGCTTCACCCACACCCCGCCCGCCGGCTGGTCCGTCATCAACAGCGCCATGGGCACCGGCGGCGTGACCGAGTGGCGCGGCTGGTCCTTCGCCACCGACGAGTTCTGGTCCCGCGCCCAGCGCGACCAGTCCCGCGAACTCAACGTCCGCGCCCGCGGCGTCTTCGCCGTCGCCGACTCCGACGAGTGGGCGGACAAGTCCTTCTCCGGCGCGTACGACACGACCCTGGTCACCCCGGCGTACGCGGTCGCCGGCGCCGCCCGCGTCACCCTCGGCTTCACCACCCTCTACCGCCAGGAGGGCTCCCAGGTCGCCCAGGTGCTCGCCTCCTTCAACGGCGGCACCCCGACCGTCGTCAAGAGCTACACCGCCGACGTGGTCTCCCAGCCCCAGTCCCTCTCCGTCCCGGTCCCCGCCGGCGCCTCGAACGTCAGCTTCCGCTTCCGCTACACCGGCTCCAACAACTGGTACTGGACGATCGACGGGGTCACCGTGACCACTTCCTGACCTACGCTGGGGGCGTCGCCACAGCGCAGTCGCGTCGCCCCCAGCACACGCACGACTTGTACGGCAGGAGTCCCGCACCCATGGCAGAGCGCAAGCCGATCGAATCCTGGCTCACCGACATGGACGGCGTCCTCATCCACGAGGGCGTTCCGATCCCCGGCGCCGACGCGTTCATCACGAAGCTGCGGGATACCGGGAAGCCCTTCCTGGTCCTCACCAACAACTCGATCTACACCGCCCGGGACCTGCACGCCCGCCTGGCCCGCATGGGCCTGAACGTCCCCGTCGAGAACATCTGGACCTCGGCGCTCGCCACCGCGAAGTTCCTCGACGACCAGCGCCCCGGCGGCACCGCGTACGTCATCGGCGAGGCCGGCCTCACCACCGCCCTCCACGACATCGGCTACGTCCTCACCGACCACGACCCCGACTACGTGGTCCTCGGCGAGACCCGCACGTACTCCTTCGAGGCCATGACCAAGGCCGTCCGCCTCATCAACGCCGGCGCCCGCTTCATCTGCACCAACCCCGACGAGACCGGCCCCTCCCTGGAGGGCCCGCTCCCCGCCACCGGTTCCGTCGCCGCCCTCATCACCAAGGCCACCGGCAAGGAGCCGTACTTCGCCGGCAAGCCCAACCCGCTGATGATGCGCACCGGGCTCAACGCGATCGGCGCCCACTCCGAGACCAGCGCCATGATCGGCGACCGGATGGACACCGACATCCTGGCGGGCCTGGAGGCGGGCATGCAGACCTTCCTCGTCCTCACCGGCCTGACCTCCGAGGCCGAGATCGACCGTTTCCCCTTCCGCCCCTCCAAGGTCGTGAAGTCGATCGCGGACCTCGTCGACCGCGTGTAGTCCGCACGCGCCGCCGCCCCTGCGGATGCGAAACGCGCCGAACCGGGTGACCCTGCCAGTACCAGGAGGTCACAATGCGTTCAGGTCCCCTCGCTCTCCGTGCCGCAGGGGCGGCACTGGCTCTGGTGCTCGCTCCCGGCGCCGCCACCGCCCTCGCCCACGACGGCGTCCAGGTCACCGTCACCCCGTCCACCGCCGCCCCCGGAGCCGACGTCGACGTCCGCGCCCAGGGGTGCAAGGGCACCACCGGCGCCGCCAAGTCCCCGGCGTTCGTCGCGGACGCCGAGCTCACCGGCCGGGACGGCGGCGCCCACGCCCTCTTCGGCGGCGCCACCGTCCGCACGGGCCTTCAGGACGGCACGTACAAGATCACCGTCACCTGCGACGGCCACGACCACCCCGACGTCGGCACCCTCACCGTCCGCCACCACCAGGACCGGCCGAGCCACCGCCCGGACCCGGCGGTCCCGGTCGCCCCGGTCCGCGCGGGCGGCGGCGGCACCGCGGCCTTCGCGGCCCCCGCCGCGCCCGGCGTTGCCCAGACGGCGAGCGAGGACGGCCTCGGCACCCCGTACACCCTGCTCGGCCTCGGCATGGCCGCCGTCGCCGCCGTCGCGGTCGCCTTCCGGAGCTCCCGCCGCCGGCGTACGGAATAGGCGTGGCCGCGTCGAGCCGCCCGGTCACCGGCGTGGCCTGGGCGGTCCTGCTCCTCGGCCTGTGGCTCTGGGGCCAGGACGGCGTCCAGGGCCCGGGCGGCAGCTCGGCCCCCACGCACGGCGACATCGCGGCGGTCGGCCGCCCGCTCGGCGTGGCCCTGCCGCCGCCCCGCCCGCCGATACCCGGGGCGGCGGAGCCCCGCCGCGTCCAGCTCCCCGCCCTCGGCATCGACGCCCCCGTCGTCCCCCGGGGCCTCGACGCCACCGGGGCGGTCGACCCGCCGCCGTACGAGCTGCCGCACACCGTCGGCTGGTACGGCCCCGGCACCACGCCCGGCGCTGCGGGCCCCGCGCTCCTCGTCGGCCACGTCGACACCGAGACCCGGCCCGCCGTCTTCTACGGCCTCAGCGCCACCCGCCCCGGCGAGACCGTCCGCGTCACCCGGACGGACGGCTCCGTCGCGGTCTTCACCGTCGACGACGTCTCCGTCGTCCCCCGCGACGCCTTCGACGCCGGCAAGGTCTACGGCCCGCACGACCCCACCCGCTCCGAACTCCGCCTCATCACCTGCGGCGGCACCTTCGACCACACCACCGGCACCTACACGGCCAACGTGGTCGTCTCCGCCTACCTGACCTCCGCGGAGTAGCCCCCGCGTCGGGTTCGGGTACCGCGACGGGCGCGGCCTCGCGTGGACCGGGGCGGGGCCGTGCCACGATGGGCGTCCCCGTCACCCCGACCGCGCACGAGGCCCGCATGCCCGCACGCCGAGCCCCCGCCGCCGCCCTCGCCCTCCTCGCCGTGGCGGCCTGCGCACCCGCGACCGCCGCACCCGGTCCGGCCCCGGCGGCGGACGCCCCCTACTGGGTGAACCCCGACGGGAAGGCCGCCCGGGCCGCCGCCGCCCACCGCGCCGCGGGCCGCACCGCCGAGGCCGCGCTGCTCGACCGGATCGCGACCCGCCCCGCCGCGGAGTGGATCGGCACCGACCGCCCCGAGGCGGAGGCCAGGACCCTCACCGAGGCCGCGACGAAGGCCGGCCGGGCCTCGCTGCTCGTCCTCTACGACATCCCGCACCGCGACTGCGGCCTCCACTCGGCCGGCGGCGCGCCCGACCGGAAGGCGTACCTCGCCTGGGTGGACGCCGTCGCCCGGGGGATCGGCCCGCGCCGGGCGACGGTGGTCCTGGAGCCGGACGCGGTGATGCACATGGTCGACGGCTGCGCCCCCGCCGAGCGCCACGCCGAGCGGTACGCCCTGCTCAAGGCCGCCGTCGAGCGCCTCCAGCGGCAGCCGCAGACCACCGTCCACCTGGACGCGGGCAACGCCGGCTGGGCCGCGCCGGAGAAACTGGCCGACCCCCTCCGACGGGCCGGCATCGCATCCGCCGACGGCTTCGCGGTGAACGTCTCGAACTTCCGCACGACCAAGGAGAGCGTGGCGTACGGTCGCACGCTCTCCGCCCTGGTCGGCGGCAAGCCCTTCGTCGTCGACACGAGCCGCAACGGAAACGGCCCCTACACGGCGGGCGACCCGGCGGAGAACTGGTGCAACCCGCCGGGCCGCGCCCTCGGCGAGCCGCCGACCCTGCGCACGGGCGACCCGCTCGTCCGCGCCTATCTGTGGATCAAGCGGCCGGGAGAGTCGGACGGCGAGTGCCGGGGCGGCCCGCGCGCGGGGGAGTGGTTCGACTCCTACGCACTGGAACTGGCCCGCAACGCACGGTAGTTGAACCCCGGCAACAAGAAGGCCCCTCGCTTTCGCGAGGGGCCTTCTCTGTCGGTGCGCCGCCAGGGACTCGAACCCCGGACCCGCTGATTAAGAGTCAGCTGCTCTAACCAACTGAGCTAGCGGCGCCTGCTGACAGAGATAACTCTACCCGACCTCCAGGGGTGCTTCCGACCAACGACCGCCCCTTCCGTCCCGTCTTCCGTCCCGCCTTCCGGCCTGTCGGATGGTCGTATCAGGCCGTTGATCCGTCAAAATGCGATTTGTCCAGACAGTTGAGAAACTGGCGCCCGAAACGAGGCCCAAAGGGATCTTGACGAGTGTGGAGGGGATCACATGAGCAGCGTGCCGGCCTTCGAGGAATTCGAACCCGCGCCCGACTGTGGCTGCCCGGGCTGCGCCCGGCACCGCCGCGACCTCGCCCTGGGGCTGCCGGTCCGCGCGGGCGGCCACCCGGCGGCCCACGGCGCCCGCCGGGCGCTGGTCCTGGTGACGGCGGCGGGCGCGGTCCTCGGCGGGGGAGGGGCGAGCGGCATCGCCACCGCCCTCGCGCCCGTGGCCCCGTCCGACGCGGCGGACGCGGCGGACGCCGCCCTGGGCGCCGACACCCCGCAGGGCGGCCGCGCCCCGCTGCACGGCCCGCCGGCCGCGCAGGCCGGCGGCGGACCGACCCCGGGCGCCGTCCCGACGACCAGTCAGATCTCGACGGAGACGCTGCGGAAGACGACCCGCACGGAGATCATCAACCGGGCCAAGACCTGGGTCGCGGCCCAGGTGCCGTACTCGATGGAGAAGTACTGGTCGGACGGGTACCGCCAGGACTGCTCCGGCTACATCTCCATGGCCTGGAACCTGAGCAGCAACGAGTGGACCGGCAGCCTCGACCGCTTCGCCGTCCGCATCGACCGGACCCAGCTCCAGCCCGGCGACATCCTGCTCTTCCACAACCCGGCCAACCCGACCCGCGGCTCGCACGTGACGATCTTCGGCGGCTGGACGGACTACACCCACACCTCGTACATCGCGTACGAGCAGACCAAGCCGCGCACCCGGAAGCAGGCCACGCCCATGGCGTACTGGGAGAACTCCTCCCGGTACGTGGCGTACCGCTACAAGGGCCTGGACGGCGGCGGCACCGGCGCGGGCGGCGGCGCGACGGCCCCGCCGACGGGCACGGCGGCGTACCCCGGCAGCGTGAAGTTCGGGCCCGGCGCGAACAACGCGCACGTGACGCGGCTCGGACGGATGCTGATCCAGCGCGGCGCCAAGCGCTTCTACGCGGCCGGGGCCGGTCCGAAGTGGAGCGAGGCCGACCGCAGGGCGACCCAGGCGTTCCAGCGAGCCCAGGGCTGGAAGGGCGCGGAGGCGGACGGCCTGCCGGGCCCGCACACCTGGGCGCTGCTCGTCTCGGGGCAGGGCAGGGACATCGGCGGTTCGAGTGGTTCGAGCGGTCCGAGCACAGATGCGAACGGGTTCCCCGGGCGTGGCTCCTTCCGTCCGGGCCAATCCAACGCATATGTGGAGAAGCTGGGCAAACAACTGGTGAAGCGGGGCTTCGGCAAGCACTACCTGTCGGGACCCGGTCCGCGCTGGACGGAGGCGGACCGCCGCAACGTCGAGGCGTTCCAGCGGGCACAGGGCTGGCGCGGCGCAGCGGCCGACGGCTACCCGGGCCCGGAGACCTGGCGGCGTTTGTTCCGATGACCCCGAGAGCATGAGGTGGACCCCGAATGACGGCAGCACCCCCCAACGACTCCGGCGCGGCGGCCTCCCGCGACGCCGCGCGCACGGCCCGCCGCCTCACCGACGGCACCCTCCCCCGCCGCCCCTCCACCGAGGCCCCCGCGGACTCCGCACCGGCCGAGACGGAGCCCCCCACGGCCCCGGGCCCCACGCCCACCGCCGACCCACCGTCCCCCCCGAACCCGACACCCCCCACACCCGCCGCCCAAACGGTGCGGTCCTCGACCACCCCGACGCCCCCGGGGCCCGCGCCGACCACGCCGACACCCGTGGCCTCCGCGTCGGCGACCCCGGCGCCCGTGGGCTCCGCCCCGACCACGCCGGCGCCCGCGGGCCCCGCGTCGGTCGCGCCGGGTGCCCCGCCGGGGAATCCCGTCGCGGCGGGCCCGCCGCCCGCCGCCCGTGAGGCGGGTGGCGCGGTGTCGCGTGCGGCCGCGGTCGTGCCGGGCCGGGCCACGCCCCCGGCGCCCGAGGGCGCGGCCGGTGCCCCGGCGGGCCCGGCCCGCACGGAGACCCCGGCCGGTCCGGCCCCGGCGCAGGGCACCGCTTCCCCGGCGGGTTCACCCGCGGCGGCGCCGCCCGCGGGCTCTGCCCGGCCGGGCGGTCCGGTCGCCACGGCCCCGGAGCCCGCCGCCCGTGAGGCGGGTGGCGTGGTGTCGCGTGCGGCCGCGGTCGCGCCGGGCCGGGCCACGCCCCCGGCGCCCGAGGATGCGGCCGGTGCCCCGGCGGGCCCGGCCCGCGCGGAGACCCCTGCCGTTCCGCGCGCGGGGGCGGCCGCCCCCGGTCTTCCGCCGCACGCGGCGGCCGTGCCCGCGAGCCCTGCCCGGCCGGGCGGTCCCGTCGCGACGGCCCCGGAGTCGGCCGCCCGCGAGGCGGCTCCGGCCCGCACCGACGCTTCGACGGGGCCGGGTTCGGCAGGTGCCGTTCCCGCTCGTGCGGCCGCCGCCGCGGCCGCGGCCCGTGTCGCGGAGGGCTCGGCCGGGGCGGCGCCGGCGGGTTCCGGCTCCGGGGCCGGCGGCGCCGGTCTGCCGGGGGGCGCGGGGGTCGGTGTGTTCAAGGAGGAGCGGGAGTTGCTCGACTTCGGGCGGATCACCGGGATGCGGGTCGCGTCGGTCGCGGTGCCGGTCGCGGGAGTGGGGCGGTTGCCGCGCCGGAAGAACCTCATCGGGGCGGAGACGACCGGGTCGATCCCGGTCCATCTGCTCTTCCGTGACGGCGACGGCGCCGTCACGGGCGCCGGCAGGAGCGGGACCGTCGCCGACGACGGCGGTCCCGACACCGTCGCCATGGCGCCGCCCACCGCGCGGAAGGCGAAGCAGGCCGTCATCCCGAGGCCCGCGACCAAGCACGCCCGCCCCGGCCCCGCGCGCCCCGCGCCGACGGCCGATCCGGCGCTGGTGGAGCGGGCGGCTGCGGTGCTGCCGGGCTGGGTCGGCATCGCCGGCGGGCTGCTCGCGCTCGTGGGGTGCGCGGCCGTCGTGTGGTGGGCGGGCGCCGTCCCCGCCGAGGTCGCGCGCATGCTGGGCCTGCCCCCGCGTCCGTACCACGGCATCCACCTCGCCCAGTGGGCGCTGATGGCGCTCGGTGTGCTGGTGCTGCTGTTCGCGGTGGGCGGCCTCGGCCGGGGCCGGGTCGGGTACGCCTGGGTGCTGACGCTGTTCGGCGAGTACCGCGGCACCGTCCGCCGTACCGGACTGGTGTGGGCGAGCCCGCTGCTGCTGCGCCGCCGGGTGGACGTCCGGCTGCGCCACTGGCGCAGCGAGCCGCTGCCGGCGGTGGACGCGAAGGGCACCGCGCTGGACGTGACGGTCCTCGTCGTGTGGCGGGTCAGGGACACCGTCCGCGCGGCGCTCGGGGTCGACGGACACGAGGACTACCTGCGCGAGCAGGTGGAGGCGGCGATGGCCCGGGTGCTGTCGCAGCTGCCGGCCGACGCGTTCCACGAGGACGCGCCGACGCTCCGGGACGCGGAGGCGGTCGGCGAGGCGCTGACCCGGATGCTGTCGGCGGAGTGCGCCCCGGTCGGCCTGGACGTGTTCTCGGCGCAGCCGACGAGGATCGAGTACGCCCCCGAGGTCGCGGAGGCGATGCGCCGCCGCCGGATCGCGGCGATCGACGCGAAGCACCGGGACAGCGTCCTGACGTCGGTGGTGGACGCGGTGGACGACGTGGTCCACCGGCTGACCAGTCGTGGTCTGGTCGAGCTCGACGACTACGAGCGGAAGGCGCTGGTGAAGGATCTGACGGTGGCGTTCTACACGGGCCGTGGGGGCCCGGGGGAGGGCGCCTGACGGCCGGTTCGGGTCTCCGCCACGAGGGCGGCCGGGTCTTCCCGGCCGCCCTCGCCGTTGGTATGGACATGTTCAACTTCCGTCCCTACCTTGGTACTTGGTCTAGACCTAAACCGTTCCATCGGCATAATCCGCATCACCCGCATCACATGCACCACCCGCATCACCCGGAACCACCCCGCACGCGTGCAGCACGGCCCACGGGCATCACAGAACTCCCCCACGTTCTCCCTGGAGCGACAGCATGCGCAAAAAGACAGGGCTGGCCGCCGTGGCGCTCGGCGTCACCGCCGCCTCCCTCTTCGCCACCAGCACCGCGAACAGCCACGGCTACACCGACTCCCCGATCAGCCGCCAGAAGCTCTGCGCCAACGGCACCGTGACGAACTGCGGCTCCATCCAGTGGGAGCCGCAGTCGGTCGAGGGGCTCAAGGGCTTCCCGGCCGCCGGCCCCGCCGACGGCACCATCTGCGCCGGCGGGAACTCCCGCTTCGCGCAGCTGGACGACCCGCGCGGCGGCGCCTGGCCGACGACCAAGGTCACCGCGGGCCAGAGCTACAGCTTCCGCTGGCAGTTCACGGCCCGCCACGCGACCTCGGACTTCCGGTACTACATCACCAAGAACGGCTGGAACCCGAACAGCAAGCTCACCCGGGCCCAGCTCGACCCCCAGCCGTTCCTCACCGTCCCGTACAACAACCAGCAGCCCCCGTCGACGCTCTCGCACTCCGGGACCATCCCGGCGGGCAAGACGGGCCGCCACCTGATCCTGGCGGTGTGGACGGTCGCGGACACCGCGAACGCCTTCTACGCCTGCTCGGACGTTCAGTTCTGACGTAGCGTCAGCTACAGTCCCGGGCCATGACGGCCACGACACGGGCAGGCGCGGACACCGTCGCGGAGCTCATACGGCGCCGCTGGGGCGACCACCGGACCGGGCTGCGGGACGAGCACCACACCCTCAGCCACCACCGGCGCCGCCGCGCGGGCCGCCCTGCTCGTGGAGCTGATGCCACCCCGGCCGGGGGGCGAGCCGCACCTCGGCCTGCTGCTCGACAACACGCCGGAGTACCCGCTCTGGCTCGGCGCGGCGGCCCTCGCGGGGGCCGCCGTCGCCGGTCTCAACCCCACCCGCCGCGGCGCCGAACTGGCCCGCGACATCACCCACACCGCCTGCCGGGTCCTCGTCACCCAGCGCGCCCACCTGCCGCTCCTCGACGGCCTGCCGCTGCCGGGCGTACGCGTCCTGGTCACCGACACCGAGGCGTACGGCGAGCTCCTCGCGCCCTACGCGGACGCCCGCCCCGGTGACGCCGTCCTCGGCCCGGTGACCCCCGCCACCCGCTACCTCCTCACCTTCACCTCCGGCTCCACCGGCGCCCCGAAGGCCGCGCTCAGGGTGGTCCCCGGCACTTGCGCCGGGGCCAACCGGTACGTCGACAGGGGCGACCAGGTCATGGCGGCCCTCGCCCTCCACCCCGGCACCGCCTTCGACCCGGCGGACTTCGCCCGCTTCCTCGCCGCCCGGCCCGACCTCGGCACGAAGATGCCCCCGCGCTGCGTCCGCGTCGCCCCCGCCCTCCCCCTCACGGCCACCAACAAGATCCACCGCGTGGCGCTGCGCCGCGCGTCCTTCCTCTGCGCGGACCCGGTCTGGTGGCGCCCGACGCCCACCTCCCCGTACGAACCGCTCACCGCCCCCGCGCTCGCGGACCTGCGCGCGCGGTACCGCCGCCACGGCCGCGAACCCACCTGACCGCCGGGCCCGCCGGGGGGTAGGCCCAGCCCCACCCCCGCCGCACCCCCCACCCCCATGGCCCGGCCCGGCGGCCCCGCCTACGGTGGGCGGTCATGGAAGAAGTACGTGACGTGCGGCGGGCGCTCGCGCCGCGGGCCCTGCGGTTTCCGTTCGGCGCCCGGCCGTGGCGGAGCGCCGGCTACCTCGCCACCGGGGTCGTCTGCGGGGTGCTCGTCTGCGCCGCCCTCCTCGTCCTGCTGCTCGCCTCCCTCCTGCTCGTCGGGATCCCGCTGCTGCTGTTCGGCGGGGTGGCGCTCGGCGGGGCCGAGCGGCTGCGGCTGCGGCTCGTGGACCGGCGGCCGGTGCCCGACCCGCACCGGATGCCCGCCGCGCCCGGGCTCGGGGCCTGGGTGCGGACCCGGGCGGGGGAGCGGGCGACCTGGCGGGAGCTCGCGTACGGGCTGCTGCTCGGCACCGTCCTGTGGCCGCTCGACGCCCTCGTCCTCGCCGTCGCCCTCGGCGCGCCCGCCACGCTGCTCGCCGCGCCGGTGCTGCTCGCCGCCGACGGGGAGGAGACCAAGCTGCTCAAGAGCGTGCTGGTGACCTCCTATCCCGGGGCCTTCGCCGGCGCCCTCGTCGGCGCGCTCGCGCTGCTCGTGCTCGCGTACCCCCTCGGCCTGTACGCCGCCGGGCGCGGCGCGCTCGCCCGGCGGCTGCTCGGGGCGCGGCCCCGGGACGGGCTCGGGGAGGTCATCGCCTCGCGGGCGCGGCTCGTCGACGCCTTCGAGGCCGAGCGGCGGCGGATCGAGCGGGATCTGCACGACGGCGCCCAGCACCGGCTCGTCGCGCTCAGCATGACCCTCGGGCTCGCCCGGCTCGACGCGCCGCCGGGCGGGCCGCTGGCCGAGCGGCTCGCGCAGGCGCAGGAGGAGGCGGGGCAGGTCCTGGCCGAGCTGCGGGAGCTGATCCACGGGATCCATCCGCAGGTCCTCGCCGACTACGGGCTCGGGCCGGCGCTCGCGGACGCGGCCGACCGGACCGCCGTCCCCGTCGACTGCGTGCTCGACTCCCTGCCCCGGCTTCCCGTCGCCGTCGAGAGCGCCGCGTACTTCACCGGCCGGGAGGCGCTCGCCAACGTCGACCGGCACAGCGCCGCCTCCCGCGCCCGCCTCACCGGCCGGCACGACGGCCGCTCCCTCGTCCTCACCGTCGAGGACGACGGGCGGGGCGGCGCCGACCCGGCCCGCGGCTCCGGGCTCACCGGACTCGCCGACCGGCTCGCCGTCCTCGATGGCACACTGACGATCACCAGCCCGCCGGGCGGGCCGACGGTCCTACGAGTGGAGATCCCGTGCCGCGTCAGCTCCGCGTCGTCCTCGCCGAGGACGGCGTCCTCCTCCGCGAGGGACTGATCGGGCTCCTGGCCCGTTTCGGCCACGAGGTGGTCGCCGCGGTCGGGGACGCGGAGGCGCTGCGTGCGGCGGTCGCCGTCCACGACCCGGACGTCGTCCTCACCGACGTACGGATGCCGCCCGGCTTCCAGGACGAGGGGCTGCGCGCCGCCGTCGCCCTGCGCGCCGAGCGGCCCGGCCTGCCGGTCCTCGTCCTCAGCCAGTACGTGCAGCGGGACTACGCCGCCGATCTCCTCGACTCGGGCGACGGCACCGGTGTCGGCTATCTGCTCAAGGACCGGGTGGGGCAGGTGGAGGAGTTCGTGGACGCCCTGGCCCGGGTCGCCGCCGGCGGCACGGTCGTCGACCCGGAGGTCGTACGGCAGCTGCTGCGCCGCCGCCGGGACCCGCTCGCCGCGCTGACCCCGCGCGAGCGGGAGGTCCTGGCGCTGGTCGCGGAGGGGCACTCCAACGGCGAGGTGGCCCGCCGGCTCGTCGTCACCGAGGCCGCCGTCGGCAAGCACATCGGCAACATCCTGGCCAAGCTCGACCTGCCGCCTGCCGAGGACACCCACCGGCGGGTCCTCGCCGTCCTCGCCTACCTCCAGGCGTGACGGACCCGCCGGGGGCGTACGACCCGCGGGGGCATGCAGAAGAGGCCCCTCGCTTTCGCGAGGAGCCTCTTCCTGTCGGTGCGCCGCCAGGGACTCGAACCCCGGACCCGCTGATTAAGAGTCAGCTGCTCTAACCAACTGAGCTAGCGGCGCCTGCTGACAGAGAAAATACTACCTGGTCCCGACGGGTGCTCGTGACCACCCCGCCGGGACCTCGCTCCGGGCGCCTCAGATCGCCAGCGACAGCACCACCGGGGCCGCCCGCCGGTTCAGCGTGTCGGCGGCCGAGCGCAGCCGGTGGGCGTGCTCGATCGGGAGCGAGAGCGCCAGGCAGCCGACGGCGGAGCCGGCCGTGAGCGGCACCGCGGCGCAGACCGTGCCGACCGCGTACTCCTGGAGGTCGAGGACCGGGACGGTCGGCGGCTGGCTGTCCAGCTTGGAGAAGAGCACCTTCTCGTTGGTGATCGTCCGGGAGGTGAGGCGGGCGATCTTGTGCCGGGAGAGGTGGTCGCGCCGGCCGTTCAGGTCGAGCTGGGTGAGCAGGCACTTGCCGACCGCGCTGGCGTGGGCCGCCGAGCGGAAGTCCACCCACTCGTTGACCTTGGGCGTGCGCGGCCCGTCGGCGAACTGGGTGATCTTCACCTCGCCGTCGATGTACCGGCTGATGTAGACGGCGGCGCCGACGGAGTCGCGCAGCTCGGTGAGGGTCTCCTGGAGCTTGGCCTCCAGGGCCTCGCGGCGGGTCGAGCCGGAACCCAGGAGGACCAGGGAGTCCCCGATGACGTACGCGCCGTCGGAGACCTGTTCGACGTACCCCTCGCGCCGGAGCATGAGGAGCAGGGACGAGAGGTGGTGGACGGGCAGTCCGGCCTCCCGGGCGATCTGGACGTCCGACACCCCGCCGCCGTGCCGCGAGACCGTCTCGAGGACGCGCAGGGCGTATTGCACCGAGTGGAACGGCGCGGTGGGCTCGGGCTTCAGCGCCACGGTTTCCCCCTACCAGGTTGTGACCGCAAGCTTCCGTACCACGATAGCCGCCAAGGGCCCTTTACGGGGCGGCTGTTGGCGAGAATCGTGCGGAGGAACCCCGTCCTGTACAGGGGCGCGCCACTCTGGCATATGACATGGGCATGAGTGGCCGAAAGAGGGGGAGGTCAGGGCGGCGCCGCACGCCTCTCGCGCAGGCGTTCGGACGGCGGGCGGGCGAAGATTTTCTCTGGCGAAGCGGACCCGGACGTCGATCTTCCGGTGGCCGGAATGTGACCCCCGCCACCCTGTTCGCACCCTTCGTCCCGTATGGGGGTGACATGGAATAAGGGCCACCGGACCCCTGTTGCCGCACGGATGGACGTACTCGATGGAGGAAGGACCGGACGGTGAGCGAGACCGGCACCCAGGCAGAGGCAGAAACGACGGACGGCCCCGCGGGGGACGCCATACGCGGGGAGGCCCTGGGCTCCGCCCCCGTACCCCTCTCCGTCCTCGACCTGGTGACCGTGGGCAGCGGCTCCACCGCGAGCCGGGCGCTCGCCACCAGCGTGGAGCTGAGCCGGCTCGCCGAGCGGCGCGGCTACCACCGGCACTGGGTGGCCGAGCACCACTCGATGCCCGGGGTCGCCTCCTCCTCCCCGGCCGTCATCCTCGCCCACCTCGCCGCCCACACGAGCCGCATCCGGCTCGGCTCCGGCGGCGTCATGCTCCCCAACCACGCCCCGCTGGTGATCGCCGAGCAGTTCGGCACCCTGGAGGCGCTCGCCCCGGGCCGGATCGACCTCGGCCTCGGCCGCGCCCCCGGCACCGACGGCGCCACCGCCGCCGCCCTGCGCCGCACCGAGACGCTCCACGAGGGTGCCGACGACTTCCCGGAGCAGCTCGCCGAGCTGACCCGGTTCCTGGACGACGACTTCCCGGACGCGCACCGCTACGCCCGGATCCACGCCGTGCCCGGCCCGGTGCAGGGTCCGAAGGGCCGGCCTCCGGTCTGGCTGCTCGGCTCCTCCGGCTTCAGCGCCCGGCTCGCCGGACTCCTCGGGCTCCCCTTCGCCTTCGCCCACCACTTCTCCGCCCGCCACACGATCCCGGCGCTCGACCTCTACCGGCAGTCCTTCCGCCCCTCCGCCGTCCTCGACGCGCCCTACAGCCTCATCGGCGTCGGCGTCCTCGCCGCCGACGAGGAGCGGGAGGCGTACCGCCAGGTGCTCACCGGCGCGCTGTCGATGCTGCGGCTGCGCACCGGCCGGCCGGGGCTGATCCCGACGCCGGAGGAGGCGGAGGCGTACGGATTCGGCCCGGTGGAGCGCGAGTTCGCCGACGGCTGGCTGGCGAACGTCGTGTACGGCACCCCGGACGCGGTCCGCGAGGGCCTGGACGAGCTGCGGAAGCGGACCGGCGCCGACGAGCTGATGCTGACCGCCAACGTGCACGGCGCCGAGGCCCGGCTGCGGAGCTACGAACTCGTCGCGGACGCGTACGACATGCCGCGGCTGGGCTGAATCCCAGGTTCCGAATGAGCGACTGGTTCACCGTCGAACCACCTCGCCGGCTTCCCTAAAGAAACCTTAAACCGCTCGTCACGCATGGTGGCGAGCGGTTTCGTTTTGTGCTGCACGCCTCTGACGAGGGCTTTCGCCCTCGAATTGGTCTAGTCCTCAATCTGGTTCAGACCATTGACGCGCCGTTCATGCGGGGGCTATCACTGCTCCAACTCCTGTACGGCACCACCAGTACCCCCCATCGGAGGACGCTCGTGCACCCCCGTAAGTCATTGATCGCCGCGCTGCTCAGCTCGGCCCTCGCGGCCGGCGCCCTCGCCGCCACCGCGGGCCTCGGTTCCGCCCAGGCCGCCGATGCCTCGACCACCGCCTCCGCCGGCGGGGTGCGCATCGCGTACTACGACCAGTGGAGCGTGTACGGCAACGCGTTCTATCCGAAGCACCTCGACACGCGGGGCATCGCGAGCCAGCTGGACGTCATCAACTACTCGTTCGGCAACATCCACCCGACGAACCTCACGTGTTTCATGGCCAACAAGGCCGCGGGTGACGACAACAACCCGAACGCGGGCGACGGCGCGGGCGACTCCTACGCCGACTACCAGAAGTCCTTCTCCGCGGCCGACTCCGTCGACGGCGTCGCCGACAAGTGGGACCAGCCGATCGTGGGCGTCTTCAACCAGTTCAAGGAGCTGAAGGCGAAGTACCCCCACCTGAAGATCAACATCTCGCTCGGCGGCTGGACCTACTCCAAGTACTTCCACGACGCGGCCAAGACGGACGCGAGCCGCAAGAAGCTCGTCTCCTCCTGCATCGACCAGTACCTCAAGGGCAACCTCCCGGTCGAGGGCGGCTTCGGCGGCGCGGGCACCGCGGCCGGCATCTTCGACGGCATCGACATCGACTGGGAGTACCCCGGCTCCTCCGGCGGCCACCTGGGCAACCACTACGGCCCCGAGGACAAGCAGAACTTCACCCTGCTCCTCGCCGAGTTCCGCAAGCAGCTCGACGAGTACGGCGCGGCCAACGGCGGCAAGAAGTACATGCTGACCGCGGCCCTCCCGGCCGGCCAGGACAAGATCAAGTACATCGAGACGGACAAGATCGGCGCGTACCTCGACTACGCGAACATCATGACGTACGACATGCACGGCGCCTGGGACGGCGACGGGCCGACGTACCACCAGTCCCCGCTGTACTCCGGCTCCAACGACCCGACCGACGTGATCGCGCCGGGCCAGGAGAAGTACTCGGTCGACGCCGCCATCGACTCCTGGATCGACGGCAACCCGACCTACGGCATCACCGGCGGCTTCCCCGCCAACAAGCTGACGCTCGGCTACGAGTTCTACTACCGCGGCTGGAAGGGCGTGCCCGCCGGCACCACCAACGGCCTCGCGCAGACCGCCACCGGCGGCTCGAACGCCCGCCCGCTGAGCCAGCAGGCCGGCATCGCCCACTACAAGGAGCTGGGCGGCATCGTCGACAACGCGTCGACCACCTTCTGGGACGACCAGGCCAAGTCCTCGTACTTCTACAAGGACGGCGAGTTCTTCACCGGCCTGAACCAGAAGTCCATCCAGGAGCGGGTGAACTACGGCAAGCAGCGCGGCCTCGGCGGCGCGATGATGTACTCCCTCCTCGGCCTGGACGAGAACGTCACCCTGCTGAAGCAGATCAACACCGCGCTCGGCGGCACCACCGTCCCGCCGACCACGCCGCCCACGACGGAGCCGACCACGCCTCCGACCACCACCCCGCCGACCACGCCCCCGACCACGCAGCCCCCGGCCGGCTGCGGCTCGGTCCCGGCCTACGTCGCCGGCCAGGTCTACAACGCGGGCAACGAGGTCTCCCACAACGGCCGCAAGTACAAGGCCAAGTGGTGGACCCAGAACGAGACCCCCGGCACCACGGGCGAGTGGGGCGTCTGGCAGGACCTCGGCGCCTGCTGAAGCCCTGACCGCCCCGCGTAACCCCGCATGAACCGCTGCCCCCGCCCGGAATGTCCCTCCGGCCGGGGGCAGTTCCATGCCCGCGCCGCCCGGCGGCCTCAGACCCGCAGCGGCGTCGTGCCCTCGATCATCGCGGCGATCCGGTCCGGGGCCACCGCCCGCGAGTAGAGCCAGCCCTGGCCCGTGTCGCAGCCGATCCGCCGCAGCCGCGCCGCCTGTCCCGCGGTCTCCACGCACTCGGCCGTCACCGTCAGGCCCAGCCGGTGGGCGAGCTGCACCAGCGCCTCCACGATCAGCTCGTCCGCCGGGTTGGGGTGCTCCTCGTCCTGGAAGCCGCGCACGAAGGAGCCGTCCAGCTTGAGGACGGAGACCGGCAGCCGGCTCAGATAGGCGAGGTTCGAGTAGCCGGTGCCGAAGTCGTCGATGGCGATCCGCACGCCCATGTCGCTGAGCGCCTGGAGGGCCTGGAGCGGGCGGCCCGCCGACCCCATGACGGCGGACTCGGTCAGCTCCAGCTGGAGCAGGTGCGGGGCGAGGCCGGTCTCGGCGAGGATCCCCGCGACGTCCGCCACCAGGTCGGAGTCCCAGACCTGGCGGACCGCCACGTTCACGCTCACGAACAGCGGCCGTTCCCGCGGATGGTCCTTCTGCCACTGCCGGGCCTGCGTGCAGGCGGTGCGCAGCACCCACCGCCCGAGCTCCACGATCGAGCCGTCCTCCTCGGCGATCGCGACGAACCGATTCGGCGGCAGCACCCCGAACTGCGGGTGGTTCCACCGCACCAGAGCCTCCACCCCGCGCACCGCCCCGCCGGCCAGGTCGACCAGCGGCTGGTACTCCAGGGCGAACTCCCCGCGCTCCACGGCCGGGCGGAGGGTGGAGGAGAGCGCCTGCCGGGTCATCCGGTGCGCGTTCCGCTCCGGGTCGAAGAGCGTCCAGCGGGCCTTGCCGTCGGCCTTCGCCCAGTACAGCGTGGTGTCGGCGGCCTGCATCAGCCCGGTGGCGGTGGTGCCGAAGGCGGCACGCTCGACCACGCCGATCGAGGCCGAGACGGAGAGCCGCTGCCCGCCGAGGTCGAAGGGCCGCTCCAGGGCGGCGAGCACCGAGCGGGCCAGGTCGGCGAGTTGTTCCGTCCCGGTGGAGTCCTCGACCAGGACGGCGAACTCGTCGCCGCCGAGCCGGGCCACGAGGTGGCCGCCGCTGCGGGTGTAGCCGGCGCTGTCGGCGCACTCGGTGAGCCGCCCGGCGACGGCGGCGAGCAGCCGGTCGCCGACCCGGTGCCCGAGTGTGTCGTTGACCGCCTTGAAACCGTCGAGGTCCAGGTAGCAGAGACCGATCCGCCCTGTTCTGCCATGGCTGTGTGATCGGTACGACCGGTAGGCGTGGGGGGAGCCGTACGGCTCCGGGGCGCCGGCCGGCTCGGTCGGTCCGGCCGCGCCGGTGGCCGCCTCGACGCTCTCCGCCGCCGCGCACTCCAGGGCGGCGGAGAGGCGCTCGAAGAAGAGCGCCCGGTTGGGCAGCCGGGTCACCGGGTCGTGCATCTGGAGGTGGCGCAGCCGGGCCTGGAGCTCGCGCCGCTCGCTGATGTCCGCGACGGAGAGCAGCACCCGGCCGGTGTCGGGGACCGGGGCGACGGTGACCTCGGCCCACAGCTTGCGCCCGTCGGGGTGCTTGAGCCGGCGGGTGCAGCGGAAGCGGGAGCGGCGGCCGCGCAGGACCTCGCGGTAGGCGTGCCAGGTGCGTCCGTCGGCGGCGAGGTCCACGAGGTCGGCGGCGGCCTGCTCGCGCAGGGCGGCGCCGTCGGTGCCGAGGAGGGCGCCGAGGGAGTCGTTGGCGGCGACGACCAGGCCGTCCCGGTCCACGAGGGCCATGGCGAGCCGGGAGGCGCGGAAGGCGGCCCGGTAGTCGCGGAGTTCACGCTCCGTGAGTGCCGGGCGGGCCGGCGGGATGCCGGGCGGTTCTGGGTGTACCGGTCCTTCGGGGGTTCCGCTCACCGCTCGCTCCCGTGGTGCTGGGGGGCCGTTCACATGTGGTCAGGATGGTCGGCCTCCGGACAAGTCTGCCGATCATAGAGCCAGCCCGGGGGGCCGTTCCAGCTCCTGGGCGGGGGAGCGGGGGCGCGGACGGTGTGAGTCCGGACACCGGGAGCCGCCCCTTCGACCGATTCCGCTCGGGTCTGACGCACGGCGTCTCCGGGATGACCGAATGTGACTGTCCGTGAGCTGAACTCCGCCCGTCTCGCGTCCACCGGACGCCACGCTCTCACCCGACCGGGGCAGCGGAAACATGCGAAACACCGCGAACCGTCACAAGGTGGGGGAGGTGTCCCGCACTCGCGAACCGGAGGTCCACGTGGAGGGTCAGCAGCCACCCGGGGGAGTGGAGGGCTCCCGGCTGCGCGCCGGAGCCGCCTCGTTCACGGCGCTCGCCGCGCTCGCGGCCACCGGCCTGGTCGCCGGGCCCGCCGTGGCCGCGCCCTCGGCGGGACCCTGCGCCCTGCCCCGTACCGCCGCCCACCACTCGCTCGGCGTCGACAGCTGGAACGGCTCCTATCCGCGCCCCGAGCGGGCGCTCGACGCGGTCATGATCTTCCTGTCGTTCCCGGACGCCGCCCCGCTGACCACCCCCGAGGAGCTGACCGCCGACCACTTCCCGGCCACCACCGAGTTCTTCCAGCGCGCCTCCTACGGCCGGTTCACCCTGCGCCCGCACCCCCGCGCCGTCTGGACGCCGATGCCCCGCCCGTCCACGGAGTACGACATACGGCGTGACTGGGACGCCGGGAAGCGGGCGGAGTACCTGCGGGACGCGGTCGCCGCGGCCGACGGCTCCGTGGACTTCTCCCGGTACGACATCGTCTACCTGGTCGCCGACCCGGACGCGCCCGGCGTCGACTCGGACGCCACCAAGGTGGTCAACCTGGAGCGCCCGCTGGAGGTCGACGGCGCGAAGATCCGGCGGGTCGTCACCGTCTTCGAGCGGCACCCGCCGGACCGGAACGTCCTCGCCCACGAGACCGGCCACGTCTTCGACCTGCCCGACCTCTACCGCCGTCCGGCCGACGGCAAGGGCGACTGGGACACCCACGTGGGCGACTGGGACGTCATGGGCAGCCAGTTCGGGCTCGCCCCCGACCCCTTCGGCTGGCACAAGTGGAAGCTCGGCTGGCTGGACCGCTCCCAGGTGGCCTGCGTCCAGGGAGGCGAGCCGCGCGTGGTCGGCCTGGAGCCCGTCTCCACCGCCCCCGCGACACCGGCCGCCCGCTCCACCCGGCTCGCCGTCGTCCGCACCGGCCGGGACAGCGTCCTCGCGATCGAGGCCCGCGCCGCCACCGGCAACGACGCCGACACCTGCACCGAGGGCGTCCTGGTCTACCGGGTCAAGGCCCGCGCGGCCTCGGGCGAGGGCCCGGTCCAGGTCGTCGACGCCCATCCGGGCACCGAGGCCTGCTGGGAGCGCTCGGTCTACCCGCCGCTCGCGGACGCCCCGATGGAGGTCGGCGAGACGCTCACCGTGCCCGGTACGGACGTCCGCGTCGAGGTCTCCGACCGCAGCGAGTCCGGCGTCTGGACGGTGAAGATCACCCCGCCGAGCACGGACTGACCCCCGGTCCCGAGCAGCAGAAAGACCCCCTCGCTTCCGCGAGGGGGTCTTTCCTGTCGGTGCGCCGCCAGGGACTCGAACCCCGGACCCGCTGATTAAGAGTCAGCTGCTCTAACCAACTGAGCTAGCGGCGCCTGCTGACGTCGTAGACATTAGCACCCTCACCCGCGGGAGCGAAAATCGATACCCGCACGTCGGCCGCCGAAACCATCCGGGCGGCCCGCACGCAGGCCCAGAGCACCACCTCGGGACCCGGCAGCCACGGGTTCCGGGTGTCGGGGGCGACCAGCCACCGGGGCCGGGTGGACTCCTCCCCGGCCGGCACCAGCGGCGGCACGGTCACCGCGTCGCCCGTCCCGTGACAGATCGGCCGCGGCACGGCCTCCCCCCACTCCTCCCAGTCGAGGAGCGCGGGCAGCCGCTGGGCGGTGCCCGGCGCGGTGAAGAGCAGCGTCCGGCCCCGGTGCGTGGCCACCGGACCCGAGCCCGGGCCCTCCTCCCACAGCCGGTCCAGCATCCGCCGCCCGAAGACCGGATCCACGTTGACGACGTCGAAGGCCGTCCCGCAGGGCAGCACCGCCGGCGACTCCGGCCGTGCCTCCCAGCGCGCCAGCGCCGCCCCGAGGTCCCCGCCGGCCGCCGACGCCAGCCAGGCGGCGCCGTCCGCCGTCACCCGGGCGGTCTGGTGCCGGTCCTCGTCCCCCGCCCGCAGGAAGCGGAGGACGCCGTACGGGGTGTACGGGGTGGTCTCGTCGCGCAGCCAGGTCGTCGTCATGCAACAGGTCTACCGCCGGTGACGGACCGGATGCCGGGAGTCGCGAAAAGGCGGACACGGTCGACCCCGGGGGAGTATCGTGCGCCCCGCATATGGCCCGGCGCATATGCCGAACGCCCGTTCTCCCCCTCCCCGGAGGGGGAGTCCGCTTCTCCGGGGAGGCTCAGTCCTCCGCCGGCCGCCCGTCCGCGCGGATCAGGTCCCGCCCGTACTCGATCATCTTCCGCGCGTAGTCCTCGGTCCACGCCGCCCGCTCGGCGACGTCCGCCGCCGTCAGCCGGTCGAACCGCTTCGGGTCGGCGAGCTGCGCCGCCGCCACGGCCTGGAACTCGACCGCCCGGTCCGTCGCCGCACGGAACGCCAGGGTCAGCTCGGTCGCCCGGGCCAGCAGCTCCTTCGGGTCCTCGATCGACTCCAGGTCGAAGAAGTGCTCGGGATCGGCGGTCGCCTCGGCAGGCTCGAAGATCAGGGGCGCCGGCCGCAACCGCCGCTGTCCGCTCCGCTCCGCGGGTTCCGCCATCGTTCCGCTCCTCCTCGCACACGCGCAGGCCCGGAATGCCGGACCACCCCCCATTCTCCCGCGCCCCGCAAGAGCGCCTCCGGGGGTCAGCCCCCGAGGCCGCGCAGCAGCATCCGGAGCCCGCCGAGGAACTCCTCGTCGGGGCCGACGCCGCCGGCGTCCCGGGCGGTCGCCGTCAGCAGCGGGAACTCCCCGCCGGGCAGTCCGGCGATCGCCTCCGTCCCCGGGCCCGCCAGCGGGCCCCTGTGCTCCAGCTGGATGGCCCCGGTCACGTACGCGTGGAGCGCCCGCAGCGCGACCACCCGCCGGGGGCCGTCGATCCCGGCCTCGGTGAGGATGCCGAGCACCGTCTCCGACCAGCGCAGCCCGCCGGGGGAGCGGTGGCGGTGGGTGAGGGTGAGCGGGACGGCCTCCGGGTGGCGGGCGACGGCCTCGCGCAGCCGTCCGGTCATCAGCTCGACCCGTTCGCGCCAGGGCGTGTCGCGGGGCGGCGGGGTCGTGTCGACCGCGCCGAGGATGCGGTCGACGACCAGCCGCTCCAGCTCCTCGCGGTCGGAGACGTACCGGTAGAGCCCCATCGGGCTCATGCCGAGCTCCTTGGCGGCGGTGCGCATGGAGAGGGCCGCGAGGCCGTCGCGGTCGACGACGGCCAGCGCGGCGGCGGCGAGCCGTTCGGGGGTGAGGGAGCGGGGTCGTGGCATGGCGCTTGACAGCGTACGCCCTACGCCTACACCTTTAGGAGTACGTCGTACGCCTACGAGCCCTCCCACGGAAGGTGTCCCATGCGCACGCCCTCGTCGACCCCCGCCCCCGCTCCGGCCCCCGCCCCCGCACCGGCCCCCGCCCCCGCCCGGGTCCGCCTGAGGCCGGGCGACACCGTCCCCGTCCGCACGCTCGCCCCGGTCGCCGGTCCGCCGCTGGTCGTGCCGGACCCCGGGCGCGTCGTCCACGTGCAGTTCCGGCGCTTCGCCGGCTGCCCCGTCTGCAACCTCCACCTCCGCTCCGTGGCCCGGCGCCACGAGGAGATCGAGCGGGCCGGGATCCGGGAGGTGGTCTTCTTCCACTCACCCGCCGAGGAACTGCGCGAGCACGTCGCCCACCTCCCCTTCGCCGTCGTCGCCGACCCCCGCAAGGAGCTCTACGCGGCCTTCGGCGTCGAGGCGCACCGCCGGTCCCTGCTCGACCCGCGGGGCTGGCCGGGCATCGTCCGGGGCGTCTGCGCGGGCGCCGTGGAGCTGCTCCGGGGCCGCGGCCGCCTCCCGGCCGCCGCCCAGCCCGGCGGCCGGACCGGCCTCCCCGCGGACTTCCTCGTCACCCCGGACGGGCGGATCGCCGCCGCGAAGTACGGCGAGCACGTCGACGACCAGTGGTCGGTCGACGAACTCCTCGCCCTCGCGGCCGGCCCCCGCCTCACCGACGGGTGATCAGCGCTGCGCGGACCGGCGCCTCCGTCCTCCGCGCCGCCGCCCACCGCTCCTGACGGTCAGTCCGCCCAGCGCACCCGGTGCTCGGCCAGGTGCGACAGGACCGCGTGGTTCGCCTCCCAGCCGTCGGGGAACTTGACCGTGACGCCGAGCTGGACCGGTTCCGTGGAGGGGTGCTCGTCGAGGAGGTCCGTCACCCCGGCGCGGCAGACGACCACGCAGGCGTGGCGGTGGCGGGAGGCGAGGACGCAGAGGCGGCCGGTCTCCAGGTGGAAGGCCGTGGCGTCGGGACGCCCCGACAGCGGGTGCAGGACGACCGTCACGTCGTACTCGCGGCCCTGGAGCCGGTTCGCCGTGTCGACCGTCACCCCCGACACGCCGAGCGCCGCGAGCGCCGCGCGGACCGCCGCCGCCTGGTCCCGGTGGGCGGTGCCCACCGCGACCCGGCCGGCGGTCAGCGCCACCGGCGTGTCGGACCGCTCGCTGACCGCCGCGCCGCCCCGGTCGAGGAGGCGCCGGACCACCAGGGCGACCGCGTGCACGGCCTCCGGATCGGTGCGCGGGGTGTGCCGGGCGGGCAGTTCGAGCAGACCCCAGCCGGACGCGGCGGCCTCGTCCAGGACCCGGTCGGGCGCCGAGCCGTCCGAGGGCACGCCGAAGGCGAGCCGGCGGTCGCCGGGACCGGTGCCCGAACGGAACGGCGTGTACGGGTAGAAGGCGTCCGACACCAGCGGCGCCGCCGAGGCCGGCAGCCGCCAGGACACCGGCAGCCGGTGCTGCGGCAGCTCCGGGTTGTGCGCGAGCAGCGTCGACACGGCGCTCGCCGAGGGGTCGTACGACAACCCCGCCCACTGGTCCGCGCCCACCACCGAGAACGGGTCCAGCTGCCCCGGGTCGCCCACGAACAGGGCCCGCTCGAAGAGCCCCGCCACGGCGAGCAGCGCGTCCGAACGCATCTGGTACGCCTCGTCCACGATCGCGTGCGCCCACGGCTCCACGTTCTTCACGTGCGCCCACTTCGCGGCCGTCGAGACCACCACCGGCAGCCCGGCGAGGTCCCCGGCCTTCGCCGACTTCCGTACCTGTTCCAGCGCGTCGAGCGCCTTGTCGTACGGGTCCGCGTCGCTGGAGTGCAGCCGGCCCACCTCCAGGTCAGGCTCCTTCTCGGCGAGCCGCAGCACCAGATCGTCGACCTGCGCGTTCGTCTGCGCGACCACCATCAGGGGGCGTCCCGCGGCGGCCAGTTCGAGCGCCGCCCGCACCACCAGCGTCGACTTCCCGGCACCGGGCGGCGAGTCGACGACGACACCCCGGGCGGTGCCGTGGAGCGTGGACTCCAGGATCTCCGCCGTCGCCTTCGCGGCGGCCGCGGCGGGGTCGAGCACGGCGGGGTCGTACACGGTCACAGCAGGTCCTCGGGGGTCACGGCGTCGGACAGCTCGGCGGTGTCGGCGTGGCGCGGCGGGCCGCCGTGGGTCCACGGCGTCTCCTCCGGGTCGGGCAGTCTCGGCCCCACCCGCGTGTCGTGCTCGAAGAGCGTCCAGGCGATCCGCTCGCCCTTCTCCGGCACCGTGCCCTCCGCCGGCTCCTTCGACCGGCCCATCTTGTCCAGGAGCCGCAGCACCAGCGCACCGTCCTCCTCCCGGCCCACGAACTCCGCCGACTGCGGCCTGCCGTCCAGCGAGCGGTACACCTTCACGCCCGGGTCCAGATGCGGCCGGTCCTCGGTGCGGACCGTCAGCAGCGGGCGCGGCGCGGGCCGCTTCGACTCCGTCCACGCCATCACCACCTCGGCGACCTCGGCGGTGAACGCCTCCCCGGACAGCCGCCGCCCGGCGAACACCAGCGGATCGTCCAGGGCCTCCTGGGCGTCCAGCTGCCCCTGCGCCTGCTCGCGCGCCGCGAGCTTCGCGGCGGCGGTCACGGCGTCGTCGCGGCGCGGCTGCGGCGGCTCGCCCGCCGCGATCCGGTCCCGGTGCGCGGTGAACGACCAGCGGTCCCGGGTCCACCGGTCCTCGACCCGCGCCCCCTCGGGCAGCGCGCGCAGCAGCCCCAGCGCCCGCCACGTCGCGTCCCACGTCGGCTTCAGCTGGGAGACGACGAGCCGCCGCACCTCGCGCTCGGCCCGGTGCAGCCCCGCGAGGGCCGCGTCGGCCGTCTCGCCGTCCTCCGCGGCGCCGACCGCTTGCCGGGCCCGGTCGTACGCCTCGATGGCCGGCGCGAGGAGATCGTTGTCGAACGCCGGGTCGGTCGCGGGCCCGGCCGGCGGGCACAGCAGCTGCCCCCGCTCGTCCCTCCCCAGCTCGGCCCGGTACGCGGCCCGGTCGCCCCGCTCGGCGCCCGGCTCGTCGGACCGGTCGATCCAGGCGAGCAACGCCCCCAGGTGCTGGTCCTCCAGGGAGGACTGGCCGGTCGCCCAGTGCCGGTTGAGCAGATCGGTCGCCGCGAGCAGCAGCGAGGAGCCCGGGACCCGGGCCCGCTCCCCGTAGTGCGTCAGCCAGCGGCCGAGCAGCGGCACGCGCGGCGGCGCCGGATACGGCGTGTCCGGGTCCTGCTCGGCGGTGCGCCGGAACCGCGTCGACCGCCCCAGGAGCCGTACGTACTCGATCCCGGCCCGGCTCGGCACGATCAGCTGCGGCGCGTCCAGGCACAGCTCGACCTGGACCTTCTCCCCGGTGGCGGCGTCCTTCCGCTCCACCGGCTCGACGGCGTCCGCGAACCCGTCGACGTACGGCAGCACCTCCTCGGCCAGCTCGGCGAGGAACGCGAACCGCAGCTCCCGGTCCCGCGGCTGCGGCACCACGAGGAGCCGCGGCTCCTCCGGGTCGGTGCCGACGAGCGCGCCGAGCGGGGCGCCCGCCTCGCCCGCCGTGGTCAGCGGCACCAGGACCAGCGGCCGCCCGGCGAGGTGCCGGTGCCGGACCGTCGCCAGCGGCTGGGCGCGGCCCGCCGCCACGGCCTCCATCCGGGCCAGGTGCGCGATCAGCGACATGCGGCGGCCTCCGCCTCGGCCAGGGCCTCCTGCCGCAGGGCCCGCGCCCGGCGCAGCGCGGCCACCGCCGGGTCCTCCGGCTCCCCTTCCTCGCCGCGCGCGGCGGCCAGGACCGCGCCGATCGTGGTCAGCCCGCCGAGCTCGCCCCGCACCGAACGGCCCAGGGTCTGCACCGCCTCCGCCTCCCGCGCCCGCGACCGGCAGTGGAAGCCCAGCTCGCAGGCGGCCAGGCACTCCGGCGCGTAGGCGTGCGGGACCGCCTCCACGGCCGCCGACAGCTCCTCCGCCGAACAGCCCTGGACGTCGAAGCTCAGCCCCTCCGGCAGCGCCTCGGCGATCTCGTCGATCCGGGTCAGCCGCTCCAGCTGCCGCCGGGTCACCGCCTGCTGCTTGCGCACGTCGACCACGGAGGCCGTCGGCAGGTTCGAGAAGTCCTTCGGGCAGACGAGCAGCACCGAGTGCCGCACCTCGGCCCCCTCGGTGAGCGCCGCCACCCTTTCGAGCGCCAGCACGTACACCGCCGCCTGCCGGGCCGCCGCGCCGACCTTCGCCGCGTCCGCCGCCCCGTCGATCATCGGGAACGACTTGATCTCCACGACCGTCCACCGCCCGGCCGGGTCCACCACCACCGCGTCCGGCTCCAGGTGCACGGGCGAGCCCGCCACCTCCAGGGTCAGCAGCGGATGGTCGAGCAGCGTCCACCCGTCGCCCGCGGTCGCCTCGCGCAGCGCGAGCGCCGTCCGCGCGGTCCGCCCCTCGGGCCCGGACGCCGACAGATCGGGTACGGAGACGGCCCCCGGGTCCTCGACGCCCAGGAGCCGCAGCAGCTCGCGCCCGCCGTCCGCCTTCACCTTCGCCTCGAAGCTGTTGCCCCGCACGATCGCGAACTGCGACTGCCCGAACGGCGCCGGCGAACCCAGCCGCGACGCCAGTGCCCCCTTGTCGACCCCCGCGCCGTCGAGCAGCGCGCGGCGCCTGCACCCCGGGTTCGCGGCCAGCGCGGCCAGCGCCCGGGCGTCCAGCGGGCGCGGCGGGACCGCCGGGCCGCGCAGCTCGGCGAGTCTCTCCCGCGTCCTGCGCCGGCTCGCCGGGGTCGGCACGGGGTCGGTCGTCTGCGGCGGCCGTGACCCGCCGTCGTCCAGGGATACGCTCACCCGCGGAAGTCTCCCATCCGGCACTGACAACGCGGGCGGGTTCCGCCCCGGGGACACCGGGAGTTCGCGCCGGGGCCACCTGCGGGATGATGGAGGGACCCTCCGGGGCGCCCGACGGCGCGCGCCCGTCCCTCCCGCATCCGCGCAATCTCTGGAGAGTCCCGCCCATGGCACCGCGCATCCTGCTCGCCCGACACGGCCAGACCGAGTGGTCGCTCCTCGGCCGGCACACCGGCAGGACCGACATCCCGCTGCTCGACGAGGGCCGACGCGGCGCCGAGCTGCTCGGCGAGCGCCTCCACCGCGGCCCCTGGCAGGGCCTTCCGGGCGTCGAGATCCGCACCAGCCCCCTGGTCCGCGCGAGCGAGACCTGCGCCCTGGCCGGCTTCGGCGACCGCGCCGAACCCTGGGACGCCCTGATGGAGTGGGACTACGGCGCCTACGAGGGCCTCACCCCGGCCCAGATCCAGGAACTCCGCCCCGGCTGGCTGATCTGGCGCGACGCCGTCCCGGAGGGCGAGTCCCTCGACCAGCTGTCGGCCCGTGCCGACGAGGTCGTGGAGTGGGCCCGCTCGGCCGACCGCGACGTCCTCGTCTTCGCGCACGGCCACATCCTTCGCTCCATCGGCGCCCGCTGGCTCGGCGAGCACGTCTCCTTCGCCTCGCGCATCCGCCTCGACCCGACGAGCCTGTCGGTCCTGGGCTGGGCGTACGGCGAGCCGGCGATCGAGCGCTGGAACGACACGGGGCACTTGGAGGGCTGAGCGCGGGCTCGGATCCAACCTCCCGGATCCAACCTCCGGGATATCGGATCCAACTTCCGGGATCCAACCTCCGGGATTTTGGATCCGACCTCCCGGATCCAACCTTCGGGATATCGGATCCAACTTCCGGGATCCAACCTCCGGGACTTCGGATCCGACCTCCCGGATCCAACCTCCCGGACATTGGATCCGATCTTTCGGATCCAATGTCCGACGTCCGGGCTATCGGCTATCGGATCCGACAGCCCCGCCCTCACCCACCCGTAAGGATGAGCCGCGTTTCGGCCAGCAGCCCCCTGATCCGCGCCGACGCGATCCCGTCCAGCGACTCCGCCACCCGTCGCGCCTCCGCCTCCGCCTCGTCGCGGCGGCCGGCGCGGGCGAGGTGGCCGGCGAGCTGGGCGCGGTAGAGGGCGAGGTTGCGGGCGAAGCGGGGGTGCTGGAGGACGGTGGCGCGGTACGAGTGGCGGGCGGCGCGGCTCCAGTCGCCGAGGGCGGCCCAGCAGTGGGCTTCGAGGGCCTCCAGTTCGGGTTCGCCGAAGAAGGACATCCACTCGGGGTCCTGGTCGGCGT
The DNA here is from genome assembly GCF_040653375.1 of Streptomyces sp. NPDC047974. NCBI lineage: Bacteria > Bacillati > Actinomycetota > Actinomycetes > Kitasatosporales > Streptomycetaceae > Streptomyces > Streptomyces sp. NPDC047974. The sequence goes on from NZ_JBEZNU010000006.1 coordinate 169,613, forward strand.
GGCCGCGGGCGAAGTGGTCGTGGGCGCGGCCGAGGCACTCCTCGGCGGCCGAGCGGTCGCCGAGTCCGGCCCAGGCGGCGGCCTCGCGCAGGGAGAGCAGGGCGAGCAGCCGGGGGGAGTCGAGCGGGCACGCGGCGCGCAGTCCGGCCTGGGCGGCGCGGACGGCCTCGCGGTAGCGGCCGGTGTCGCGGGCGAGGAAGGAGGTGTTGCAGAAGGCGTGCGCCTCCAGGGCCGCGTCCCCGGAGACCCGGGCGGTGGCCAGGGCCTCGGCGTAGTGGGAGCGGGCGTCCTCGTGGCGGCCCGAGTCGTGGGCGAGCCAGCCGACGGAGAGGGACAGTTCGCCCGCTCCGGCGAGGAGCCGGTCCTCGGTGGCGCGGCGGGCGGCGGTGCCCTGGTCGAGCAGGCGGTAGGCGCCGCGGAGCGGCTGGGCGGCGACCTTGTAGAGGCCGTCGGCGCCGTGCCGGTCGTCCAGCAGGCGGATCTGCCGCACGGCGTCCTCGACGGCGCGGACCTCGGCCTCGCCGATGCGGTGGGTGCCGCGGGGGCTGGGGATCGCGGCGGCGGTGGTCGAGCCGAGTCCCCAGGAGGCGGCCGCCAGGGTGGCGGTGCCGCTCGTCATGAATGCGCGACGCAGCACGTCGCTCTCCTCATCGTTCCGGGTCGGGAGGGCGGGGGGCCCCGAGGCCCCGGCCGGGGCGGCCTGCCGTCGGCCGCGTACCGCCTCCCGCGCAGAGAATCCCAGGTCGGCGAGGGTGAGGCCGGGGAACATGTGCAGGAAGACCCGCTCGTACGCGTAGTTCGGGCAGCGGATCTCGCCCGCCTCCACGCGCCCGATGTAGCGGGCGTCGCACGCGACCTGTTCGCCGATCTCCCGTGCCGCCCGGCGGACCGTGGCGGCGAACTCCGCCGGGGAGTGCTGCCCGCGGAGCCGTCGGAAGGCGAGATTGGGAACTGCCCGTGACATGGCCATGGCCGAGCCCTCTCCTGGTGCTGCCGGGTGTTCCGGCGGCATGAACGTACCTGCTGTGACCGGATGCGTACGCTGAGTTTGGCTACAAATCGGATATCTCGCCTGCGATCTGCCATGAACTGCCATCCTTTGCGGCGGCGTGCCGCCGTAGCCGTTGACGCGTACGGGCGTTGAACCGTATGGGAGAGACGGAACGTGTCTCCTCTGGGAAGCGAGGAGGGGTCCATGTCCGAGAACGCCGCGCCTTTCGAGACGACCACGACCACGGCCGGGACCACGACGGTGACGCCCGCGGTGCCCGCCGCGACCACGACCGGCACCGGAGCCGTCGAGCCCTGCGACCTGGTGACCGTGCCCGCCCGGCAGGGCCTGGAGGCCGTCGACATCCTCCGCCGCCGGGGCGTCCCCGCCGTCGGGCCGGTCCTCCACGACGGCGCCTGCGACACCCTCGGCTTCCTCGTCCCGCCCGGCACCGCCGCCGCCTGGGACCTCCCCGGCAGCGCCTGCACCCGCACCTCCGGGCGTGGCCTGCGCCTCCCCGAGCTCCCCGAACTGCCCGAGCCCGCCGGGGACGCGCCCCGCCCGGCCGGCTGGCTGCTGCCCCCCGGCGACACCGACCCCGTCACCGACCCCGCCGTGCTGCGCCGCGCCCTCGGCGAGGCGGCCCGCCTCATCGAGGCGGCCGACGGCTGTCACTGAACGCCGCGCCCCGGACCCGCCGATAATGGACGGATGGCCAGGAAGAAGCAGAGCGAACGGCCGGCGGCCGGCACCGTCTCCGAGACCGTCGACGGCGGGCTCGCCGAACTGATACCCGACCGCGACCGCCCCCGCGCCTGGACCCTGCTCCTCGACGGCGCCCCCCAGTCCCACGTGGACCTCGACGACCCCGCCGCGCTCACCTTCGAGTACCAGCGACGGCTCGGCCACGTCGTCGACCTCGCCGCCCCGCCCGGCCGCCCCCTCCAGGCCGTCCACCTCGGCGGCGGCGCCTTCACCCTCGCCCGGTACGTCGCCGCGACCCGGCCCCGCTCCACCCAGCAGGTCGTCGAGCTCGACGAACCCCTCGTCCGCTTCGTCCGCCGCGAACTGCCGCTCGACCCCGGCGCCCGGATCCGGGTCCGCGCCGTCGACGCCCGCGCCGGACTCGCCAAGGTCCCGGACGGCTGGGCCGACCTGATCATCGCGGACGTCTTCCGCGGCGCCCGCACCCCCGCCCACCTCACCAGCGCCGAGTTCCTCGACGAGGTGCGGCGCGCGCTGCGGCCCGGAGGTACGTACGCCGCCAACCTCGCCGACGGCCCGCCGCTCGCCCACCTCCGCGGCCAGATCGCCACCGCCGCCGGGGTCTTCCCCGAACTCGCCCTGATCGCCGACCCGACCGTGCTGCGCGGCCGCCGCTTCGGCAACGCGGTCCTCGTCGCCTCGGGCCGCGAACTCCCCGTCGCCGACCTCACCCGCCGGGTCGCCACCGACCCGCACCCCGGTCGCGTCGAACACGGCCGCGCCCTCGCCGACTTCACCGGCGGCGCCACGGCCGTCACCGACGCCACCGCGAAGGCCTCGCCCGCGCCCCCGCCGTCCGTCTTCCGCTGACACGTCCGCTCGTACGTCCGCCGGTGCTTTCGCCGGCGCGACCGGCTAGTGCGTGCGGTCGTCGACCTCCACCCGGGGCGCCGAGTCGTGCCACACGCAGAAGACCGACACCTCGCGGCCGTCCTGCGTGAAGGTCACCCGGATCCACGTCGGCTGCTTCCACACCTGCATCTGCCAGCCCGAGGCCGGGATCGCCGAGACCAGCTCGGCGGAGCTCTCGCCGAGGTCGAAGGTGACCCGGCCGCCGTCCACCGCGGTGGTCTTCAGGGAGGAGGCCGCCGTGGCCGGCGGCGGGGTGGTCCGCGGCGGGGCCGCGGGCCGGGGGGACGGAGCGGCGGCGGTCCTCGGCGACGCCGGGGAGGACGACGCCGGGGAAGGCGACGGCGGGGGAGCCGAGGGAGGGGAGGGGCGGCGCGTCGAGGCCGTCACGGGGTCGCCGATCGCCGTCTCGGCCGGCACCGGGTCCTCCGGCGAGCCGACCGGCAGCGGCAGGGCGCGCGGCGGGTCGTAGACGGTGCCGGACAGCACGGTGTGCACTCCCCACCAGGAGAGCGTGACCGCCGCGCCGGTGGCGAGCGACCAGGCCAGGGCGTGAACGAGTCCTCTTCGCATCGGGGCCATAGTGCACCACGCCCGGCCGGCGCGGACCGGAAGGTACGGAGTGGCCGGGGTGTCCCCCGAATGGCGTACGGTGCGGGCCATGGCAAGTGTGCTCGTGGTCGAGGACGACCAGTTCGTGCGCTCCGCCCTCATCCGGCAGCTGACGGAAGCCTCCTACACCGTACGGAGCGTCGGCACGGCCCTGGAGGCGCTGCGCGAGGTCGCCCATTTCCGCTTCGACGTGGTCGTCCTCGACCTCGGTCTGCCCGATCTGGACGGGTCCGAGGCGCTGAAGATGCTGCGCGGGATCACCGACGTACCGGTGATCATCGCGACCGCCCGCGACGACGAGGCGGAGATCGTCCGGCTGCTGCACGCGGGGGCCGACGACTACCTGGTGAAACCGTTCTCCGTCGAGCACCTCACCGCCCGGATGGCCGCCGTGCTGCGCCGCTCCCGGGCCGTCTCCGGGGAGCCCGCGCCGACCACGGAGCTCCGCGTCGGCGGGCTCGCCATCGACCCGCTGCGCCGCCAGGCCGAACTCGACGGCGTCCCGCTCGACCTGACCCGGCGCGAGTTCGACCTGCTCGCCTTCCTCGCCGGCCGGCCCGGCGTCGTCGTGCCGCGCAAGGAGCTGCTCGCCGAGGTGTGGCAGCAGGCCTACGGGGACGACCAGACCATCGACGTCCATCTGTCGTGGCTGCGGCGCAAGCTCGGCGAGACGGCCGCCCGGCCCCGCTACCTCCACACCCTGCGCGGCGTCGGCGTGAAGCTGGAACCGCCCCGCGAGCAGCAGCGGTGAGACGGGAGCGCCGGCCGTGAGATGGGCCCTCGTGAAGGTGTCGCTGGCCGTCACCGCCATGGTCGTCATCGCCTTCGCCGTCCCCCTCGGCCTCGTCGTCAAGGAGATGGCCCGCGACCGGGCCTTCTCCAACGCCGAGCGGCGCGGCGCCGGGCTCGCCCCGGTCCTCGCGATCACCACCGACCGGACGGAGCTGGAGAAGGCCGTCGCGACCACGGAGGACGGCGCCGCCGGGCGGCTCGCCGTGCACGTCCCGCCCGCCACGCCCGACGGCCAGGCCCTGGAGATCGGCACCCGCCGGGCCGGTGCCGAGGAGCTGACCGCCACCCGCACCCTCGGCCGCGCCTCGATCGCCGAGGTGCCCGGCGGTTACGCCCTGCTCCAGCCGACCGCGCTCAGCTCCGGGAAGGTCGCGGTCGTCGAACTCTTCGTCCCCGAGGGCGAGGTGACCAACGGCGTCGCCACCGCCTGGCTGGTCCTCGCCGGGGTCGGCGTCGCCCTGATCGTCGGCTCCCTCGCCGTCGCCGACCGGCTCGGCATCCGCATGGTCCGCCCCGCGCAGCGCCTCGCCCGCGCCGCCCACGAGCTCGGCGAGGGCCGGCTCGGCGCCCGGGTCGCCGAGGAGGGCCCGCCCGAACTCAAGTCGGCCGCCGTCGCCTTCAACTCCATGGCCGACCAGGTCGTCCAGCTCCTCGCCAACGAGCGCGAGCTCGCCGCCGACCTCTCCCACCGGCTCCGCACCCCGCTCACCGTGCTCCGCCTCAACGCGGCCTCGCTCGGCTCGGGCCCCGCCGCCGACCAGACCCGGGCGGCCGTCGAGCAGCTGGAGCGCGAGGTCGACACCATCATCCGCACGGCCCGCGAGGCCAAGCCGCAGACCACCGCGCCGACCGGTCCGGGCGCGGGCTGCGACGCCGCCGAAGTGGTGCGCGAGCGGATGGAGTTCTGGTCCGCGCTCGCCGAGGACGAGGGGCGGCTCGTCCGCGTCGCCGGGGTCGAGCGTCCGGTACGGATCCCGGTGGCGCGCCCCGAGCTCGCCGCCGCGCTCGACGCGCTGCTCGGCAACGTCTTCCGGCACACCCCGGAGGGCACCGCCTTCTCCGTCGACGTCCACAACGGCGACGACGCCGTCATCGTCCTCGTGTCCGACGCCGGGCCCGGCATCGCCGACCCGGACGCCGCGCTCGCCCGCGGCAACAGCGGCACCCGGGCCGGCTCCACGGGCCTCGGCCTCGACATCGTGCGCCGCATGGCCGAGACCACCGGCGGAGACGTCCGCCTCGGCCGCTCGGTCCTCGGCGGCACGGAGGTGCGCATCTGGATCGGGCTCGGCGGCCACCGCGCCGACGGCTCCGCCGGCCGCCGCTCGCACCGCCCGGCACGCCGTCGCAAGGCCGCCAGGCGCTGAACCTTTGCCGGTGGTGATGGCCGCCTTAAGCGGATCCTAAGAATCCCGACCGGGGTCCGCTCTACGGCAATTGTCCGGATGCCCGGCGCTAGCGTGCTGCCCGCACCCCCACACCGCACCCCCCACACCCCCGCACCACGGAGGCAGCACGCATGGGCAGCAACGGGCACCGGCGCAGGACCAGCGGCCGTACGAAGGCCGTCGGCGCGGTCGTCGCGGCGGCCGTCACGGCGGGCACGGTCTTCGCCCTCACCGGCACCGCCCAGGCCGCCGCGGTCGGCGCCGCCTACACCCGGACCTCCTCCTGGACCGGCGGCTACACCGGCCAGTACGTGATCACCAACGAGACCTCGGCGCCCCAGTCCGACTGGACGCTGGAGTTCGACCTGCCCGCCGGGACCGCGATCGGCTCCCTGTGGAACGGCGACCACACGGTCTCGGGCCGGCACGTCACCGTGAAGCCCGCGAGCTGGAACCGGCAGCTCGCCCCCGGCCAGTCCGTCACCGTCGGTTTCGTGACCTCGGCGGCCGGACAGGCCGGGGACCCGGCGGGCTGCCTCATCAACAAGGCGGCCTGTTCGGCCGGCGGCCCCGCCCCCACCCCCAGCGGCCGCCCCACCGACCAGCCCACCGCCACGGCGACCCCGACCGCCACCGCGAGCCCCGAGCCGACCGCCACCGCCACGACGAGCCCGAAGCCGACCCCCACGGCCACGGCGACGACCACCGTGCCCCCCAAGCCGACCCCGACCCCGACGCCCACCCCGACGCCCACCCCGACCTCCACCGGGAGCCCCGCCACCGGCGCCCGGTTCGCCCCCTACGTCGACACCTCGCTCTACCCGGCGTACGACCTGCTCGCCACCGCCGAGGCCACCGGGGTGAAGGAGTTCAACCTCGCCTTCATCACCTCCGGCGGCTCCTGCGCCCCCCTGTGGGGCGGCGTGACCGACCTGGCGAACGACAAGGTGGCCGCCCAGATCGGCGCCCTGCGCGCCAAGGGCGGCGACGTGCGGGTCTCCTTCGGCGGCGCGGCCGGCCACGAGCTGGCGCTGAACTGCGCGAGCGCCGCCGACCTGGCGAAGGCGTACGGCAAGGTCGTCGACCAGTACCGGCTCACCAAGGTCGACTTCGACGTCGAGGGCGCCGCGCTGCCCGACACGGCCGCCAACACCCGCCGTTCCCAGGCCATTGCCGCGCTCCAGAAGGCGCACCCCGGACTGAACGTCTCCTTCACCCTGCCGGTGATGCCCGAGGGCCTCACCCAGCCCGGGGTGAGCCTGCTCGCCGACGCGCAGCGGAACGGCGTCCGGGTCGACGCGGTCAACATCATGGCGATGGACTACGGACCGGCCTACAGCGCCGACATGGGCACGTACGCGATCCAGGCGGCGACCGCCACCCAGGCCCAGCTCAAGGGCGTCCTCGGCCTCTCCGACGCCGCCGCCTGGAAGGCGGTCGCGGTCACTCCCATGATCGGCGTGAACGACGTCACGACCGAGGTCTTCACGGTCGACGACGCCGCCCAGCTGGTCGACTTCGCGCGGTCCAAGGGGCTCGGCTGGCTGTCGATGTGGTCCTCGACCCGGGACAAGCAGTGCGCGGCCGGCGCCGTGAACCACGCGGACGCCACCTGTTCCTCGATCCTCCAGCAGCCGCTGGCCTTCACGAAGGCCTTCGCCGCCTACCGGTAGACCTTCCCGTCCCCCCACACCGCGTGCCCCGGCCGGACCACCCCACCTCCGGCCGGGGCACGCTTCCGTCGTGTGCCGGACGGGCGTCAGACGCCCCGGGAGGTCTTCCACTCCTGGGCGTAGTCGTCGAAGATCGCCCGCAGGTGGTGGCCGATCTTCAGGTAGTCGAGGTCGTCCAGGTTGGCCAGCGAGACGCGGACCGACCACTCGGGGCCGTCGAAGCCGCCGCCGTTGAGGAGGACGACGCCGGTCTGTTCGGCGAGCCGGAACAGCGGGTCGACGGGCTCGTACTCCTTCTCCAGGAAGTCGGCGAAGTCCTTGCCGTGGACCCGCTCGGCCTCCGCGAGCAGGTCGAGCTCGATGTAGTACCCGGCCCGCTTGTCGTCCTCGGCGATCTTCATCCGGGCGCCTTCGAGGAGCAGGTCGAGCCGCTGCCCGACGATCGCCCGCAGCCGCTCCTTGTACGCCTGGCCCTCGGGGAGCATGTCGAAGAGCGAGAACAGCGTCATCATGACCTGCTGCGGCAGCGACAGGCCGGCGGTGTGGTTGAGGGCGACCTGCCGGGAGTCGGCGACCAGCCGGTCGATGAAGCGGATCTTCTCCGGTTCCAGGGAGAGCGTCCCGTACCGCTTGTCCAGCCGTTCCTTCTCGGCCGGGGGCAGGTCGGCGATCATCCGGTCGATGACGTTGTCGTCGTTCAGCCCGATGACGCCGAGCCGCCAGCCGGTGGCGCCGTAGTGCTTGGAGTACGAGTACACGAGGAGGGTGTTCTGCGGCAGGTCGGCGGCGACCGAGCGGAAGCCGGGGACGAAGGTGCCGTAGACGTCGTCGGTGACGATCACCAGGTTCGGGTTCTTCTCGGCGACGATCTCCTTGAGCTGGTTCGCGACCCGCTGGCTCAGCGCCAGGGACGGCGGGTTGGAGGGGTTGACCAGGCAGAGCAGCTTGATCGACGGGTCCTCCAGCTTGGCGACCTCCTCCGTCGGGTAGCGCCATTCGCGGACGCCGGTCTCGGTGAAGAGGGAGGCGTTGACGTGGACGACGTCGAACTCGTACGTGTCGAGCTCGGGGATCTCGATGTACGGGGTGAAGACCGGCACCATCAGGGCGATCCGGTCGCCCTTCCTCAGGATGCCGTTCTTCATCAGGGAGTCGAAGACGTAGCACATGGCGGCGGTGCCGCCCTCGGTGGCGAAGTACGAGACGTTCCCCGCGGGCGGCCGCCGGTCGAACAACTCGTCGTCGACGTAGCCGCGGACGACCTGCTCGGTGTGGGTGAGGATCCGGTCCGGCACCGGGTAGTTGTCGCCGATGGAGCTGTCGGTGAGCTCGTGGACGAAGGCGTCCTTGTCGAAGCCGAAGCGCTCGACGGCGTACTCGACCGACTTCCGGAGCAGCTCGATGCCGGGCAGGTCCGGGTGCTGCCGCACGAAGGTGTCGAAGCGGGCGCCGGAGCCCTTGAGCTCGGGCATGCCGCCGAGGTCGTCGGCGGTCCACACCCGGCGGGACTCGGAGAGCGCGAAGTAGCCGAGCGCGTGGAAGGCCTCGCGGGGGCTGGTGGCGGTCCAGTTCGGGTTGCCCCGGCCCGCGTTGAGCATCTGGACCGAGGACTTGCCCTTCTGGCCCGGCTGATCGGCCTGGGCGTGCTGGGCGAGGGTGATGAACTTGTCCTTCAGCTCGAACGGCGAGAGCTGGGCGAAGGACTTGATCTCCTCGCGGGTGAAGCTGGTCCTGGGCATGGCGCGTCCTTACGTACGGCGGTCAGTGGTTGAGGATGACGATCACGGCGCCCCAGATGGTCAGCAGCACGTTGCCCACCGCGTAGGGGATCGTGTAACCGAGCGTGGGGATCTGGGACTTGGACTGCTCGTTGATGGCGCCGATCGCCGCGGTCGTGGTCTGGCCGCCGGCCAGCACGCCCATCAGGATCGGGAAGCGGATCTTCTGCACGTAGTGGCCGACGAGGAAGCCGACGACCAGCGGGATCAGGGTGGCGACCGCGCCCCACAGCAGCAGCCCCCAGCCGGCCGTCGACAGGCCGCTGGTGAAGCTCGGACCGGCGTTGATGCCGACGACGGCGACGAAGGCGCACAGCCCGAAGGTGTCCATGAACCACTGGGCGCCCGGCGGGACGTTGCCGTACGTGGGGTACTTGCCGCGGATCCAGCCGAAGACCAGGCCCATGATCAGCGCGCCGCCGGAGGTCGACAGCGAGATCGGCACGCCGGAGACGGTGAGCGCCGGGATGCCGATGCAGCCGCCGAGGAAGACGCCGAGGCCGACCCAGAGCATGTCGGTGGCGAAGGAGGTCGGCACCGGCTTGCCGATCGCCCTGCCCGCCGGGTCGACGAGCCGCTTGGGGCCGGTGAGGATCACGGTGTCGCCGCGCTCCAGCTTCGTGGAGAGGCGGTAGGGGAACTCGGAGCCGGAGCGGTAGATCTTGTCGATGTAGACGCCGACCATGAAGGGCTCGCGGCGCAGCTCGGCGACGGTCTTGCCGAGCTGCTCCTTGTTCGAGGCGACGACGTGCAGGGACTCGGTCTCGTAGCCGAGGAGTTCGACGTCGTCGGTCTCGGGGCCGATGTGGGTGCGGGCGTCGAAGTCGACGAGGGAGCCGCGCAGCGCCGAGACGGCGACGGTGTCGCCCTCCCGGAGCACGGTCCCCTGGTCGTGGGGGAGGACCGTGCCGTCGCGCCGGACCCGGGTGACGTAGATGCGGTGGCCGAGCTCCTTCTGCTGGTTCTCGAAGTCGTCGATGGTGCGGCCGACGAGGTCGGGGCGCCGGATCGTGTACGCCCGGAGCACGACCTCGTAGTAGCCCTCGGCGAGGTCGGGGTTGTCGCCGGGGGCGTCCAGCTCCTTGGCGAGGGCGGCGGACTCGGCGGCCAGGTCCCGCTTGTAGAGCCGGGGGAGGATGTTGGCGAGGAGGATGGCGCACAGGATCGTGCCGAGCGGGTAGGTGACCGCGTACCCGATGGCGACCAGGTTCTCCTCGGTCTTCATCTGGTCGGCGGACAGGCCCGGGAGGTTGCCGATGGCGTCCTGGGCGACGCCGATGACGGCGGACTGGGTGAGCGCGCCGCCGAGCAGGCCGGCCGAGAGCCCGGGGCCGTACCCGAGCATCACGGCGAAGCCCCAGGAGACCAGCAGGCCGGTGACGCACACGATGATCGCGTTGACGACCTGCGGCAGGCCGTCCTTCTTCAGGCCCCGGAAGAACTGGGGTCCGACCTTGTAGCCGAGGGCGAAGAGGAAGAGGGTGAAGAAGAGGTTCTTCACCGTGGCGTCGATGGTGATCTTGAACTGGGCGCCGAGCAGCAGCCCCGCGACGAGGCAGCCGGTCACGGCGCCCAGCGCGATCGCCCGGTAGCGAAGCTTCCCGAAGAGGAAGCCGAGGGCGACGGTGAGGAAGACGAGCAGCTCGGGGTGGGGCTGGAAGATGTTCCGGTTCAGAAAGTCGATCATGGAGGGGGAGGCCGCCTCTCAGGCTCCGAGGATGCCGACCAGCAGCGGTCCGGTCAGCGGGAGCAGGAAGTTGGAGAGGGTGTACGTGATCGTGTAGCCGAGCATCGGGACCGAGCTCTGCGCGACCTGGGTGACCGAGGTGATCGCCGGCGTCGAGCACTGCTGGCCGGCGATGGCGCCGATCAGCAGCGGTTTCTCGATCTTCAGCAGCGTGCGGCCGACGACGAGCGAGATCGTCGCCGGTACGAGGACCATGGCGATGCCCGCGAACGGCAGCAGTGCCCCGTACTCCTTGAGCAGCGGCCCCGCCTGCGGGCCGGAGACGAGCCCGGTGCAGGCGATGAAGATGGCCAGGCCCATGTCCTTGAGCGTGGTCGCGGCCTGCGGCGGGAAGGCGCCGAAGGTCTGGGTGCGGGAGCGGAACCAGCCGAAGAGCAGACCGGAGATGAGGCAGCCGCCGCCGGTGCCCAGCGACATCGGGACGTCGCCGAACTTCACCACGACCTGCCCGAGGAGCGAGCCGCAGGCGATGCCGAGGCCCAGGTAGATGAAGTCGGTGGCGTCGTTCCTCACGATCGAGCCGACCTTGGAGGCGAGCCTGCCGAGCGAGGAGCGGGCGCCCACCAGGGTGAGCACGTCACCGCGCTCGACGACGGTCTCCGGGGTGGCGGGCAGATGCGACTCGTTGCGGAGCACGTCCGTCACGTAGACGCCGCCGGAGGCGATCTCCGGGTGCTCGGTGGTCAGCTGGTCCAGGGACTTGCCGGCCGCCGACTTGTCGGTGAGGGAGACCTGCTGGGTGGCGAGCGGGGTGTCGAGGCCCGGCACGGCCGGGGTCTCGGGGCCGATCATCCGGCCCGCCTCGATGATGTTGGCCCGCCGGCCGACCGCGAGGACCAGGTCGGAGAGGGTCAGCTCGAAGCCGGGCGGCGGCGGGGTGAGGATCTCGGCGCCCCGCTTCACCGCCTCGACGGTGACCCGGTTCCCGAACCGCCGCTCCAGGTCGGAGACCTTGGCGCCGTCGGCGAGGGTGACGAGGAAGGTGCGGCCGACCATGCCGGGCAGCGCCTCCCGCTCGTCGGACTCCAGGCCGCCGCCGGAGCCCCGCATCTTCTCCCACAGTTCGCGGGAGGCGTCGCGGAGGTTGATCCGCATCATCATCGGCATGATCTGGCTGGTGTAGATCACGATGGTGATGAGGCCGAAGAGGTAGCAGACCGTGTACGCGGTGGCCACGTGGCCCTGGTACTGGGTGATCTGCTCCTGGGTCAGGTCGGAGAGCTTGCCGATGGCCTCGGTGGCCGTGCCGACGACCGCGGACTCGGTGGCCGCGCCCGCCAGGATGCCGGCGGCGGTGCCGACGTCCAGGTCGAAGGCCTCGGCGAGCCCGAGGGCGATGCCGACGACGCAGACGACCTCGATGAGGCAGAGGGTGAAGTAGCGCAGGCTCTTCCTGTTGAGGTTGGCGAAGAACTGGGGTCCGGCCAGATAGCCGAGCGAGAAGATGAAGAGCGCGAAGAAGATCGTCTTCACGTCGTCGGAGACGGTGACCTCCGCCCAGGCGCCCATGAGCAGGGACACGATCAGCGTCCCGCAGATGCCGCCGAGCGTGATGGGGCCGACCCGGAGCTTGCCGAGGAGGTATCCCGCGGAGAGGCAGACGAAGAGGGCGAGTTCGGGATGGTCGCGCAGCACACCCATCCGGCCTCACCCCACCCACATGGGGTAAAAACCTTTGATAGCGGACATAAGGGGACGCTAACAGCGGAAGATCGACAAGGGGCCGCCGCCGCGCCCATCCGGGTGAACACCCGTGCACCCCTGCGCGCCCGGTGTCCCCGCCCCCTTCGCCCCCCCCGCGTCCCCGTCACCCCTTCACCGCCCCCCGCATCACCCCGCCCACGATCTGACGCCCGAACAGCGCGAGCACCACGAGCAGCGGCAGCGTCCCGAGGAGCGCCCCCGCCATCACCACCGAGGTGTCCGGCACATAGCCCCGGCCCAGCCCCGTCAGCGCCACCTGCACCGTCGGGTTGCCCGTCTGGGTCAGCGCGAGCACCGGCCAGAAGAAGTCGTTCCAGGCCGCCACGAAGGACAGCATCCCCAGGACCGCCATCGCCGGCCGCGCCGCCGGCAGCACCAGGTGCCACACCACCCGCAGCGTCCCCGCCCCGTCCATCCGCGCCGCCTCCAGGAGCTCCGGCGGCAGCGCGCCCCGCAGGTGCTGGCGCATGTAGAAGACGCCGAAGGCCGAGACCAGCGAGGGCAGCACCACCGCCTGGAGCTGGTCGGTCCAGCCGAGCCGGGCGACCAGCAGATAGAGCGGCACCACCCCGAGCTGCGGCGGCACCAGCATCGTCGCCCCCACCAGGAGCAGCAGCGGCCCGCGGAGGCGGAACCGCAGCCTCGCGAAGGCGAAGCCGGCGAGCGTCGAGAAGAGCACCGTCCCCACCGCCACCGACCCGGCCACCACCGCCGTGTTGGCCAGCGCCTCGCCCATCCCGCCCTCGCCCCAGGCCACCGACAGGTTCCGCGGCAGGTTCCGCCCGAACCAGAACGGCGGCGGCGACTGGGCGAGCCGCCCGCTCGTCCGCGAGGCCGCGACCGCGGTCCACAGCAGCGGGAAGACGGACACCGCCGTGAACAGCGCCAGGAGCAGATACGTGCCCCACCCGCCCCGCTCGTACGACTCCGGGCCCGCGTCCCGCCGCCTCACCGCGCACCCCTCCCGCGGGCGAGCCGCACCAGCCCGAAGACCGCCACCAGGAGCAGCAGCATCGCCCAGGCGATCGCCGCCGCCCGCCCCAGGTGCAGGTTCACCCAGCCCTGCTCGTACAGGTAGAGCCCGAGCGTCTGGTACTGGTGGTCGGCGCCGCCCGAGGCGCCCGCCCCGCTGCTGAAGAGCAGCGGCTCGCCGAAGAGCTGCACCGCCCCGATCGTCGACACCAGCCCGGTGAAGGCCAGCGCCGGCCGCAGCCCCGGCAGGGTGACGTGGCGGAACCGCCGCCACCGCCCGGCCCCGTCGAGCGCCGCCGCCTCGTACAGCTCGTGCGGGATCGTCTGCATGGCCGCCAGGTAGATCAGCGCGTTGTAGCCGGTCCAGCGCCAGATCACGATCGACGCGACCGCGAACTTCGACGCCCAGGGCCCGTTCTGCCAGTCCACCGGGTCGAGCCCGACGAGCCCGATCGCCCAGTTCACCATCCCCTGGTCCCGCCCGTAGAACAGTGCGAAGACCAGCGTCGCCGCCGCCACCGAGGTCGCGTACGGGGCGAGCGCCGCCACCCGGAAGAAGAGCCGTCCGCGCAGCCGCGCGTCCAGCAGGTGCGCGGCGCCGAGCGCGAGCAGCAGCTGCGGCACGGTGGCGAGGACCCCGATCAGCACCGTGTTGGCCAGCGCGTTCCAGAAGAACTCGTCGGTGAGCAGCCGCGCGTAGTTGTGCAGCCCCACCCACTCCCGGGCCTCCGGCGCCGTCAGTTCCACCCGGAACAGCGAGGTCCACGCCGTCGCCACCAGCGGGAACAGCCCGAAGGCCCCGAACAGCACGAAGAACGGCGCGACCAGCACGTACGGCGCCGAGCGCGACCGCAGCCTGCCGAGCCGCTCCCGCCGCTCCCTTCGGCCCCGGCCCGTGGGCACCACCGGCGCGAGCGCCCGCTCCACCACCTCCTCGGCCACCGCGCTCACCGGTCCAGGGCGTTGTCGATGGCCTTCATCGCCGCCCGCCACGCCGAGTCGGGCGAGCGTCCCGTCTGGTCGACCTGGAGCATCCCGGTGTCGGACAGGATCTGGTTCACCAGGCCGTCCTTCGGTCCGACCGGCGCCACCGGCACCCCCCTGGCCGCCGCCGAGTAGATCCGGCCCACCGGCGCGTCCCCGAAGTACGGGTGCCGGGCGCCGCGCACCTGCGGCAGCCCGAAGGCGGCCTGGGCGCTCGGGAAGCTGCCGCGCCGCTCGAAGAGCACCGCCTGCTGCTCCGGCGCGGTCAGCCAGGCCGCCAGCGCGGTGGCCTCCTCGACGTGCCTCCCGGCGGCCGGCACGACCAGGAAGGAGCCGCCCCAGTTCCCCGGCCGGGGCGCCGTCGCGATCTCCCACTTCCCCTTCCCGTCCGGGCCGCCCTTGTCCTGGATGTAGCCGAGCATCCACGCCGGGCAGGCGATCGAGGCGAACCTTCCCTGCGCGAAGCCCTGGTCCCAGTCGGGGGTGAACTGCTGGAGCCGGGCGGTCAGTCCGTGCTCCGCGAACCGCGCGCCGAGGTCCCAGGCGGCCCGCACCGCCGGATTGACCGCCACCACGAGCCGCCCCTCGGCGTCGTAGTAGCGCAGCCGGGCGCCCGAGATCACGGCGCCCATCACCCCGGACGCCGAGTCGGTGAAGGCCACGCCCCGGGGCGCCCGCGCGGCGAACCGGCGGCCCGTCTCCAGGTACTTCTCCCAGTCCCCGGCCCACAGCCGGCCCACCTCGTCCCGGTCGGTGGGCAGCCCGGCGGCGGCGAAGTGGTCCTTGCGGTAGCAGACGGCCAGCGGCCCGATGTCGGTGCCGAGCCCCAGCACCCGCCCGTCCTCCGTCCGCGCCTGCGCCCACTTCCAGGGCAGGAAGTCGGCCTCCCGGACGCCGGGCGCGCGGGCCAGGTCGACGAGCCGGCCGGCCTGGGTGTCGACGACCTCGGCGATGTTCCCGACCTCGACGGCCTGGATGTCGGCGAGGCCCGCGCCGGCCGTGAGGTGGGTGAGCAGCTGCGGGTAGTAGACGTCGGCGCGGGCGAGGGAGGTCTGCCGGATCGCCACGTCCGGGTGGAGCCGCATGTACGTGTCGTACAGCCCGGCCTCCTTGAGCCCGAAGGTGCCGTACACGCCGACGGTGAGGGTGACCGGCCGCCCCGAGCCGTCGACGGTCTCCCCGGCGCCGGCCGCCGGCGGCACCGGCGGGTCGTCCGCGCAGCCGCCGAGCAGCGCGGCGGCGAGCAGCAGCGCCAGGGCGCGGGCGCGAGCGCCGGTCCGTCGTGGTGTCCCGTTCCTCCGCCCCATGGCCCCGACCGTAGGCGGCGGGGGAGGGGCGGCCGGTGGGGCGGCGCCGGGGTCCGGGCGCGCCTCACCCGTTCGGCCCACCGGTCGCGCCGGGTCGTCGAACGTCTTCGACGGCTCCCGCGTATTGACCGTGTTCTGACAGGACTCGGATAGTGGGAGCGCTCCCATACGTCACTTCCCGACGGGATACCCATGCGCAGACCACGACTTCTCGCGGGGCTCGCGGGCCTGGCCCTCACGGGCGGGCTCCTCGCCGGCGCCCTTCCGGCCGGCGCCGCCGAGACCGCCGCCCCGGCACCCCCACCGGCCCGGGCCGCCGCGTCCGCCGCGTACACCTGGAAGAACGTCCGCGTCGACGGCGGCGGCTTCGTCCCCGGCCTGGTCTTCAACCGGACCGAGAAGAACCTCCTCTACGCCCGCACCGACATCGGCGGCGCCTACCGCTGGGACCAGTCCGCCTCCTCCTGGATCCCGCTCCTCGACCACGTCGGCTGGGACGACTGGGGCCACACCGGCGTCGTCTCCCTCGCCTCCGACACCGCCGACCCCGACAAGGTGTACGCCGCCGTCGGCACGTACACCAACGACTGGGACCCCGGCATGGGCGCCGTCCTGCGCTCCGCCGACCGGGGCGCCACCTGGCAGCGCGCCGACCTCCCCTTCAAGATCGGCGGCAACATGCCGGGCCGCGGCATGGGCGAACGCCTCGCCGTCGACCCGCACGACAACCGGATCCTCTACCTCGGCGCCCCCAGCGGCAACGGCCTCTGGCGCTCCACCGACTCCGGCGCCACCTGGGCGAAGGTCACCTCCTTCACCAACCCGGGCGACTACCGGCAGGACCCCACCGACACCAGCGGCTACAACTCCGACGAGCAGGGCATCGTCTGGGTCACCTTCGACGAGTCCACCGGCACGGCGGGCGGCGCCACGCGGACGATCTACGTCGGCGTCGGCGACAAGGAGAACGCCGTCTACCGCTCCACCGACGCGGGCGCCACCTGGACCCGCCTCGCCGGCCAGCCCACCGGCTACCTCGCCCACAAGGGCGTCCTCGACGCCGAGAACGGCTACCTCTACCTCGCGTACAGCGACACGGCGGGCCCGTACGACGGCGGCAAGGGCAAGGTCTACCGGTACGCGACCGCCACCGGCGCCTGGCAGGACATCAGCCCCGTCGCCGAGGCCGACACCTACCACGGCTTCAGCGGCCTCACCGTCGACCGGCAGCACCCCGGCACCGTCATGGTCTCCGCCTACAGCTCCTGGTGGCCCGACACCCAGATCTTCCGCACCACCGACTCCGGCTCCACCTGGACCAAGGCCTGGGACTACTCCTCGTACCCCACCCGCGCCAACCGCTACACCATGGACGTCTCCTCCGTCCCGTGGCTGACCTGGGGCGGCAACCCCAACCCGCCCGAGCAGACCCCCAAGCTCGGCTGGATGACCGAGGCCCTGGAGATCGACCCCTTCGACTCGGACCGCATGCTGTACGGCACCGGCGCCACCGTCTACGGCACCACCGAGCTCACCCAGTGGGACACGCACACGAACTTCACCATCCGGCCCATGGTGAAGGGCCTGGAGGAGACCGCCGTCCTCGACCTGGTCTCGCCGCCCTCCGGCGCCCCGCTGATCAGCGCCCTCGGCGACGTCGGCGGCTTCCGCCACACCGACCTGTCGGCCGTCCCGCCGATGATGTTCACCTCCCCGAACTTCACCTCGACGACCAGCCTCGACTACGCCGAGACCAACCCGGACACCCTCGTCCGCTCGGGCCACCTCGACGGCGGTCCCCGGGTCGCCTTCTCCACCGACAACGGCGCGCACTGGTTCGCCGGGCAGGAGCCCGCGGGCGTCACCGGCGGCGGCACGGTCGCCGCGGCCGCCGACGGCGGCCGCTTCGTCTGGAGCCCCGAGGGCACCGCCGGCGTCCACGCCGCCACCGGCTTCGGCACCTCCTGGACGGCCTCCACCGGCATCCCGGCCGGCGCCACCGTCGAGTCCGACCGGGTCGACCCGAAGACCTTCTACGGCTTCCGGGGCGGCACCTTCTACGCCTCCACCGACGGCGGCCTCACCTTCACCGCCAAGGCCACCGGCCTGCCCGCCAAGGGCAACGTCCGCTTCAAGGCCGTCCCCGGGAAGAAGGGCGACATCTGGCTCGCGGGCGGCGCCCCCGACGCCGCGTACGGCCTGTGGCACTCCACCGACGGCGGCGCCACCTTCACGAAGGTCTCCGGCGTCGACCAGGCCGACGCCGTCGGCTTCGGCAAGGCCGCCCCGAACGCCTCCTACCCGGCGCTCTACTCCAGCGCGAAGATCGGCGGCGTCCGCGGCATCTTCCGCTCCACCGACGCCGGCGCCACCTGGGTCCGGGTCAACGACGACGCCCACCAGTGGGGCTGGACCGGTGCCACCATCACCGGCGACCCGCGCGTCTACGGCCGGGTGTACGTCGCCACCAACGGCCGCGGCATCGTCTACGGCGACACGAGCGAGACCGGCGGAGGCGACGGGGGCGGCGGCACGGACCCCACCGACCCGCCGGACCCGACCGACCCGCCCACACCCCCGGCGGGCGCCTGCAAGGTCGCCTACAAGGTCACCAACCAGTGGCAGGGCGGCTTCCAGGCCGACGTCACCGTCACCAACACCTCCGCCACCGCCTGGAGCGGCTGGACCCTCGGCTGGTCCTTCGCCGCCGGGCAGACCGTCGGCCAGATGTGGAACGCCACGCCCGCCCAGACCGGCACGGCCGTCACCGCGAAGAACGCCGGCTGGAACGGCGCCGTCGCCGCCGGGGCCTCCGCCTCCTTCGGCTTCACCGGCTCCTGGACCGGCAGCAACCCCGCACCCGCCGCCTTCACCCTCGGAGGTGCCGCGTGTTCCGCCGGCTGACCGCCACCGCGGCGCTCCTCGCCGCCGCCCTCACCCCCGTCCTCGCCGGGCCGGCCTCGGCCGCCGACGCCCCGCTCCGCGACCTCGCCGCCGCCCGGGGCGTCTACCTCGGCACCGCCGTCACCGGCGGGAAGCTCACCGGGGCGTACGCGGACACCGCCGCGGCCCAGTTCGACTCCGTCACCCCCGGCAACGAGATGAAGTGGGGCTCCGTCGAACCCGTCCGGGGTCAGTACTCCTGGACCGGCGCCGACCGGATCGTCGACTTCGCCGAGGCGCACGGGCAGGAGGTCCGCGGCCACACCCTGGTCTGGCACAGCCAGCTGCCGTCCTGGGTGTCGAACGGCACCTGGACCCCGGACGCCCTCCGCACGGTCATGACCGACCACGTCACCACCGAGGTGAGCCGCTACAAGGGCCGCGTCGACCACTGGGACGTCGTCAACGAACCCCTGAACGAGGACGGCACCCTCCGGCAGTCCGTCTTCGGCGCCACCCTCGGCGAGTCGTACATCGCGGACGCCTTCCGGGCCGCCCGGGCCGCCGACCCGGCGGCGAAGCTGTACGTCAACGACTACTCGACCGACGGCATCGGCGCCAAGAGCGACGGCATGTACGCCCTGGTCCAGCGGCTCCTCGCCCAGGGCGTGCCGATCGACGGGGTCGGCTTCCAGGCCCATCTGATCCTCGGCCAGGTCCCGTCCACGATGGAGGCCAACCTCCGCCGCTTCGCCGACCTCGGCGTCGACGTGGCGATCACCGAGCTCGACATCCGGATGACGCTTCCGGCCACCGAGGCCGGGCTCGCGCAGCAGAAGGCGGACTACGCGGCCGTGACCCGCGCCTGCCTGGCCGTCACCCGCTGCGCCGGCCTCACCGTCTGGGGCTTCACCGACTCCGACTCCTGGATCCCGGACTTCTTCCCGGGCGAGGGCGCGGCCACCCCGTACGACGAGAACCTGAACCCGAAGCCGGCCCGGGCGGGGATCGCCGAGGCCCTCGCCCCGGTCACCCCGCCGGGCCCGGCGGGGTGCGCCGCCACGTACACCGTGCAGAGCCAGTGGGGCGGCGGCCTCACCGGCCAGGTCACCGTCCGCAACACCGGCACGGCCCCGCTCGCGGGCTGGAAGGTCGCCTGGGAGTATCCGGCCGGCCAGCGGATCACCCAGGCGTGGAACGCCACGGTCGCCCAGACCGGCACCTCCGTGACGGCGACGAACCTCTCGTACAACGGCACGGTCCCGGCCGGCGGCTCCGCGACCTTCGGCTTCAACGCCTCCTGGACGGGCACCAACCCGCCCCCGGCGACCCTCACCTGCTCCTAGGGGAACGCGGAAACGACCGAGGCCCCGGTTCTTCCGAACCGGGGCCTCGGCCTTCAGGGTGAGTAACGGGACTCGAACCCGCGACATCCTGGACCACAACCAGGTGCTCTACCAGCTGAGCTATACCCACCACGACCGGCGGTTTTCCCGAAGGTTTCCCCGACCGGCCGAGAAGAAGTCTACAGGGTTCCGAGGGGTGCTCGCGCACACGTTTTCCCCGGGTGCGCGAGCGAGCCCTTTCGGGGGGTCCTACTCCGCCGGGACGACGTGCCGGGCCGCGATCTCCTTCGCGGTCTCCGAGTCGGGACCGGGCTGCGGCACGAAGACCGCCTCCCGGTAGTAGCGCAGCTCCGCGATGGACTCGCGGATGTCGGCGAGCGCCCGGTGGTTGCCGTTCTTCTCCGGACTGTTGAAGTACGCCCTCGGGTACCAGCGGCGCGCCAGCTCCTTGACCGAGGACACATCGACGATCCGGTAGTGGAGGTGGCCCTCCAGGGCGGGCATGTCGCGGGCGAGGAAGCCGCGGTCGGTGGAGACCGAGTTCCCGCACAGCGGAGCCTTGCCGGGCTCCTTCACGTGCTCGCGGATGTACGCCAGGACCTGCGCCTCCGCGTCGGCCAGCGTGGTGCCGCCGGGCAGCGCGTCGAGCAGTCCGGAGGCCGTGTGCATCTGGCGCACGATCTCCGGCATGGTCTCCAGGGCACGGTCCGGCGGGCGGATCACGATGTCCACGCCTTCGCCGAGCACGTTCAGTTCCGAGTCGGTGACCAGCGCGGCCACCTCGATGAGTGCGTCGTCCGTCAGCGAGAGCCCGGTCATCTCGCAGTCGATCCACACCATGCGATCGTTCATGCGTCCTACCTTAGGCGGCGAGACCCCGAGAGAACCGCCCCCGTGCCCCCTGGAGCCCCGAGAAGCCACCCGGAAACTCCCCGGGGGAGCCCCGAGGGGGTCCGGACGGTCCCGGGACGGCCCCGGGCATGCCGACGGGCGCCCGGGGGATGGTGTCCCCGGACGCCCGTCGGTACCGCGGTGCGCCGCTTGTGGCGGCGCCGGTCCTCGGCGCCGGCGGCGTGGGCGCCCCCGTCAGGTGGGCACCCGCGCCGGTCCGGCGCCGGCGGCTATGGCGCGCTGCGCTGGCCCGGCAGGGCGGCCCGGCCCGGCGTGTAGGCGTCGCCCGGCGGCTTGCCGGGCTCCAGCGACATCCCGGGGCGACGGATTCCCGCCACCACCTGCGTGGGCACCGCCGGCTCCAGGACGGCCGTCGCGGGCTCGCCCTGGGGCCGCCTGGCCCGGTACGCCGCCCGGTAGGCCGCCGGCGAGGAGCCGAGCTGCCGCCGGAAGTGGCCGCGCAGCGCCACCGGCGAGCGGAAGCCGCAGCGCCCCGCGACCTCGTCCACCGAGTAGTCCGACGTCTCCAGGAGCCGCTGCGCCTGGAGCACCCGCTGGGTGATCAGCCACTGGAGCGGCGCGGAGCCGGTCAGCGAGCGGAAGCGGCGGTCGAAGGTCCGCCGCGACATGTACGCACGGGCCGCCAGGGTCTCCACGTCGAACTGCTCGTGGAGGTGCTCCAGCGCCCAGGCCACGACCTCGGCGAGCGGGTCGGAGCCGATCTCCTCCGGTAAAGACCTGTCGAGGTAGCGCTCCTGACCGCCACTGCGCCGCGGCGGGACGACCAGCCGGCGCGCCAGGGCGCCCGCGGCCTCCGTGCCGTGGTCGGTCCGCACGATGTGCAGACACAGGTCGATTCCGGCCGCGGTGCCGGCGGAGGTCAGCACGTCCCCGTCGTCGACGAAGAGCTCCCGCGGGTCCACGTGGACCGACGGGTAGCGCTTGGCGAGCGTCGGCGCGTACATCCAGTGCGTGGTCGCCGGCCGGCCGTCGAGCAGGCCGGCCGCCGCGAGGACGAACGCGCCGGTGCACAGCCCGACGATCCTGGCCCCTTCCTCGTGTGCCCTGCGGAGGGCTTCGAGCGCTTCCGGCGGTGGCGGCGAGGTGATCGAGCGCCAGGCCGGGACGACGACCGTCCCGGCGCGGCCGATCGCCTCCAGGCCGTACGGCGCGGTGAGTTCGAGCCCGCCCGTGGTCCGCAGGGGGCCCTCCTCTCCCGCGCAGACGAGCAGCCGATAGCGCGGAACGCCCGCGTCCTGCCGGTCGATGCCGAACACGGAGAGCGGGATGGAGCTCTCGAAGATGGGGCCGCCGCTGAACAACAGCACCGCGACGACTTCGCGACGGCGGCGCCCGGACAGCTTCCGTGCCGCCTCCGGTGCGGCGGAGTCCTGGCTCATGGCGCTAAGTTCCCCTCGGTGTTCGCGTCTCCCTGGTCGTGTCGCTGTGCCACGTTTCCCCTCGGTTTTGCACGAGACCCCAGTCGTCGGTACCCATGATCGAATCTACTGTGTCCCGTGCCGCCGGCGTGACAAGTTCGCGATCCGGCAGATTGTCGACAAGGCCACTTGGCGTGAAGCGATCGATCCACGGGCGAGTGCCCGCACCACCCCCGGGCGGGGCCCGGTGGTGGCGAAGTGGCCGTGTGCGAGGGGTGCGGCCCGGTGGGGCGGGGCTTTCGCGGGGGAGCGGGCAGGCATAGGCGTACCGTTTCGGCAAGGACGCGCCGGGAACTTCAAGTTGGCTGAAAACATATGGGATCGGCTGTGCGAACCTGTCAACTCCAGGGGCTCTGTGAGCGTCCGCTCAGCCCCGGTGACGCCTCCCCGGGCCCTCCGCGCGCAGTCCCCGCTCCGCCCGGCGCAGCAGCAGCCGGCAGGCGGCCGTCACGGAGGCCAGCCCGAGGGCGGTCCCGCCGGCCCCGCCCAGCGAGGTGCCGAAGGCGAGCAGCACCAGCGGCACGAGGGCGCAGCAGAACACCGCCCAGCGGACCACGTCGCCCGCCGGGTCGGCGAGCGCCCCGCCGACCGCCGCCGGCTCCGCCCGGCCGCCCGCCGCGGACCCCGTGGGGCCGCCCGTCTCCGGGGCGGCAGGCGCCGCGGGGCCCGGTACCCGGGCGCGGCGGCGGGAGCGGGCGGGGTGGACGGAGGCGGCGGACGCGGCGGAGGCGGAAGGGGACGGTGCGGGCACGGGCGGGCTCCCAGCGACGGTGATCCGGACCTGTGGGGAACGAGGAACGGAACGCTCCGGTCACTCTGAGCGACGCCCGTTCGGCCCTCGGGGCCGCGGCCGGAGGACGCCTGTAGGGCACATCCGGCATTGCCAGATGGTGAACCCTTCGTGCATCCTCCGGAGGACACCGCGCGCACCGACCCGCGCACGAGCGGTCAGCACGCCGGGCGCGGCACGGCGGGCCCTGGGCAGGAGAGGAGTGTCGCCGTACCCTTGCGGGTATGGGATTGGGAAGATGATTCCCGGACACAGCTCCGCCGCCACCCGTTGTTCCGCTCCTTCCCCCGTCCCTTCCCACGAGGACTTCCCTAGCCGAGACACCGATGGCCGGTCACGAATTCCCCGAACCCGCGGACCGCAAGCGCGTCGCCGACTCCACGGTCGACCCCCTCGCGGTGGAACAGCCACGCCACGCCTGCGACCCGGCCTTCCGGCACGGGGTGGTCGTCGGCTTCGACGGCTCCACGTCCAGTGAGCGCGCCCTGGCGTACGCCATCGGCATGGCCCGGCGCTCCGGCTCGGGCCTGATCATCGTGCACGTCGCGAACCGGCTCCCCACCACCGTGTGGGCGGGGTGCGAGCCGCCGGTCTTCGTCGACGTCCCGGACCACCGCACCGAGGTCCTCGGCCTGGAGCTGGCCTGTGCGGACCACCTCTCCGAGGTGCCGTGGATCCTGGTGGAGCGCGGCGGGGACATCTGCCACGAGCTGGAGGAGGTCGGCCGCGAGTACTCGGCCGACGCGATCGTGGTCGGCTCGACGCACGGGATCGTCGGGCGGATCTTCGGCTCGGTGGCCGGCCGGCTCGCGCGCCGCGCGAAGCGGCCCGTGATCGTCATCCCGTAACGGGCCCCGGGCTCCCTTCCGTACCGTCCGACGCTCCCTCAACTCCCTTTACCCGGCGATATTTTCCGCCTGGCTCAGGTGATTTGTGTGCTTGTGAAGGGTAGCTAAAGAGCACCGGAACACAGCAGCTCAGGCGGCATCACCGCCCGTTCGAAGGGAGCCCCACGTGAACAAGGACGTCGCGTCGGGGAACGGCACCTCCACCCTCGGAAACCTCGCACTCGGACTGACCCTCCTGGCCTTCGGCCTGGGCGGCACCGGTGTGATCGACAACGTCGCGGCAGCCGATGCCGCGGGCCTCGCCACCTGGGTCGGCGGCGTGGCGCTCTTCCTGGTCGGCCTGCTCGCCCTGCGCGCGGGCAGCACCGGCGACGGCACGGCCTTCGCGGCGCTCGGCGCCTTCTGGTTCACCTGGGGGACCGGAGTCGGCGGCGGGGGCTCGGCGGACGCCGCCGGACTCTTCCTGCTCCTGTGGGCGCTGCTCGCGCTCACGCTGACGCTGGCCGCCAAGGGCGGCGGCGTCTTCGGACAGGGCGTGTACGGCCTGCTCTTCCTCGCCCTGCTGCTCTCGGGCATCGCGGCCCTCGCGGGCAACGAGGGCCTCGGCAAGGCGGGCGGCTGGGTGGCCGCGCTCGCGGGCCTCGCCGCCTGGTACGGCGCGACGGCGGCGGTCGCCGGCTGGCCGACGGCCCTGGGCCGGGCGGGCAGCGGCAGCACGGCGGCGGCGTAACCCTTCCGGGGCCGGTGAACCGGGCCCCGGAAGAAGGGAAGCAGAACGGCCCCTCCACGCTCCTGGGAAGCGGGGAGGGGCCGTTCTTCGTGTCCGGTCGGTTCGCCGGGGGACAGGCCCGGCGTACGGCTCCGGGGGACAGGCCCGGGGCCGTGGCGCGCTCGGCGGGTGACAGGTCCCGCCGGGCGACTACTCGACCGTGACGGACTTGGCCAGGTTGCGCGGCTTGTCGATGTCGCGGCCCATGGCGAGGGCGGTGTGGTACGCGAAGAGCTGGAGCGGGATGCCCATGAGGATCGGGTCGAGCTCGTCCTCGTTCTTCGGGACCACGATGGTGTGGTCGGCCTTGGCCTGCGGCTGGTGCGCGACCGCGAGGATGCGGCCGGAGCGGGCCTTGATCTCCTCCAGGGCGGCGCGGTTCTTCTCCAGCAGGTCGTCGTCCGGGACGATCGCGACCGTCGGCAGGGCCGGCTCGATGAGGGCGAGCGGGCCGTGCTTCAGCTCGGAGGCCGGGTACGCCTCGGCGTGGATGTAGGAGATCTCCTTCAGCTTGAGGGAGGCCTCCAGGGCGACCGGGTAGCCCCGGACGCGGCCGATGAACATCATCGACTGGGCGCCGGCGTACTCGGCGGCGATGCGCTTGATCTCGTCCTCGGTCTTGAGGATCTCCTCGATCTGCGCGGGGAGCCTGCGCAGGCCCTCGATGATCCGCTTGCCGTCGGTGACGGACAGGTCGCGGATGCGGCCGAGGTGGAGGGCGAGGAGCGCGAAGGCGGTGACCGTGTTGGTGAAGCACTTGGTGGAGACGACGCAGACCTCGGGGCCGGCGTGGACGTAGACGCCGCCGTCGGCCTCGCGGGCGATGGCGGAGCCGACCACGTTGACCACGCCGAGGACGCGGGCGCCCTTGCGCTTGAGCTCCTGGACGGCGGCGAGCACGTCGTAGGTCTCACCGGACTGGGAGACGGCGATGTACAGGGTGTCGGGGTCCACGACCGGGTTGCGGTAGCGGAACTCGGAGGCCGGCTCGGCGTCGGCGGGGATGCGGGCCATGCCTTCGATGAGGGAGGCGCCGATCATGCCGGCGTGGTACGAGGTGCCGCAGCCGAGGATCTTGATGCGGCGGATGGTGCGGGCCTCGCGCGGGTCGAGGTTGAGACCGCCCAGGTGCACGGTGGAGAAGCGGTCGTCGATCCGGCCGCGCAGCACGCGGTCGACCGCGTCGGGCTGCTCGGAGATCTCCTTGTGCATGTACGTGTCGTGGCCGCCCATGTCGTAGGAGGCGGCCTCCCACTCGACGGTCTCGGGGGTCGCCGTGGTGGAGGCGCCCGCGACCGTATAGGTGCGGAAGTCGTCGGCCTTGAGGGTGGCCATCTCGCCGTCGTCGAGGGTGACGACCTGGCGGGTGTGGGCGATGAGCGCGGCCACGTCGGAGGCGACCAGCATCTCCTTCTCGCCGATGCCGAGGATGACCGGCGAGCCGTTGCGGGCGACGACGATGCGGTCGTTGAAGTCGGCGTGCATGACGGCGATGCCGTAGGTGCCCTCGATGACCTTGAGCGCGTCGCGGACCTTGTCCTCCAGGGACTCGGCCTGGGAGCGGGCGATGAGGTGGGTGATGACCTCGGTGTCCGTCTCGGAGGCGAAGACGACGCCGTCGGCCTCCAGCTTGGCGCGGAGCTCCTGGGCGTTGTCGACGATGCCGTTGTGGACGACGGCGACCTTGTTCTCGGGGTCCAGGTGCGGGTGCGAGTTGTGGTCGCTCGGGGCGCCGTGGGTGGCCCAGCGGGTGTGCGCGATGCCGGTGGTGCCGGTGAAGCGCTTGGGGACGCGGGCCTCCAGGTCGCGGACCCGGCCCTTGGCCTTGACCATCTTCAGCGCCGCGCTCTTCGGGCTGTTGATGACGAGACCGGCGGAGTCGTAACCGCGGTACTCCAGGCGGGCGAGGCCCTCCAGGAGCAGCGGCGCCACGTCGCGCTTACCGATGTAACCGACAATTCCGCACATAAAGGAAACCCCTCCGGTTGGTGAAAGTGCTGTGGTGCTCAGCCGTAGACGATCCGGCGCAGCTGCCGGAGCGAGAGCTCCGGCGGCGCGACGGCCCGGTGCGGCAGTTCGGCGGAGATCCGTTCGAAGATCTCCGCGTTCACCGCTCCGCCGGACTGCAGTTCGCGGTGGCGGCGCCGGACGAACTCCTCGGTGGTCTCGTCGAAGTACGCCAGCACGTCGAGCACCACCCGGGCGGCCTCACCGCGCTGGAGCGCGGTGCTTCGGACCAGATGGTCGATGAGGTCGTCATGGGACGGGCGGCGTTCGAGCACCCATGAATACTGAGGGGTACCCGCGGGTTCCCGCAAGAATCCTGCCCGAAATCGGGCAGGGACAGCATGATCATCGGCCCCAAGGGCTTATTGGTACAGACTTACCGACCCGGAGCGGGGGGTGGCGGTACGCAGCGTGACCGTGCCGACACGGATGTGAGCCCCCTGCGGAGGACCGTACTCCGCAGGGGGCTCACATCGGTTTCGGGGGGCGTACCCGTCAGGCGAACCGCGCGATCGGGTTCACCAGGTCGCCGACGAGCTGGAGGGCGCCGGACGGGTCCGCCAGGTCGACCATCTGCTTGTTGTTGCGCAGCTGGAGGCGGTTCAGGGCGGACAGGGCGAAGGTCTCCGCGAACATGTCGTACTGCGCGAAGCGGTCCGCCAGCTCCGGCTTGGAGTCCTGGTAGCGCTTCACGCAGTCGGCGACCGCACGCCAGAAGACGTCCTCGGCGACCGTGCCCTCCGCCGCCAGGGTCGCCCCCAGGAAGCGGAAGAAGCAGTCGAAGACGTCCGTGAAGACGGACAGCAGCTTCATGGACTCGGGGACGTCTGCGCGGATCCGCTCCACCGCCGGCGGGAGGACCGCCTGCGGGTCCATCACGCAGATCTCCTCGGCGATGTCCTTGAAGATCGCCCGGTCGACCCCGCCGCGCTCGTCCAGGACCAGGATCACGTTCTCGCCGTGCGGCATGTAGACCAGGTCGTAGGCGTAGAAGCAGTGCAGGACCGGGAGGAGGTACGCGTCGAGGTAGCCGCGCAGCCACGCCTCCGGCTCCAGGCCGGACTCCTTGATCAGGGCGCCCGCGAAGGACGCGCCCGCGTGGTCGACGTGCAGCAGCGAGGCCATCGTCGCCAGCCGCTCGCCCTCGGCGAGCCGCTCCACCGGGGACTCGCGCCACAGGGCGGCGAGCATCTTGCGGTAGGGCGAGTAGCGGTCCGTCGCGGCCTCGTACTCCAGGTGCCGGTAGCCGACCGCCGCCCGCTCGCGGATGATCGAGAAGCGGGCCGCCTTCAGGACGGAGTCCGACTCGATCAGCTGCGCCAGCCAGTCGTTGATGGCCGGCGTCGCCTCCATGTAGGCGGCCGAGAGCCCGCGCATGAAGCCCATGTTGAGGACCGACAGGGCGGTCTTCACGTAGTGCTTGGCCGGGTCGGAGGTGTTGAAGAAGGTGCGGATCGACTGCTGTGCCAGGTAGGCGTCCTCGCCCTCGCCCAGGTACACCAGGCGCTGCTGCGCCACCTCGGCGGCGAAGGTCACCGACAGCTTGTTCCACCACTGCCAGGGGTGGGCCGGCATGAGGAGGTAGTCGGCGAGGTCCAGGCCGAGGCCGGCGAGGATCCCGGCGAAGCGGTCGACGGCGGCGTCGCCGAGCTCGGCGCGGATGAAGGCGTCGTACTCGATGCCCGCGCCGGCGGTGAAGGCGGCCCGGTCGCGGCGGGCGGCCAGCCACACCAGGTGGATCGGGCTCGCGGCCTCGGGGGCGTAGGCGCGGTACTCGTCGACGCCGAAGCCGAGGCGGCCGTTGTTGGCGACGAAGCAGGGGTGGCCCTCGGTCATCCCGGTCTCGACGGCCTGGAAGTCCGCGCGGGCCAGCTCGGCGGCGGGCACCTGCGGCTTGGTCGCCTTGTAGGCGGTGCCGGCGAGGGTGGAGGAGATCTCCTCCAGGTAGACCGGGAGGATCTCGTCGCTCAGGCCGAGCGCGCCGCGCAGCTCGGTGATGAACTGCAGGGCGTCGAGGGGGAGCTGCTCGTCGCCCCGGTGCCGGCTGATCGACTCGGGGTAGACCTGCCAGTGGTCGAGGGCGAAGCGGTCCGCGGTGAAGCGGTACTCGGTGGCGCCGTCGTCGCTGAGCACCCGGTAGCGGGACTCGCCCAGCTCCTGCGGGTTCAGCAGCCGCTCGTGGGCGAACTCGGCGAGGCCCTTGCGGACCAGCGCGCGGTTGGCCGCGGCCCAGCGCTCGGGGGTGAGGTGGGAGACGGGGTTCATATGAGGGCTCCGACGGCGGACTCGAACTGGGCGCGGGTGCAGAAGCTCAGCAGGGCCTTCTTCTCCGGCTTCTGGATCTCGCGCTCGGGGACGAAGCCGACGGCCTCGTTGAGGGCGTGGACGGCCTTGTTGGCGACGTCCGGCTCGACGACCACGCGGGCGGTCGCCGGGTCGGCGAACAGCTCGCGCATGACCTCGGTGATCACCATGCGGGTGAAGCCGTGCACCGGGGTGTCGCTGGGGGCGACGAGGAAGTGCATGCCGACGTCACCGGGGAGCGCGTCGTACAGTCCGACGAGCTCCAGGTGGGCCGGGTCGTACCGCTCCATGAGGAAGGCGGGCTCCCCGTCGACGAGCCCGATGAAGGCGTCGTGGTGCGGGTGGGCGGCGATCTCCGTGTAGGTACGCACGACGTCCTGGAGCTTCGCGTCCTGCATCATCCAGAAGGCGGCCTTGGGGTGAGTGACCCAGGGATGGACGAGCTCTGCGTCCCGGAGGGGATCGAGCGGGCGGATGCGGACGGTCATCGGACTTCCTTCGTCAATGGATCGCGATATGGATCACAATCCGTCATGCTAGTTTGTGAGTTGTGACGGGCGCTCAGGTGAGGCGGGCATTCAAGTACCGCTTCCACCCAACGGATGCACAGGTGGTCGAGCTGTCGCGCACGTTCGGGTGTGTGCGGAAGGTCTACAACCTGGCGCTCGCCGCTCGTACCGAGGCGTGGGCGCGGCAGGAGCGGGTGAACTACAACGCGACCTCGGCGATGCTGACCGCGTGGAAGAAGACCGAGGAACTCGCGTTTCTCAACGAGGTCTCCTCCGTGCCGCTCCAGCAGTGCCTGCGGCACCTCCAGGCGGCGTTCGCGAACTTCTTCGGCAAGCGGGCGAAGTACCCGCGGTTCAAGTCGAAGAAGAAGTCCCGCCGGAGCGCGGAGTACACCACGTCCGCGTTCCGCTTCCGGGACGGCCGGCTGACGCTGGCGAAGATGTCCGAGCCGCTGGACATCGTCTGGTCCCGGCCTCTGCCGACAGGCGCGAGCCCGTCGACGGTGACCGTGTCGCAGGACGCCGCCGGCCGCTGGTTCGTCTCCCTGCTGTGCGAAGACCCCACCGTCCAGCCCCTTCCCGTCGAGGACACGGCGGTGGGGATCGACGTCGGCCTGGACCACCTCTTGACGCTCTCGACCGGCGAGAAGGTCGCCAACCCGAGGCACGAGCGGCGGGACCGTGCCCGGCTGGCCAAGGCCCAGCGGGTACTGGCGCGCAAGGCCCCGGGCGACGGGGCCAACCGGCGCAAGGCCCGGCGGAAGGTTGCGAGGATCCATGCCCGGATCACCGACCGCAGGCGGGACGGCCTGCACAAGCTGACCACTCGTCTCGTGCGTGAGAACCAAACGCTCGTGATCGAGGACCTGACCGTACGCACCATGGTCAGGAACCGGAGTCTGGCCCGCGCCATCAGCGACGCGGCATGGGGCGAGTTCCGGGGCATGCTGGAGTACAAGGCCGCCTGGTACGGACGGGAAGTGGTCGTGGTCGACCGCTTCTTCCCCTCCTCGAAGCTGTGCTCCCACTGCGGCGCCCTCGCGAGGAGGATGCCGCTGCACGTCCGCACCTGGACGTGCGAGAGCTGCGGCACGACCCACGACCGGGACGTGAACGCGGCGAAGAACCTCAAGGCCGCCGGGCTGGCGGTGTCGGCCTGTGGAGCCGGTGTAAGACCTCAACGGAGAACTCCGGGCGGGCGATCGGCGGCGAAGCAGGAAACCCCACGGCGTGAGCCGTAGGACTCCCCCTCGGTCACGAGGGGGAGGAGGTCAAACGGCGAACTCCTGGAACGCGATGGACTTCTCTACGGGGTAGTACTCGGACCCCAGCATCTCGCCGATGATGTACGCGTTGCGGTACGCCCCCATGCCCAGGTCGGGCGAGGTGATCGAGTGGGTGTGGACCCCGGCGTTCTGGAGGAAGACCTCGCGCCCGGTGGTGTCGACCGCGTAGTTGCGGGCGACGTCGAAGCGGCCCTGGCCGTCGAAGCGCAGCCGGTCCTTCAGCGGCTCCAGGAAGGCGGGGACGGCGTACTTGTAGCCGGTCGCGAGGATCAGGCCCTCGGTCTCGATCTCGTACTCCTTCCCCTGCTCCTCCTGGCGGAAGCCGAGGGTGTACGTGCCCGAGGCCTCGTCGTACGCGGCGGTGCGCAGCGCGGAGTTGGTGATCAGGCGGCTGGGGACCGGGCCCGCGAAGTTCTTCTGGTAGAGCAGGTCGAAGATGGCGTCGATGAGGTCGCCGTTGATGCCCTTGAAGAGGCCCTTCTGCTGGGACTCCAGGCGGTAGCGGGTCTCCTCGGGGAGCGCGTGGAAGTAGTCCACGTACTCGGGGGAGGTCATCTCCAGGGTGAGCTTGGTGTACTCCAGCGGGAAGAAGCGCGGGGAGCGGGTCACCCAGTTCAGCTTGTAGCCGTGGACGTCGATCTCCGACAGGAGGTCGTAGTAGATCTCGGCGGCGGACTGGCCGCTGCCGACGATCGTGATCGACTTCTTGCGCTGGAGCGCCTCCTTGTTCGGCACGTAGCGCGAGTTGTGGATCAGGTCGCCGCCGAGCTCGCGGCAGGAGTCCGGGACGTACGGCGGGGTGCCGGTGCCGAGGACGATCCGGCGGGTCAGGAACGTCTCCCCGGCCTCGGTGGTGACGACGTACACCTCGCCGGCCTCGTCGTACGCGACGGAGGAGACGGTGGTGGAGAAGCGGATCGAGGTGACCCGGTCGGCGGCCCAGCGGCAGTAGTCGTTGTACTCGGCGCGCAGCGGGTAGAAGTTCTCGCGGATGTAGAACGAGTACAGCCGGCCCTTCTCCTTCAGGTAGTTCAGGAAGGAGTACGGCGAGGTCGGGTCGGCGAGGGTCACCAGGTCCGACATGAACGGCGTCTGGAGGTGGGCGCCTTCGAGGAACATCCCCGAGTGCCACTCGAAGCCCGGCTTGGACTCCAGGAAGAGGCCGTTCAGTTCGTCGATGGGCTCGGTGAGGCAGGCGAGGCCGAGGTTGAACGGACCGAGCCCGATCCCGATGAAGTCGTGGATCTCAGCGATCTCAGGCGTGGACAAGGTTCTCTCCCAGGTACTGCTCGGCGTGGCCGGCGATCAGATCGAGGACGGCGGCGATGTCGGCCACCGTGGTCTCGGGGTTGAGCAGGGTGAACTTGAGGTACTGGCGTCCGTCGACCTTGGTGCCGGCGACGACGGCCTCGCCCGAGGCGAAGAGCGCCTTGCGGGCGTAGAGGTTGGCGCGGTCGATCTCGGCGGGCGAGGTGACGGCCTCGGGGACGTAGCGGTAGACGAGGGTGGACAGCTGCGGGTCCACGACCACGTCGTAGCGGGGGTCGGCGGCGAGCAGGTCGTACCCGGCGGAGGCCAGGTCGCAGACCTCGTCGAAGAGCTCGCCGACGCCGTCCGCGCCCATGACCCGCAGGGTCATCCACAGCTTGAGGGCGTCGAAGCGGCGGGTGGTCTGGAGCGACTTGTCGACCTGGTTGGGGATCTGCTCGGCGACCGTGCGCGCGGGGTTGAGGTAGTCCGCGTGGTAGGTGGCGTGGCGCAGGGTGGCCCGGTCGCGGACCAGGACGGCGGAGGAACTCACCGGCTGGAAGAAGGACTTGTGGTAGTCGACGGTGACCGAGTCGGCGCGCTCGATGCCGTCGAGGAGGTGGCGGCGCGTGAGCGAGGCGAGCAGTCCGCAGCCGTAGGCGGCGTCGACGTGCATCCAGGCGCCGTACTCCTCGGCGAGGGCGGCGATCTCGGGAAGCGGGTCGATGGAGCCGAAGTCGGTGGTGCCGGCGGTGGCGACGATCGCCATCGGGACGAGGCCTTCGGCGCGGCAGGCCTCCAGCTCGGCGGCGAGGACGACGGACTGCATCCGCTTGCTCTTGTCGACCGGGATCGAGACGACCGCGTCGCGGCCGAGGCCGAGGAGTTTGGCCGACTTCTGGACGGAGAAGTGGCTGCACTCGGAGGAGAAGATGCGGAGCTTCGACAGGTCCTCGGTGCCGGCCTCCTCGCGGGCGAACAGCAGCGCCTGGAGGTTGGACTGGGTGCCGCCGCTGGTGAAGACGCCGTCGGCGAGGGGGCCGAGGCCGATGCGGCCGGTGGTCCAGTCGATGAGCTTGCGCTCGATGAGGGTGCCGCCCGCGGACTGGTCCCAGGTGTCGAGGGAGGAGTTGACCGCCGAGAGGACGGCCTCGCCGAGTACGGCGGGGATGACGACCGGGCAGTTGAGGTGGCCGAGGTAGCGCGGGTGGTGGAAGTAGACCGCGTCGCGGAGGTAGACCTCCTCCAGCTCGTCGAGGGCGGCGGAGGCGTCACCGAGGGGGCGGTCGAGGTCCACGGCGTCGATCACGGGCGCCAGTTCGGCGGGGGTGACGCCGGTGAACGGACCGCGCGTCGTGGCGAGTTTGGTCGCCACCCGCTCGACCCCTTCGGTGACGGAGCGTCGGTAGCTCTCCGCCGTCGTGTCGTTGAGCAGGTGCGAACGCATGTGGGGGCCCTTCCGGGGATGAGGACGCGGGACGCGCAACCGTGGGTGCAGAAGTAAGGTTAGCCTAACCTAATTTGATACGACAACGGCCCCCCGGCCGGTGAAAGTCGGGGGGCCGTGCGGTGAAGGGACCGCTTCGTTACGACGCGTCGCGCTCCGCGTCCTGCGTCGTCTCGTCCGGCACCTCGCGCAGGGCGTCCTCGGACAGCCCCTTGCGCCAGTAGCCGACGAAGGTCACCCGGCGGCGGTCGAGTCCGCGCTCGCGCACGAAGTGCCGCCGCAGCGCCTTCACCGCGCCGGACTCGCCCGCGATCCACACGTACGGCGACTCGCCGGGAAGCTCGGCGCCCGTGACCGCCTCCAGGCCGGAGGGCGCGCCCTCCTCCCGTACGAGCCAGGTGACGGTGGCGTCCGCCTCCGTGTCCAGCTCCATCCGGTCGCCGGAGTACGGCACTTCGAGGAAGACCCGGGCACGGGTCTCGGCCGGCAGCCACTCCAGGACGGCGGAGGCGGCGGGCAGCGCCGTCTCGTCGGCCCAGATGAGCACCGAGTCGGCGTCCTCCGGCAGCCGGAAGCGGACCCCGGTGTTGTCGGCGACCGCCGGGCCGAGCACGACCACCCGGTCACCGGGCGCGGCGTGCTGCGCCCAGCGGCAGGCCGGGCCGCCGTCCTCGTGGACGGCGAAGTCGATGTCGATCTCGTTCACCGGCTCCGTGCGCTGGGCGCGGACGGTGTACGAGCGCATCACGGCCCGGACGTCGTCGGGCATGGCCCGCCAGGCGCCGAGGATCCCGTACATGTCGGGGTCGTCCAGCGGCGGCAGGACGGGCGCCTCCTGGCCGGGGTGCGGCAGGAAGAGGGAGAGCGACTGGTCGCGGCCCCCGGCGGCGAAGCCCTTGAGGTCCTCTCCCCCTAGGTCTCCGACCTGGGGGGGACCCCCAGTGAAGGTGACGCGGACCAGCGACGGGCCGAGCCGCCGCGTCCGGTCGACCTGGAGGGAGAAGAACTGGAACGGGGCGGTCTCGGCGGTCGTCATCGGGTCAGGACACCTTCTTCGCGTTCTCCAGGGCGGTCGCCAGGTCCTCCAGGAGCGGGGCGCACTTGGCGTAGGAGTAGACGGGCTCGGTCACGCGCGGGAAGACCTGGCCGGCCTTGACGGCGGGCAGCGCGGCCCAGGTCGGCTTGGCCTTCAGCTGCTCCGGCTGGAGGGTGCCGGTGCGGTTGTCGAGGAGGATGACGTCGGCCGCGTAGGCGTCGACGTTCTCCCAGCTGAGGAGCTCGAACCAGCCGGACGGGTCCAGCTTCTTCGGGGTGACGATGTTGAGGCCCAGCTCCTGGAAGAAGAGCGTGTCGGTCGGGCGGACCGGGGTGGAGACGTAGAAGGTGTCGGGCGCGCCGGAGCCGATGAGGACCTTGATGTCCTTCTTGGTCTGGGCGACCTTGCGCAGGCGCTCGGCGGCGGCCTCGAAGCGGGCCTTGTCCTTCTTGACCTGCTCGCTGTCCACGTCGCCGCCGAGGGAGGCGGCCAGGTCGGCGTGGCGCTGGAGGACGGACGGCATCGACTTCCCGGCGGCCCACAGGGCGACGCTGGGGGCGATCTTCAGGATCTTGTCCTTCTGCTCCTCCGGCACGTACCAGAGGGCGTCCTTCTCCCACATGTCGGTGATGAGGACCTCGGGCTGGAGCTTGAGGTACTCCTCGATGTTGAACTCGCCCCAGACGTTGCCGATGACCTTCACCTTGGTGATGTCGAGGTCGCCGGCCTGGACGTCGGGCTTCTTCGCCTTGGTGGTCGGGTCCTCGACGTAGGTCGGGCCGAAGACGCCGGCGACCTCGACGCCGAAGTCCTTGAGGGCGGCGGCCATGCCGGTGAAGGCGACGATGTTCTTCGGCGTCGCCTTGGTCTTCACGGTCTGGCCGCGGTCGTCCTTGAACTCCCAGGAGCCGGACTTGGCGGAGGCGGAGGAAGAGGGGCTCGCGTCCTTCTTCTTGTCGCCGTCGCCACAGGCGGCGAGCACGGCGCCGAGCCCGAGGGCGCCGCCCGCGGCGAGGATGCCGCGGCGGGTGAGGGAGGTGGCTCGGGCGTTGCTGGGCATGGCGGGTTCGCTTTCGATACGTGCCGGAGTCGGCCTGATCAAGTCGAGGGTAGGTTAGCCTAACCTCACGTCGATCAGTAGGGCCGGGGCGAGGAGGGGTAGATCACATCGGGAGGCCGCCCCGCCCCCGCCGTGCCGCACTGCTCCTGACGGGGTGCCGGGCGCCCGTCGTGCGGCGCGCCGCCGCGCCCGGGCCGTCGGCCCCGCCGAGGGTGGACGGGATGACGATCCCCGAAGCGAGTGCCCGTCCGCGCTCCCCGCGCGATCCGCGGCCCGACGGCGGCCGCCGGCCGCCGGGCCGGGCATGGCCCCTGGGCGCCGTCGCCGTGGCCTTCGTCCTCGCTCAACTGGTCCTGTCCGTACCGGGAACCGGGCTCGGCTGGGACGAGGCGGTGTACGTCAGCCAGGTCGGCGGCAACGCCCCGCCCGCCTACTTCAGCGCGCCGCGCGCCCGGGGCATCAGCTATCTCGTCGCTCCCGCGGCCGCGTTCACCGCCTCGACCGGAGTCATCCGGCTCTACCTCGTGCTGCTCTCCGGCGCCGCGCTGTTCGGGGTGCTGTGGCTGTGGCGGCCGGTGCTGCCCGTGCGGGTGCTCGCCGTCGCGGGCGCGCTCTTCGCCGGGCTCTGGGTCACGCTCTTCTACGGGCCGCGCGTGATGCCCAACCTGTGGTGCGCCTTCGGGGGGCTCGCGGCCGTCGGCTGCTTCCTGCGCGCCGTCGCCCCGCCGGGGCGGGACCGTCGGCCGGTGGCCGGGCTCGGCGCCGCCGTCGCCTGCGTCACGCTGCTGCGTCCGGCCGACGGGCTCTGGCTCGCGCTGCCGCTGATCGCCGCCGCGCTCCTGGTCCCGGCCTGGCGCCGTCGCCCCGTGCTGCCCGCCGCGACGGCCGCCGGGCTGGTGCTCGGCGCCGTCCCGTGGGTGGTGGAGGCGTACGGCTCGTATGGCGGGCTCGCCGCCCGGCTGCACCGCGCGGGGGAGATCCAGGGCACCCTGGGCTGGTACTTCGCCCTCGACGACCATGTACGGGCGCTCGCCGGCCGCACCCTGTGCCGGCCGTGCGACGTGCCGTGGGAGCACCCGTGGACGGCGCTGTGGTGGTTCCTGCTGCCGCTCGCCGTCGCCGGCGGCCTCGTCGCCGCCGTCCGGACCGGCCGGGGGACCGCCGCCGTCCTCGCGACCGTCACCGCCGCCTCGCTGGCGTTCCCGTACCTCTTCACGATCGGGTACGCGGCTCCCCGCTTCCTGCTGCCCGCGTACGCCCTGCTGGCCCTGCCCGTCGCGGAGTGCGCCCTGGCCGTGGTCGGCGCGGTGCGCCCGGCCCGCCGCCCGCTCGTCGCGGGGCTGCTCGCCGCCGGCTTCCTCGCCCATCTCGCCGTGCAGTACGCCGTCCTGGACCGGGCGGTCGGCTACAGCCGTTCGGTGCGGGTCCAGTTCACCGGCATCGCCGCCGCCCTGGGCGCCCTCGGCGTGCGTCCACCGTGCACGGTGACCGGCCGCGAGTACGTGCCGATCGGCTACTACACCGGCTGCTCCTCCCGCCAGCCGCGCGGTCACGACGGCAGCATCACCGAGGCGGGCCTGGCCGAGCTGGCCCGGCACCGGCCGCTCGCCGTCGTCGTCCACGCGGGCAAGGCCCCGCCCGCCTACGCCGCGGACTGGCCCGTCACCCGCCTCCCGTCGGCCCCGGGCTGGCGCGGGTTCGACGCCTACGTGTCGCCGAGTGCCCGCGCGGGCGCGGGCTGACCCCTCCGCGGGTCCACGGACGCGGCGCGCCCGCCGCACACGGTCCGGTGCGGCGGGCGCGGGGAGGGGGCGGGCTCAGCCCGCGAAGCCCAGTTCGCGGGCGATCAGCATGCGCTGGACCTCGCTGGTGCCCTCGCCGATCTCCAGGATCTTGGAGTCGCGCCACATGCGGGCCACCGGGTACTCGTTCATGAAGCCGTAGCCGCCGTGGATCTGGGTCGCCTCGCGGGCGTTGTCGACGGCGACGGTGGAGGAGTACAGCTTGGCGATCGCCGCCTCCTTCTTGAAGGGCTCGCCCATGACCAGGCGGGAGGCGGCGTCGCGCCAGCCGATGCGGGCCATGTGGGCGCGCGTCTCCATGTCGGCGAGCTTGAACTGGATGGCCTGGTTGTCGCCGATCGGACGGCCGAAGGCGTGACGTTCCTTCGCGTACTTCACGGACTCGTCGACACAGCCCTGGGCGAGGCCCGTGGCGAGGGCGGCGATGGCGACGCGGCCCTCGTCGAGGATGCGGAGGAACTGGGCGTAGCCGCGGCCCTCCTCGCCGAGGAGGTTCTCCACCGGGACGCGGACGTCGTCGAAGGAGAGCTCGCGGGTGTCCGAGGCGTTCCAGCCGACCTTCGAGTACGGGGCGGCGACGGTGAAGCCGGGGGTGCCGGACGGGACGATGATCGAGGAGATCAGCGGGCGGCCGTCGGGCTTGCGGCCGGTGACCGCGGTGACCGTCACCAGACCGGTGATGTCCGTACCGGAGTTGGTGATGAAGCACTTCGAGCCGTTGATGACCCACTGGTCGCCGTCGCGGACGGCGGTGGTGCGGGTGCCGCCCGCGTCCGAGCCCGCGCCCGGCTCGGTGAGGCCGAAGGCGCCGAGCATCTCGCCCGCGCACAGCTTCGGCAGCCACTGCCGCTTCTGCTCCTCGGTGCCGAAGAGGTGCAGCGGCATCGCGCCGAGCGAGACGCCGGCCTCCAGGGTGATGGCGACGGAGGAGTCGACGCGGGCGAGTTCCTCCAGGGCGATGCCGAGGGCGAGGTAGTCGCCGCCCATGCCGCCGTACTCCTCCGGGAACGGCAGGCCGAAGAGGCCCATGCGGCCCATCTCGGCGACGATCTCGTACGGGAACTCGTGGCGCTCGTAGTAGTCGCCGATCTTCGGGGCGACGACGTCGTGGGCGAACGCCTCGACGGTGCGGCGGAGTTCCTCGTGCTCTGCGGAGAGCCGGTGGTCGAGGGACATGGTGTTCGTCACTCCTTGTGGGAGAGGGCGCGGACGGTACGGGACGGGCTCGGGCGGCCCAGCTGTTCGGCCATCCACACGCTCGTGGCGGTGAGGGCGGCCAGGTCGACCCCGGTCTCGATGCCGAGGCCGTCGAGCATCCACACCAGGTCCTCGGTGGCGAGGTTGCCGGTGGCGGACTTGGCGTACGGGCAGCCGCCGAGGCCGCCCGCGGAGGCGTCCACGGTCGTCACGCCGTGCCGCAGCGCGGCGAGCGTGTTCGACAGCGCCTGCCCGTAGGTGTCGTGGAAGTGCACGGCGAGCCGGGAGCTCGGGACCCCGGCCTCGTTCAGCTCCCGCAGGAGCGTCTGGACGTGCCCGGGGGTGGCGACGCCGATGGTGTCGCCGAGGCTCAGCTCGTCGCAGCCCATGTCGGCGAGCGCCTTGGTGACCCGGACGGTCTGCTCGACGGGGACGGCGCCCTCCCAGGGGTCGCCGAAGCACATCGACAGATAGCCGCGGACCTTCAGGCCCGCCTCTATGGCCCGGATGACGACCGGCTCGAACATGGCGAGCGCCTCGTCGACGGTCCGGTTGAGGTTGGCCTTCGCGAAGGACTCGGTGGCGGAGGCGAAGACGGCGACCTCCCGGGCGCCGAGCGCGAGCGCGCGGTCGAGGCCGCGCTCGTTCGGCACCAGGACCGGGAGGCGGACCGGCAGGCCGTTGACGAGCGGGAACAGGGCCTCCGCGTCGGCCAGCTGGGGCACCCACTTCGGGTGCACGAAGCTGGTCGCCTCGACGGTGGAGAGCCCGGCGGCGGCGAGCCGCCGGATGAACTCCGCCTTCACCTCGGTCGGGACGGCCGTCTTCTCGTTCTGCAGCCCGTCCCGGGGGCCGACCTCGTGGATCCTGACCCGGGCGGGCAGGGCCGGGTCGGGCATGGACATGGGCAGTCCGGTGCTCATGCGTCCTCCTCCTCGCGGGGCGTGACGACGGCCAGGACCTGCTCCATGGCGACGGTCGTCCCGGGCGTGACGTCCAGTTCGGTGACGGTGCCGGCGTGCGGGGCGGAGATGACGTGCTCCATCTTCATCGCCTCGACGACGAGCAGGCTCTGGCCCGCCTCCACCTCGTCCCCGACCGCCACCTTCACGACGGTCACGGTCCCCGGCATCGGCGCGGCCAGCGTGTCCGCCCCGCCGTGCCGCGCCCCGGAGAGCGCGGCGGCCACCGCGTCGTGGTCCATGACGTGCCAGGAGTCGCCGTCCCGGCCGAGCCAGTCGCCGGCCCGTCGGAAGGTGTGGGTGACGCCGTCGAGGACGACCGTGACGCCGGCGTCGGTGACGCGGGCGCCCGCCGGTGCCTCCACCGTGACGGGTTCGAAGCCCGGGACGCGCAGCGGGAAGGCGAGGGGCTTCGGCGCCCCGCCGAGGCGCCAGCCGTCCGGCACGTCGAACGGATCGGTCCAGCCGCCGCGCGGCCGCGGCGCCAGCCCGGTCCGGCGCACGGCGGCCGCCGCCGCGTACACCTCGTCCGGTACGCCCTCCGGGACCAGGGACTCCGCGTCCCGCTCCACGAGCCCGGTGTCCATCGCGCCCGACACCACGTCCGGGTGGGCCAGGAGGCGGCGGAGGAAGCCCGCGTTGGTGGGGACGCCGAGGGTGGTGAGGTCGGCCAGGGCCGCGCGGAGCTTGCGCAGCGCGGTGGGGCGGTCCTTCGCGTGGACGATCACCTTCGACAGCATCGGGTCGTAGAGGGAGGAGACCTCGGATCCCTCCAGGAGACCGGAGTCGGTGCGCACCCCCTCGCCCGCCGGCTCGTGGAGGGCGAGGACCGTGCCGCCCGACGGGAGGAAGCCGCGGGACGGGTCCTCCGCGCAGATGCGGGCCTCGATCGCCCAGCCGTCGAGGCGGACGTCGTCCTGGGCGAAGTCGAGCGGTTCGCCGGCCGCGACGCGGAGCTGCCACTCCACCAGGTCCAGGCCGGTGACGAGCTCCGTGACCGGGTGCTCGACCTGGAGGCGGGTGTTCATCTCCATGAAGTAGTACCGGGACGGGTCGCCGCCCGGGACGATGAACTCGACCGTGCCCGCGCCGACATAGCCGCAGGACCGGGCCGCCTCCACCGCCGCCGCGCCCATCGCCGCGCGGGTCTCCTCGTCGAGCAGGACGCTCGGCGCCTCCTCGATGATCTTCTGGTGGCGGCGCTGGAGCGAGCACTCGCGCTCGCCGAGGTGCACCACGTTCCCGTGCGCGTCCGCGAGGACCTGGATCTCGATGTGCCGGGGGCGGTCGATCCACCGCTCCACGAGGAGCGTGTCGTCGCCGAAGGAGGCGCGGGCCTCGCGGCGGGCCGCCGCGATCTCCTCGTCCAGGACCGCCAGGTCCCGCACCAGGCGCATGCCCTTGCCGCCGCCGCCCGCGCTCGGCTTCAGGAGGACGGGCGCGCCCATCTCGCGGGCGGCCTCGGCCACCCGGGGGTCGGCGTCGCCCGGCACGACGGGCACGCCCGCCGCCTTCACCGTCTCCTTCGCCCGGATCTTGTCGCCCATGAGGGCGATCGCCTCGGCGGAGGGGCCGATGAAGACGAGGCCCGCGTCCGCGCAGGCGCGCGCGAAGGCCGCGTTCTCGGCGAGGAAGCCGTAGCCGGGGTGGACGGCCTGCGCCCCGGTGCGGCGGGCCGCGTCCAGGAGGGCGGGGACGGAGAGGTACGACTCCGAGGCCGCCGCGGGCCCGATGCGTACCGCCGTGTCGGCCTCCCGCACGTGCCGGGCGTCGGCGTCGGCGTCGCTGTACACCGCGACCGAGCGGACGCCGAGCGCCCGCAGGGTGCGGATGACGCGGACCGCGATCTCGCCCCGGTTGGCGACGAGGACGGTGTCGAACATCTGCTGCATCGTCAGGGTCCTCACATCCGGAAGACGCCGAACTGGGGGTCACCCAGGGGCGCGTTGGCACAGGCGGTCAGCGCGAGACCCAGCACCTGGCGGGTCTCCAGCGGGTCGATCACGCCGTCGTCCCAGAGGCGGGCGGTCGCGTAGTAGGCGCTGCCCTGCGTCTCGTACTGCTCGCGGATCGGGGACTTGAAGGACTCCTCCTCCTCGGCGCTCCACGCGTCGCCGAGCTGGTCGCGCTTGACCGTGGCGAGGACCGAGGCGGCCTGCTCGCCGCCCATGACGGAGATCTTGGCGTTGGGCCACATCCACAGGAAGCGGGGGGAGTAGGCCCGGCCGCACATCGAGTAGTTGCCCGCGCCGAAGGAGCCGCCGACGACGACCGTCAGCTTCGGCACGCGCGTGGTGGCGACGGCGGTGACCATCTTGGCGCCGTGCTTGGCGATGCCGCCGTGCTCGTACGCCTTGCCGACCATGAAGCCGGTGATGTTCTGCAGGAAGACCAGCGGGATGCCGCGCTGGTCGCACAGCTCGATGAAGTGCGCGCCCTTCTGGGCGGACTCGGCGAACAGGATGCCGTTGTTGGCGACGATGCCGACCGGGTGGCCGTGGATCCGGGCGAAGCCGGTGACCAGGGTCTGGCCGTACTCGGACTTGAACTCCTGGAAGCGGGAGCCGTCCACCACGCGGGCGATGACCTCGCGCACGTCGTAAGGGGTGCGGGAGTCGACCGGGACGGCGCCGTACAGGCCGTACGGGTCGACCTTCGGCTCCTCGGCCGGCTCGACCTTCCACGGCAGCGGGCCCCGCTCGGGCAGGGTCGCCACGATGTTCCGGACGATCCGCAGCGCGTGCGCGTCGTCCTCCGCGAGGTGGTCGGTGACGCCGGAGATGCGGGAGTGGACCTCGCCGCCGCCCAGCTCCTCCGCCGTGACGACCTCGCCGGTCGCGGCCTTCACCAGCGGCGGACCGCCGAGGAAGATCGTGCCCTGGTTCCGGACGATCACGGCCTCGTCGCTCATCGCCGGGACGTACGCGCCGCCGGCCGTGCAGGAGCCCATGACGGCCGCGATCTGCGGGATGCCGGCGCCGGACATGCGGGCCTGGTTGTAGAAGATCCGGCCGAAGTGCTCGCGGTCCGGGAAGACCTCGTCCTGCATCGGCAGGAAGGCGCCGCCGGAGTCGACGAGGTAGAGGCAGGGGAGGCGGTTGTCGAGCGCCACCTCCTGCGCCCGCAGGTGCTTCTTCACCGTCATCGGGTAGTAGGTGCCGCCCTTGACCGTGGCGTCGTTGGCGACGATCACGCACTCGCGGCCGGAGACCCGGCCGATGCCCGCGATGACGCCGGCGGCCGGGGCCTGGTCGCCGTACATGCCGTTCGCCGCGAGCGGCGCCAGCTCCAGGAACGGCGAGCCCGGATCGAGGAGGGTGTCCACCCGGTCGCGCGGCAGCAGCTTCCCGCGCGCGGTGTGCCGGGCGCGGGACTTCTCACCGCCTCCGAGCGCGGCCTCGGCCAGCTTGGCCCGCAGCGCCTCCGAGAGCTCCTGGTGCGCCGCCTCGTTGGCCCGCCAGGCCGCCGAGGCGGGATCTGCCGCGCTCGACAGCACAGGTGCCTGCTGCATCGACCGATCTCCCTTGTT
Organism: Streptomyces sp. NPDC047974; assembly: GCF_040653375.1. Lineage (NCBI taxonomy): Bacteria > Bacillati > Actinomycetota > Actinomycetes > Kitasatosporales > Streptomycetaceae > Streptomyces > Streptomyces sp. NPDC047974. The sequence goes on from NZ_JBEZNU010000006.1 coordinate 212,528, forward strand.
CGGTTAATGAGCGTTAACGTACGCGGCTCAGGTTAACGACCGCTAACCAGGTTGTCTAGGATGGAGGGCATGAGCCCGAGCCCGACCCCGACGCCCGCCCGGATGGACGCCACGACCCGCCGTGAGCAGATCCTCAAGGAGGCCGCCCGCCTCTTCGCCGCGCGCGGGTTCCACGGGGTGGGCGTCGACGAGATAGGAGCCGCGGTCGGCATCAGCGGCCCCGGGCTCTACCGGCACTTCCCCGGCAAGGACGCGATGCTCGCCGAGCTGCTCGTCGGCATCAGCGAGCGGCTCCTCGACGGCGGCCGGCTGCGGGTCGCGGAGTCGCCCGGCGACCCGGCGGCCCTCCTGGCCTCGCTCATCGACGGGCACATCGACTTCGCCCTCGACGACCGGCCGCTCATCACCCTGCACGATCGTGAGCTCGACCGCCTCAAGGACGAGGACCGCAAGCGGGTCCGCCAGCTCCAGCGGCAGTACGTCGAGCTGTGGGTCGACGTGGTGCGCGCCCTGCACCCGACGGCGGGCGAGCCGGAGGTCCGGGCGGCGGTGCACGCCGTCTTCGGCCTCCTCAACTCCACCCCGCACCTCGGCGCCCCCCTGGAGCGCGCGGAGATGGAACGCCTCCTGAGGAACCTCACCCACGGCGCGCTGGGCGCCCTGGCGGTCTGAACCGCCCGCGCCCGCCCCGCCCCGCCGGGCGACGTCGCCGGCCGGGGCGCCCCACCGCCCCGCCCGGGCCAGGCCGTTTCCTTCGGATCGGGCCCGGCATGATCCGGAAGGGACGGCCTACGCCGCCGGCCGTCCCCCCGCGGTCAGCCGGCGCAGGACGAGCGCGACGACCAGGCCGGCGGCGGAGAGGGCCGCCAGGGCCAGGAAGCCGTCGGCGACCCCGGCGGCGGTGGCGTCCGGGGCGGCGGCGCCCTCCGCCAGCCGGCCGTCGGCGGTGGTGGCCAGGACGGTGCCGATCACGGCGATGCCCAGGGCCGCGCCGCTCTCGTTGAAGGTGTTCAGGAGCCCGGAGCCGACGCCCGACTCCGCCGCCCCGACGTGCGAGGCGCCGATGCCGAACAGCGGGACGAAGCAGGCCGGCAGGCCCGCGCCGACGACGGCGAGCGCCACGACCGTCGGCGGGACCGAGCCGGGCCCGGTGGCGAGGAAGCCCGCGCCGACGAGGTGGAGGGCGGCGCCGAGCGCGTACGTCCCGCCCGGTCCGAGCGCGCCGACGAGGGCGGGCGCGACCGCGGCGGCGGCGAGCGCGGCCAGGCCCATCGGCAGCAGGGCGAGGCCGGTGGCGAAGGCGCTCATCCGGTGGACCTCCTGGAAGTACTGGGCGGCCAGGAAGGAGCTGCCGATCATCACGCCGGCGACCAGGAGCAGGCCCACGCTGGACAGCCAGTAGGTCGGCCTGCGCAGCAGGTGCAGCGGCAGCAGCGGGTCCTCGCGGCCCAGCTCCATGAAGGTCACCAGGGCGAGGAGGGCCGCCGCGGCGGCGAGGCCGGCCCAGGCGGCCCGGTCGCCGAGGCCCTCGTGGAAGCGGATCAGGCCGAAGGAGAGGGCGGCGAGCCCGGCCGTGGACACGACGGCCGAGGGGAGCCGGAGCCCGCGGCCGGAGGCGGTCCGCAGCGGGGGCACGGCGCGCAGGGCGCCGGCGAAGGCCGCGACGCTGACGGGGAGGTTGACGAGGAAGGCCCAGCGCCAGTCGACGGCCGTGACGATCAGGCCGCCGAGCACGACACCGAGGGTGGCGCCGATGACGCCGAGGCCGCTCCAGGCGGTCAGTGCGATCCTGCGCTGCTCCTCGTCCCGGTAGACCTCCAGGATGATCGAGAGGGCGGCCGCGGAGAGCAGCGCGGCGCCGACGCCCTGCGCGGCGCGCCCGCCGACCAGCAGTTCCTGGCCGGGGGCGAGGCCGCAGAGCGCCGAGGCGGCGGCGAAGAGGGTGAGCCCGGCGAGGAAGGCGCGCCGCCTCCCGTGGACGTCGGAGACCCGGCCGCCGAAGAGCAGCAGGCTGCCGAAGAGCAGGACGTAGGCGCTGATCGTCCACTGGAGGGCCGTCCGGTCCGCGGGCAGGTCCGCCCCGATGGAGGGGAGGGCCACGTTCACGACGGTCGAGTCGAGCATCACCATCAGCTGGGCGGCGCCGACCACGGCCAGGGCGGTCCAGGGTGCCTTGGCGGGAGCGGCCGGGGACGGTGTCGGGGCCGGGGACGGGGACGGGGACGGTGTCGGTGTCGGTGTCGGGGACGGTGCCGGTGCCGGTGCCGGTGCCGAGGGTGAGGGTGAGGCCGGTGGTGCCGGCGTCCGCTGGTTCATGGGGGTCCCTTCTCGCACGGATTCCGATCCATGCGCATGCATGGAAATCGCCTCCGCACGCTACATCCATGCGCATGTATAGACAAGGGCCGGGTGGGCGCCTAGGATCGGGGCGTGACCGAAGCACCCCTGACCGACCGCTGGATGGCCACGGTCCGCGTCGGCGCGCAGATCGCCCAGGCCGCGGAGCGCCTGCTCTCGGACGCGTACGGCCTGTGCGTCAGCGGATTCGAGATCATGGACGTCATGGACCGGGAGGGCGACTGGATCCGCGCCGGCGAGCTGAGCGCCCGCGCCTCCCGGAGCCAGCCCCAGGTCTCCCGGCTGCTCGCGCAGATGGTGGACGCCGGATACGTCGAGCGCCGCCCCTGCGCCACCGACCGGCGCGGCTTCGACGTCCGCCTGACCGCGTCCGGCGGGGACCTCTTCGCCCGCGCCACCGTCACCATGGAGGAGCTCCTGGGAGGGCTCGCCGGGGCGCGCCCGGAGGTGCGCGAGGTCCTCGCCGCACCGCGCGGGGACGTCTGAGGCGCGGAACGCCTCCCCGGCCGCGCAGCGGGCGCGTCACAATGAGTGCCATGCCGATACTCAGCCGTGACGCCCTCGTCGAGCACCTCGTCCGCAGCCGCATCGCGGGCGACGTCGCCACCCCCCGCGAGAACAACCTCGACCACTACCGCAAGCTCGCCAACGGCGACCGGCACTACTGGCTCGGCCTGGAGCTCGGGGACCGGTGGACGGACGAGCAGGACGTGCTGGCCGTGATGGCCGAGCGCTGCGGCGTCGTCGACGACCCGGCCCACCGCGCCGGGCAGGACACCATCGACCCCGAGCTGACCGTCGACGCCCTCGACCGGATGGCCGCCCGGCTGAAGGAGGCCGCCGCCGCCCGGCAGCGCGTGCTCTTCGCCACCGGCCACCCCGGCGCGCTGATCGACGCGCACAGCCGGGTCGCCGCCGCGCTGCGGGCCCAGGGCTGCGACATCGTGCGGATCCCCGGCGGGCTCGTCGCCGACGAGGGGTACGTCGTGCAGTTCGCGGACGTCGCCGTGTTCGAGCGCGGCGCCAGCCTCTGGCACACCCACTCGCCGGAGCCGATGAACGCGATCCTCGACGGCCTCGCCCTGCTCGGCGAGGCCGCGCCCGACCTCGTCGTCGCCGACCACGGCTGGGCCGGCCGCGCCGCGCAGCGCGGCATCGACTCCGTCGGCTACGCGGACTGCAACGACCCGGCGCTCTTCGTCGCCGAGGCCGAGGGCACCATGAAGGTGACCGTCCCCCTCGACGACCACGTCGTGGACCCGCGCTTCTATGAGCCGATGACGGCCTACCTGCTGAACGCCGCGGGCCTACTGGTCTGACGGCCCCGGCGTCGGGTCCAGATAGACCCGCCGCACCGAGGGGAAGCGGGCCCGGAGGCGTGCCTCCGCCTGTTCGCAGGCCCGCTCCACCTCCGCCGCCGTCACCACGTCCCGGAAGTCGACCTTCGCGGCGATCATCACCTCGCCGGGGCCCTGGATCAGGGTGATCAGGTCGAGCACGTCCACCACGTGCGCGACGCCGAGCAGTTCCTCCCGCACCTCCGCGCGCATGGGCCGGGGCAGCGGGCGGCCGATGAGGAGCCGGGCGTTGGCGCGGCCCAGGACCCAGGCCACGTACACGAGGAGACAGCCGATCAGGATCGAGGCGATGCCGTCCCAGACGCCGGAGCCGGTGATCTGGCCGCCGAGCAGGCCGCCGGCGGCGAGCATCAGACCGGCGAGGGCCGCCGAGTCCTCCAGGACCACCGCCTTGACGGTGGTGTCGGGGGTGAGCCGCAGGTAGGCGGCGAAGGGCGCCCGCATCCGTTCCGCCTCCGCCTTGACCTGCTTGACGCCGGTCCGCAGGGAGAAGGCCTCCAGGACGAAGGAGACGGCGAGCACGATGTAGGAGACGAGCGGGTCGCCGAGCTCCTCGCCGTGGGTGAGCGTGTGGATGCCGTCGTAGACCGAGAAGACCGCGCCGCCGACGAAGGTGGCGACGGCGGCGAGCATCGCCCAGACGTACCGCTCGCCCGCGTGCCCGACCGGATGGTCCTCGTCGGCGGGCTTCTCGCTCCGCTTGAGCGCGGTGAGCAGCATGGCCTCGGTGACGGTGTCGGCGACCGAGTGGGCGGCCTCCGACATCATCGCGCTCGATCCGCTGATGACGCCGGCGACGGCCTTGGCGACCGCGATCCCGAGGTTCGCGCCCGCCGCCACGATCACCGTGAAGGTGCTCTCACCGTTGTCCGTCCGCGCATCCGTCATGACATCGGACGGTATGTCCGGTCGTCAGCGTGGGACGCGAACGACACCCTCCTGGATGACGGAGATCGCGAGCCGCCCGTCCCGGGTCCAGATCCTGGCCTGGCCGAGACCGCGCCCGCCGGAGGAGGACGGCGACTCCTGGTCGTAGAGGAGCCATTCGTCGGCCCGGAAGGGCCGGTGGAACCACATCGCGTGGTCGAGCGAGGCGCCGACCACGTCCCCGACGGCCCAGCCGCCGCGCCCGTGGGCGAGCAGCACCGAGTCGAGCAGGGTCATGTCGGAGACGTAGGTGGCGAGCACGACGTGCAGCAGGGGTTCGTCGATGGCGCCGCCGAGCTTGCCGTTGGTGCGGAACCACACCTGCGAGCGCGGTTCGCGCGGCTCCCCGACCGAGCCCCACGGCGGGGTCTCGGCGTACCGCAGGTCGACGGCGGCGCGGGCCTCGACCAGTCGCCGGGCGACGTCCTGCGGCAGGTGCCGGGGGAGCATCTCCTCGGCGGTCGGCAGAGACTCCGGGTCGGGCGCGGCCGGCATCGCGTCCTGGTGGTCGAGCCCCTCCTCGTACGCCTGGAAGGACGCGGAGAGGTGGAAGATCGGCTGCCCGTGCTGGATCGCGACGACCCGCCGGGTGGTGAAGGACCGCCCGTCCCGGATCCGGTCGACCTCGTAGACGATCGGCGCGCCCGGGTCGCCCGGCACCAGGAAGTAGGCGTGCAGGGAGTGGGCGAGCCGATCGGCGGGGACGGTCCGGCCCGCCGCCACCAGCGCCTGGGCGGCCACCTGGCCGCCGAAGACGCGGGGGACGATCGCGGACCGGGACTGTCCCCGGAAGATGTCCTGCTCGATCCGCTCCAGGTCGAGCAGGGCGAGCAGGTCATCCAGTGCGGAAGGAGCGTCGGGCACTTACAGGCCCATGTTCTTCGCGATGATCGACTTCATGATCTCGCTGGTGCCGCCGTAGATGCGGTTGACGCGGTTGTCGGCGTACAGGCGGGCGATCGGGTACTCGTTCATGTAGCCGTAGCCGCCGTGCAGCTGGAGGCAGCGGTCGATGACGCGGTGGGCGACCTCGGTGCAGAAGAGCTTGGCGGAGGCGGCCTCGGCCGGGGTCAGCTCGCCCGCGTCCAGGGCCTCCAGGGCGCGGTCGGCGACGGCCTCGGCGGCGTCGACCTCGGCCTGGCAGGCGGCCAGCTCGAACTTGGTGTTCTGGAAGTGGGCGACCGGCTTGCCGAAGACGGTGCGCTCCTGCACGTACTGCTGGGCGAAGCGGACGGCGGCCTTGGCCTGCGCGTAGGCGCCGAAGGCGATGCCCCAGCGCTCGGAGGCGAGGTTGTGGCCGAGGTAGTAGAAGCCCTTGCCCTCCTCGCCGAGGAGGTCCTCGACGGGGACCTTGACGTCGACGAAGGCGAGCTCGGCGGTGTCGGAGGTCTTCAGGCCGAGCTTGTCGAGCTTGCGGCCGATCGAGTAGCCCTCGGACTTGGTGTCCACGGCGAAGAGCGAGATGCCGAAGCGGCGGTCGTCCTCGGACGGGGCCGAGGTGCGGGCGCAGACGATGACGCGGTCGGCGTGGACGCCGCCGGTGATGAAGGTCTTGGCGCCGTTGAGGACGTAGTGGGTGCCGTCCTCGGAGAGCTTGGCGGTGGTCTTCATGCCCGCGACGTCGGAGCCGGTGCCCGGCTCGGTCATCGCCAGGGCCCACATCTCCTCGCCGGAGACGAACTTCGGCAGGTAGCGCTTCTTCTGGTCCCCGGTGGCGAGCATCTTGATGTACGGCAGGGCGAGCAGCACGTGCACGCCGGAGCCGCCGAACTGCACGCCGGCGCGGGAGGTCTCCTCGTAGAGGACGGCCTCGAACTTGTGGGTGTCGAGACCGGCGCCGCCGAACTCCTCCGGCACGTTGATGCCGAAGATGCCCAGCTCGCCGAGCTTGTAGTAGAAGTCGCGCGGCGCCTGGCCGGCCGCGAACCACTCGTCGTAGACGGGGACGACCTCGGCCTCGATGAAGGCCCGGATGGTCTCCCGGAACGCCTCGTGGTCCTCGTTGAATACGGTACGGCGCACGAGCCGCCTCCTCATCGCTGCCAGTTGTCTAAGCGCTTGCTCAGCCTGTCGTGTTCGAAGTTACCCAGCGGTCACCCGCCCTGTCCAGACTCCCCGCCTGTGATCCAGGCCCTCCCCGCGGAGTCGTACCCGTACACCGGCCCTCGCCCCACCCCGCTCGTCCGGAAGGGTGCCCCGCCCTCGTCCCCGATCCGCACCGTGCCGGTCCTTCCCTCCGCGCTCCACTCCAGTTCCAGGTACCAGCTGCAGTCGCACCCCGCCGTCCGCGCCGAGACGAGGAGCTCCGCGGGCTCGGTGGCGGTGACCGCGTACGGGAAGACGACGGCGGGCAGCGTCCGGCCCTCCTCCCCGGAGGCGTCGTACCCGTCCAGGGACCGGGCCACCGGCCGCGGCCGGTCCAGGTCCACCTCGAAACGGCGCGGCGTCACCGCCCCGCCGCACCCCTCGTCCATCCGGTACGCCGCCCACGGCAGCGGCGCCCCCCGCTCCACCACGCGCACGTGCAGCGCCTGGAGCACGACCGCCGCCGCGCCCTTCCCCTGCACCGACACCCGCACCAGCGTCTCCCCGCCGTGCACCGCCCCCGCCGCCCGCGCCCACCGCCGCGCGTCGGCCGGCACCGGCGGGGGAGCGGGCGTGCGCTCCGCGAGATAGGTGTGCCCGCACCCGCTCGCCCACAGGTCCGAACCGACCGTCCACGTCAACGGCGGAGGCGCGGGAGCCTCCCGCTTCTCCGGCAGGAGTACGGCTCCGAGCGTCACCGCCCCGAGCACCGCCACCGCCCCGCCGACCAGGCCCGCCCACGCCCACCGCCGGCGCCGCCGCCCGGACGGGAGGCCCGGGGCGGCGCCCCCGGCCGACGGCGGCGCGTCCCCCGGCCCGGCCGCCGGCTCTCGCGGCGGGGTGGGTCCCGGTTCCGGGCCCGGGTCCGGAGCGGGCACGCGCGCGTGCGCGGCCTCGGGCTCCGCCGCGCGCGCGTGCCCGGTCTCCGGGTTCGGCGGGCGCCGGACGCCGTCCGCCCGGGTCCAGGCCTCCTCCAGGGCGCGCCGCTCCTCCTCGTCCGCGCCGCACAGCGCGGCCAGCCGGCCGACGACGGCGAAGCCCTCCGGGACGGTCGCGCCGGAGCAGTACCGGTGGAGGGTGGACGCGCTGACGCTCAGGCGCCGGCCCAGCGCCTCGTAACTCCTCCCGTCGCGCGCCTTCAGCGCGCGCACGAGCCGCGCGAACTCCTCGACGGCGGCGTCCTTCGGCATTCCATCCCCCTCGACCCTGCGTCCCATCCCTCACGTCCTTGCACGTCAGCGGGGGTGGAATGGTTCCGGGACGGGTGATGGGCGCGTCACCGTTGCGAGGGGCGGGCCGGGGCCCGAGGCTGGTGGTGCACCGACCGAACGACCCGACGGGGGATCCACCACCATGACCAGGTTCCGTACCGCACTCGCCACCGCTGCCGCCGCCCTGGGCCTCGCCGCCCTCGCCACCGGCCCGGCGCAGGCCGCCGCCCAGCCCGCCTTCCTCGCCGCCTCCCAGCTGCCGCCGTCGTCGACGCCGTGGACCGCCACCCCGGTCTTCACCGGCGTGCCGGAGAACGGCGGCGCCCTCTGCGCCGAGTACAAGATCCCGGCGCAGAACACCCGCTACCGCGAGTTCGGCACCGAGCTCGACACCAACGCCGTCCAGATCACGACCGTCGCCCGCACCGAGGCCGACGCCGTGAAGCTGGTCGACACCCTCCGCAAGTCCCTCGCCGGCTGCGGCACCCGCCTGGAGCAGCAGAACCCGGGCCTGGACGCCGTCAGCGCCTACCACGGCAAGCTCGCCGTCGAGGAGGGCGCCTGGGTCTACAGCCTGGACACCGCCGACCCGCAGATCGGCAACACCGACATCCACCTCTTCTCCGTCGGCCGCGACGGCCGCACCGTCACCTTCGTCCGCTGGGGCCAGATGGGCGACCTCGCCGACGCCCCGCTGACCGGCTTCCGCACCACGACGAAGACCGCCGTCAACAAGCTCTACTGATCACCTTCGCCCGAGCGCGAACCACAGCTCCATCCGCACGTCCGGATCGTCCAGGTCCCGGTCGAGGAGGACCGCGCAGCGGGCGATCCGCTGGCGGACCGTGTTGCGGTGGACGCCGAGCGCGGCGGCCGTCCGGTCCCAGCTGCCGTGCAGGGAGAGCCAGGCGCGCAGGGTCTCGGCCTGCGCCTCGCCGAGGGGAGCGAGGAGCACGCGCGCGTGGGCGGCGGCCTCCGCCGGGTCGACCAGACCGGCGAGGCCGTCCGCCCGGTGGCGGACCAGGGCCGACCGGGTCGCCTCCGCCCGCCGCAGCGCCCGGCCCGCCTGCGCGTCGGCCGCCGCGAGGGCGGACGGCTCCGCCGGGGCGGAGACCCCGAGGGTCCAGCCGGGCTGGGCCGTCACCGGCGCCTCCGGCGGCAGCAGGAGCCGTACCGGCGGGCCCGCCTCGACCAGGTCCGTGCCGAGCGCCGCCGCGAGGCCGGCCGGGGCGAACGGCGTGCCGTCGCCGCCCCGGGCGTGCACCACCGTCCACGGGCCGGGGGACAGTGCGGCGGCCGCCTCCGCCGCCGGGGCGCCGAGCAGCAGCCGGGTCAGCACCCCGTCCCTCACCGCCGCGTCGGTCGCCCGGTGCGGGGCGGTCAGCAGGGACAGCAGCACCACCGCCACCCCGGCGACCGTGTGGTCGCCGGGATCGCGGCGCTCCGTCGCCACGCCGAGCGTCAGCCCGTCGCCGCCGCCGAGCGCGTACGCCGCCAGCCTCCACCCGCCGCCCTCGCCGCTCGCCGACGCCGGACCGCCCGGGCGCGGACCGACGACCCCGGACAGCTCCGCGAGGGCCCGCGCCGCCTCCGGGGGCAGCTCCCGGCCCGCCGCCGCCCACTCCGCGCCGTCGCCGCCGTACAGGACCGCCCGGCCGCCGAGCCGCGAGGCCAGCGCGTGCAGCACGGCCGGGACCGGCGCCGGACGCGCGGCGGCCGTCGCGAGGGACTGCTGCGCCTCCGTCACCCGGCGCAGCTCCGACAGCCTGGCCTCCGCCATCAGCCGCCACAGCGCCCGCGCCACCGCCGCGAACGGCGTTCCGGGCGGCACCTCGACCAGGGGCAGCCCGTGCCGCACGCACGCCTCGACCAGCTCCGCCGGCACCGTGTCGTACACCGGCGTCACCCCGAAGCCGAGCGCCGCCGCCCCCGCCTCCACCACCCGCGCCACGAACCGCGCCGGATCCGCCAGCTGCACGCCCGCCGTCAGCAGCAGCTCACCGCCGAGCAGATACGGATACGGGTCGGCCATCTCCGAGGTGTGCACCCCGTGCAGCGCCACCTCGTCCGTGCCGGTGAGCAGCCGGAGACCCAGTTCCCGCCGGGCCAGCAGCGCGGCGAGCGGCACCGGTGGCGCCGGAGGGGCGGAGCCCGGATCGGTGCGCGCCATGACCATGGTCCTTCCGTACATCAACCGCCCCGACAGTGGAGGAAACGTACACTTCAATGTGGCTTTCGGGCGACTTACGGTCGAGCCGCACCCCGACGACAGCCCAGGAGGCACCGACCATGAGCAGCGACCAGAGCACCCCGCGCGGCCCGATCGACTCGTCCCGCATCCCGCGGTACGCCGGTCCCGCGACGTTCGCCCGGCTGCCGCGGCTCGACGAGGTCGGCACCGCCGACGTCGCCGTGGTCGGCATCCCCTTCGACAGCGGCGTCTCCTACCGCCCCGGCGCCCGCTTCGGCGGCAACGCCATCCGCGAGGCCTCCCGCCTCCTGCGCCCCTACAACCCGGCGCAGGACGCCTCCCCCTTCGCCCTCGCGCAGGTCGCGGACGCCGGCGACATCGCCGCCAACCCCTTCAACATCAACGAGGCCGTCGAGACCATCGAGGCCGCCGCCGACGACCTCCTCGCCACCGGCGCCCGCATGATGACCCTCGGCGGCGACCACACCGTGGCCCTCCCGCTGCTCCGCTCCGTCGCCAAGAAGCACGGCCCCGTCGCCCTGCTCCACTTCGACGCCCACCTGGACACCTGGGACACCTACTTCGGCGCCGAGTACACCCACGGCACGCCGTTCCGCCGCGCCGTCGAGGAGGGCATCCTCGACACCGAGGCCCTCTCCCACGTCGGCACCCGCGGCCCGCTGTACGGCAAGCAGGACCTGACGGACGACGAGAAGATGGGCTTCGGCATCGTCACCTCCGCCGACATCTACCGCCGCGGCGCCGACGAGGTCGCCGACCAGCTCCGCCAGCGCATCGGCGACCGCCCGCTGTACATCTCCATCGACATCGACTGCCTCGACCCGGCCCACGCCCCCGGCACCGGCACCCCCGAGGCGGGCGGCATGACCTCCCGCGAGCTCCTGGAGATCCTCCGCGGCCTCTCCTCCTGCAACCTGGTCTCCGCGGACGTGGTGGAGGTCGCCCCGGCCTACGACCACGCCGAGATCACGGCCGTCGCCGCCTCCCACACGGCGTACGAGCTCACCACGATCATGAGCCGCCAGATCGCGGCGAGCCGTACGGCACAGTAGAGGCCGACGGCGGCCCGGGGTGTGGGCTTCCGTTCCGCTGGGTCCCCCGGACGACGTCCTCGGGGGAGGACGGAACGGGCGGGCACACCCCGGACCACCGGCCCGCACCCGCCCACGACGCCCAGGGACCTCCGACATGACCCACGACCACGACCTGGTCCTGCGCCCCACCGCCGCGCAGACGGAAGCCGCCCTGAACCCACCCCCGGGGCGACGCGGCGGCGACCTCGTCGTCGAGACCCTCACCGGCCTCGGCGCCACGACGGTCTTCGGCCTCCCCGGCCAGCACGCCCTCGGCGTGTTCGACGCCCTGCGCCGCTCGGACCTCCGCTACGTCGGCCTGCGCGCCGAGAACAACGCGGGCTTCGCCGCCGACGCGTACGGCCGGATCACCGGCGAGGCCGCGCCGCTGCTGCTCTCCACCGGCCCCGGCGCGCTCATGGCGCTCGCCGCGCTCCAGGAGGCGGCCGCCGCCTCCGCGCCGGTCCTCGCCATCGGCAGCCAGGTCCCCGCCGCCGGGCTCGGCGGCGGCCGGCACGGCTACCTCCACGAGCTCCGCGACCAGCAGGCCGGCTTCCGGGACGTCGTGAAGTCCGTCCACACGGCCCGTACGCACTCCCAGATCCCGTCCGCGATCGCCGCCGCGTGGGAGTCGGCGCTCACCGCCCCGCACGGACCGGTCTGGGTCGAGATCCCGCAGGACGTCCTCACGGCGGAGACGTTCCTCCCCGTCGTCACGGCGATGGACGCCACGCCCGAGGACCTCGCGCCGCGCCCGGAACTGACCGCGCTGGCGGCGCACCTCCTGTCGACGGCCGAGCGGCCCGCGATCATCGCCGGCGGCGGGGTGATCCGCTCCGACGCCTCCGGCAAGCTCCGCGCGCTCGCCGAGCGGCTCGACGCGCCGGTCGTCACCACCTTCGGCGGCAAGGGCGCGTTCCCCTGGAAGCACCCGCTGTCCCTCCAGTCCTGGCTGGAGGACCGGCACACCACGGACTTCCTGGAGGACGCCGACGTCCTCCTCGTGGTCGGCTCCGGGCTCGGCGAGCTGTCCTCGAACTACCACACCTTCGCCCCGCGCGGCCGGGTGATCCAGATCGAGGCGGACGCGGGCAAGCTGGAGTCCAACCACCCCGCGCTCGGCATCCACGCCGACGCCCGCCTCGCCCTCCAGGCCCTCCTGGAGACGACGGAGCCCCGCACGGACGCCACCGCCCCCGACCGGGTCCGCGCGGTCCTGGACCGGGTCGCGGCCCGCCTGGACGCCCAGGACCTGACCCTGGAGCGCCGCCTGGTCGCCTCCGTCCGCGAGGCGCTGCCGCCCCGCGCGCCGAGCTTCTGGGACATGACGATCCTCGCCTACTGGGCGTGGTCCGCCTTCGACCCCCGGCACCCCAACACCATGCACTCCGCGCAGGGCGCCGGCGGCCTCGGCTACGCCTTCCCCTCCGCCCTCGGCGCGGCGGCGGCCGACCCGACGACGCCGGTCCTCGCGGTCTCCGGCGACGGCGGCGCGATGTACTCGCTCGCGGAGCTGGCCACGGCGAAGCAGCACGGCTTCGACGTCACCTGGCTGATCGTCGACGACGGCGGCTACGGCATCCTCCGCGAGTACATGACCGACGTCTACGGCGAGGCCACCGGCACGGACCTCACCCGCCCCGACTTCGTCGCCCTCGCCGAATCCTTCGGCGTCCCGGCCACCCTGACCACCCCCGAGACCCTCACGGCCGACCTGTCGAAGTCCCTCACCACCCCCGGCCCCTCGGTCGTCGTCCTCCCGGCCCTCCTGAAGATGTTCGAACCGACGCACCTCTGACCCCTCCACGCGCGCGTGGGCGGTGGTCCTAGGACCACCGCCCGGTCTTTGTTGCGGCGGGATGAAAACGCACGTCGGGCGTGTTGTGGCCTTCCGGTAGACCGGGACGGACGGGAGGCGCCACGGTGGCGGTGGTGGAGCGGCAAGAGGGGTGGGCGCGGCGGCTGTGGGGCTACGCCTGGCGGTACAAGACGGACGTCGTGCTCGCGCTGGGGTCGTCGCTGGCCGGCATGGCGCTGCTCGCGCTGGTGCCGCTGATCACCAAGGTGATCATCGATGACGTGATCGGGGCGGGGACGCGGTCCCTGGCCGTGTGGACCGGGCTGCTGCTCGGCGCCGCCGTGCTCGTCTACGGGCTGACGTACATCAGGCGCTACTACGGCGGCCGGCTCGCGCTCGACGTGCAGCGCGACCTCCGGGACGACATGTACGGGACGATCCTGCGGCTCGACGGGCGGCGGCAGGACGAGCTGTCGACCGGGCAGGTCGTGGGGCGGGCCACCAGCGACCTGCAGCTCATCCAGGGTCTGCTGTTCATGCTCCCGATGACCATCGGGAACGTCCTGCTGTTCCTGATCTCGCTGGCCGTCATGGCCTGGCTGTCGATCCCGCTGACCCTCGTCGCGCTCGCCGTCGCCCCCGCCCTCTGGTGGATCGCCAAGCGGAGCCGTACCCGCCTCCACCCGGCCACCTGGGCCGCCCAGCAGGAGGCCGCCGGCGTCGCCGGGGTCGTCGACGGGGCCGTCACCGGCGTCCGGGTCGTGAAGGGCTTCGGGCAGGAGGACCAGGAGACCGGGAAGATCCGGGACGCGGGGCGGAAGCTGTTCGCCGCGCGGCTGCGGACGATCCGGCTGAACTCGCTCTACACGCCCGCCCTGCAGGCCGTCCCCGCCCTCGGGCAGGTCGCCGTGCTCGCGCTCGGCGGCTGGCTCGCGTACAAGGGCCAGATCACCCTCGGCACCTTCGTCGCCTTCTCCTCCTACCTGGCCTCCCTCGTCGGCCCCGTACGGATGCTCGCCATGGTCCTCACCGTCGGCCAGCAGGCACGCGCCGGCGTGGAGCGGGTCGTCGAGCTGATCGACACCGAGCCGGTCATCGACGACGGCACCAAGGAGCTGCCGGCCGACGCCCCCGCGACCGTCGAGTTCGACGACGTGAGCTTCGGCTACGGCGACGGAGGCGGGAAGCCCGTCCTCGACGGCTTCTCGCTGGAGCTGCGGGAAGGCGAGACCGTCGCCCTCGTCGGCTCCTCCGGCTCCGGCAAGTCGACCGTCTCCCTCCTCCTGCCCCGCTTCTACGACGTCGACCGCGGCGCCGTCCTCGTCGGCGGCCACGACGTCCGCGAGCTGACCCTGGAGTCGCTGCGGGCCGCGATAGGCCTCGTCCCCGAGGACTCCTTCCTCTTCTCCGACACCGTCCGGGCCAACATCGCGTACGGCGTCCCCGACGCCACCGACGAGCAGGTCGAGGCCGCCGCCCGGGCCGCCCGCGCGGACCGCTTCATCGCCGAGCTGCCGGACGGCTACGCCACCAAGGTCGGCGAGCACGGCCTCACCCTCTCCGGCGGCCAGCGCCAGCGCGTTGCCCTGGCCCGCGCGATCCTCACCGACCCCCGCCTCCTCGTCCTGGACGACGCCACCTCCGCCGTCGACGCCAAGGTCGAGCACGAGATCCACGAGGCCCTGAAGTCCGTGATGGCGGGGCGTACGACCCTGCTCATCGCGCACCGCCGCTCCACCCTCGGCCTCGCCGACCGGATCGCCGTCCTCGACGGCGGCCGGCTCGCCGACCTCGGCACCCACGAGGAGCTCCAGGAGCGCTCCGCCCTCTACCGCCGCCTCCTCACCGACCCCGACGAGCTCGGCGGCGTCTCGCCCGGCCACGTCCTGAAGGCCACCGAGGAGCTGGTCGAGGACGCGGGGCTGCGGGCCGAGCTGGACGCCGAGTTCGACGCCGAGCGCGGCATCACCCCCGCCCTCTGGGTGCGGGACGAGGCGCCCGACCGGGAGGCGAAGGCCGCCGGAGCCACCCCCGAGCTGCTCGCCGCCGTCGCCGCCCTCCCGCCCGCCGCCGACACCCCGGACGTGGACGAGGCCCGGGCCGTCGAGCCGGAGACCGAGTACGGGCTCCGCCGGCTGCTGCGCGGCTTCGGCGCGCCCCTCCTCATCAGCCTCGGCCTGGTCGCCCTCGACGCCGGCGCCGGCCTGCTGCTGCCGGTCCTCATCCGGCACGGCATCGACGAGGGCGTGAACCGGCTGGCCGTCGGCGCCGTCTGGGCCGCCTCCGCGCTCGCGCTCGTCACCGTCCTCGTGCAGTGGGTGGCGCAGACCGCCGAGACCCGCATGACCGGCCGCACCGGCGAGCGGGTCCTCTACGCGCTCCGCCTGAAGATCTTCGCCCAGCTCCAGCGGCTCGGCCTCGACTACTACGAGCGGGAGCTGACCGGCCGGATCATGACCCGGATGACGACGGACGTCGACGCCATGTCGACCTTCCTCCAGACGGGCCTGGTCACCGCCTTCGTCTCGGTCGTCACCTTCTTCGGGATCATGGTGGCGCTGCTCGTCCTCGACCTCCAGCTGGCCCTGGTCGTCTTCGCCTCGCTGCCGTTCCTCGCCGTCGCCACGTACTACTTCCGCCGCTCCAGCGTGAAGGCGTACGAGCTGGCCCGCGAGCGGATCAGCGTCGTCAACGCCGACCTCCAGGAGTCCGTCGCCGGGCTGCGGATCGTGCAGGCCTTCGGCCGGGAGCGGGCGGGCGCCGCCCGGTTCGCCGAGCGCGGCGACGCCTACCGGGACGCGCGCGTGCGCGGCCAGTGGCTGATCTCGGTCTACTTCCCGTTCGTCACCCTGCTCTCCTCGGCCGCCGCCGCGGCCGTGATGATCGTCGGCGCCAACCGGATCGAGGCCGGCACCCTCACCACCGGCGCCCTCGTCGCCTACCTCCTCTACATCGACCTCTTCTTCGCCCCCGTCCAGCAGCTCTCCCAGGTCTTCGACGGCTACCAGCAGGCCGCCGTCTCCCTCGGCCGCATGCAGGAACTGCTCCGCGAGCCGACGTCGACGGCCCCCGCCGAGAAGCCCCGCGCGGTGCCCTCGCTCCGCGGCGACCTCGCCTTCGAGTCCGTGTCCTTCGGGTACGGAGCGGGGGAGGGCCCGGAGGAGGGCAGGGAGGAGACCGCCCTCACCGGCATCGACCTGCGGATCCCCGCCGGACAGACCGTCGCCTTCGTCGGCGAGACCGGCGCCGGCAAGTCCACCCTGGTCAAGCTGGTCGCCCGCTTCTACGACCCGACCTCGGGCCGGGTCACCGCGGACGGCACCGACCTGAGGGACCTCGACCTCACCGCGTACCGGCACCGGCTCGGCGTCGTCCCCCAGGAGGCGTACCTCTTCGCCGGGACGGTCCGCGACGCCATCGCCTACGGGCGGCCCGGCGCCACCGACGCCGAGGTGGAGGCCGCGGCCCGCGCGGCCGGCGCGCACGACATGATCGCCACCCTGGACGGCGGCTACCTCCACGAGGTCGCCGAGCGCGGCCGGAACCTCTCGGCGGGCCAGCGGCAGCTGATCGCCCTGGCCCGCGCCGAGCTGGTCGACCCGGACGTCCTCCTCCTCGACGAGGCCACGGCCGCCCTGGACCTGGCCACCGAGGCGCAGGTGAACGCCGCCACCGAGCGCCTCTCCGGCCGCCGTACGACCCTGATCGTCGCCCACCGCCTGACCACGGCGGCCCGCGCGGACCGGGTCGTCGTCATGGACCACGGCCGGGTCGCCGAGGACGGCAGCCACGACGAGCTCCTCGCCCGCGACGGCCGCTACGCGACCCTGTGGCGCACCTTCATCGGCGAGGCGGACCCGGAGGCCGAGCCGGAGGAGGAACCGGCCGCGATCTGAGTACGGGGGCTCATGCCCGGGCGCGGCGGGCGGGGTTGGATCGGTGCCGTGAACGACCCCACCCCCACCGCACCCATCGCCTCCGGGCCCGCCCCCACCGCCCCCGCCCCCGACCGGGCGGTCCGGCTGCTGCGCCGCAGCGCGCTCTGCGCCGGGCTGCTGTTCCTCCTGGCGGTCCTGCTCGGCGTCGTGCTCGCCCTGGCCTCCGAGAGCGGCACGGAGTGCGTGATGCGGGGGACGTGCGGCGCGGTCCCCGGCTGGCTCTACTGGGTCACCCTGGCCGTCGGGGGCGGCGCCTGGCTCCGGGCGCTCACCGTCCCCTACGGCGCCCCGCCCACCCCGGCCCGCTGGGCCGCCCTGTGGACGCTGATCGGCGCCGAGCTGCTCTTCCTCGGCCTCGTCATGGCGTACTTCAACGGCTGATCGGCGCCACCAGGGCAACCGTACGGGCGTCCCGTACGTCGTATGCGTGTACGGCAGGAAGCGTGGCGGGGGAGGAGACGGGCATGCCCGGAGGTACTGCGGTCCGGCGGGCCCTCGCACGCGCGCGGGTGCACCCCGTCGCGTACGCCCTCACGCTCGCCTTCGCCGCCGGGCTGCTGACCCTGGCCGGGCCCGGCGTCGGCACCGCCGAAGCGGTCTCCGTCTGCCAGGGCAGGCCCGCCCGCACGGTCTCCTTCGCCACCGGCGAGCTGCGCCTCTACCGCACCCGGCACTACGCCTGCGCCCTGGTCCTCGCCAAGCGGCCGGGCGCCCCGCGTCCCATGAAGGTCACCCTCCAGCCGCGCGGCGGCCGGGCCGCCGTCGTCAGCGGGCGCTGGGGCCGGCAGGCCGGACCGGTGACCGTGCACGCGCTCAACCGCTGCGTCCGCGCCACCGCCACCGTCTCCGGACGCTCCGCCGCCACCGGCTGGATCCTGTGCTGAGCCACAGGTAAGGCTCAACCGGGTCTGGCGGCCCGGACGTTCACCCCGCTAGGTTCACGGCACCGTTGTGAATCATGGGAGGGTGAATGCGTAAGTCGCTGAGACTGATGCTGTCGCTTTCGGTGCTCATAGGCACCGTGGGCTCCACCGGCGTGGCCACCGCCACCGCCGCGGAGACGGAGTCCCGCAGCGTCGTCGCGGACGCGCAGAGCTCGGACATCAAGGACCGCCTCCTGGCGATCCCGGGGATGAGCCTGATCGAGGAGAAGCCGTACGCCGGCTACCGCTTCTTCGTCCTGGACTTCGAGCAGCCGATCGACCACAAGCGCCCCTGGGCCGGCACGTTCAAGCAGCGGATCTCGGTCCTCCACAAGGGCACCGACCGCCCCACCGTCTTCCGCACCAGCGGGTACGGTCTGAGCACCACCCCGGGCAGGGCCGAGCCGACCCGGATCGTCGACGGCAACCAGGTCTCGATGGAGTACCGCTTCTTCACGCCGTCCCGCCCGCAGCCCGCCGACTGGTCCAAGCTCGACATCTGGCAGGCCGCCTCCGACCAGCACCGCATCTTCACCGCGCTGAAGAAGGTCTACGGCGAGAACTGGCTCTCCACCGGCGCCTCCAAGGGCGGCATGACCGCCACCTACTACGAGCGCTTCTACCCGCGCGACATGGACGGCGTCGTCGCCTACGTGGCCCCCAACGACGTGGTGAACAAGGAGGACTCGGCCTACGACCGGTTCTTCGCGAACGTCGGCACCAAGGAGTGCCGCGACCGGCTGAACTCCATGCAGCGCGAGGCCCTGCTCCGGCGCGGCCCGCTCCAGGAGAAGTTCACGACCTGGGCCGAGGCCGAGGGCGTCACCTTCAACACGCTCGGCTCGGTCGACAAGGCGTGGGAGGCGACCGTCCTCGACTTCGTGTGGGGCTTCTGGCAGTACTACGGCGAGGACGTCTGCGCCACGATCCCGGACGCGAAGACCGCGAGCGACGACACCGTCTACGAGACGATCGACACCTACGCCGGCTGGTCCGCCTACACCGACCAGGGCCTGGAGTACTACACGCCGTACTACTACCAGGCGGCCACCGAGCTCGGCTCGCCCTCCATCCGGCAGCCGCACCTCGCCGGGCTCAGCCGCTACGGCTACCAGCCCGCCTCGAACTTCGTGCCCCGCGAGATCCCCATGACGTTCAAGCCGTGGGTGATGCGCGACGTCGACGACTGGGTCCGCAAGAACGCGAACCGGATGCTCTTCGTCTACGGCGAGCACGACCCGTGGGGCGCCGAGCCCTTCCGCCTCGGCAAGGGCGCCCGCGACAGCTACGTCTACTACGCGCCCGGCGCCAACCACGGCGCCAACGTCGCCGGACTCGCCGACGCCGAGCGGGAGAACGCCACCGCCCGCATCCTGGCCTGGGCCGGCGTCGACGCCCCGGCCGTCGAGGCGGCCCGCCCGCTCGCGGCCTTCGACGCCCGCCTGGACCGCCCGGTGGACGAGGACGCGACGCCGGGCCACGGCCTGCGGCCGTAGCCCGCGACGAGGGGTGCGCCCGGCGGGCGCACCCCTCGTGCCGTCAGGCGTAGGAGAGCCCGAACCCCACCGGGTAGAGCGTGACCGCCGGGTCCTCGGCGCTCCGCACCGGCACCGGCAGCCGCCCGCGCGGCGTCGCCCGGCCGGCGAGGACCCGGACGGCGGCGCGGAGTTCGACGTCGGTCCAGGAGTACGCGGCGAGCGTGGCCCGCTGCCCGGAGAGCCGGGCGACGTCGTACGGATTGCGGATCGCCACCGTCACCACCGGCACCCCGGTCGCCACGAGCCGCTCCACCAGGGTGCGCTGCGGGCTGGTCGCGGTGACGTTGTAGGTGCCCACCACGATCACGTCCTGCCCCGCGGCGGCGGCCACCGCCTCCTCGATCCGGGCCGCCGTCGGGGTGATCCCGGTGGAGAGCGCGGTCGCGGTGAAGCCCAGTTCGCGCAGGGCCCCGGCGAGCGTGGCCGTCGGCGGTCCCGTCGTACCGGAGGGGGAGGCGGGGTCGGCGCCGACGACCAGGACCCTGCCGTGCGCGGCGGGGGAGAGCGGCAGGAAGCCGTCCTCGTTGACGAGGAGGGTGGTGGTCCGTTCGGCGATCCGGTCGGCCTCGGCGAGGTGCCGGGCGGTGCCGACGGTCGCGTCGACCTCCGCCGGAGTGGTGGCGGGCCCGGTGAACAGGCCCCGCCGGGCCTTCAGCCGCAGGATCCGCAGAACCGATTCGTCCAGCCGCTCCTCCGTCAGTTCCCCGTTCCGTACGGCCCCGAGGACCGCGTTCCACGCGACGTCGAGCTTCGGCGGGTTGAGCAGCTGGTCCACCCCGGCCTTCAGGGCGAGCACCGGCACCCGGTCGTCGCCGTACTTGGTGCGCACGCCCTGCATGTCGAGGGCGTCGGTGACCACCACCCCGTCGTAGCCGAGCTGTTCGCGGAGCACCCCGGTGAGGATCGGGTACGAGAGCGTCGCCGGGTCCTCGGACGGGTCGAGCGCCGGGACGACGAGGTGCGCGGTCATGATCGCGTCGATGCCGGCGGCGATCGCGGCGCGGAACGGCGGGGCGTCGAGCTCGGACCACTGCGCGCGGCTGTGGGTGATGACCGGCAGGCCGTAGTGGCTGTCGACGGCGGTGTCGCCGTGGCCGGGGAAGTGCTTGGCGGTGGCCGCGACGCCGGCGCCCTGGTAGCCGCGGATCTGCGCGGTGACGAGGGCGGAGACCGCGCGCGGGTCGGAGCCGAGGGAGCGGACGCCGATGACCGGGTTGGCGGGGTTGACGTTGACGTCGGCGACCGGGGCGTAGTTCTGCCGGATGCCGAGGGCGGCCAGCTCGGCCCCGGCGATCCGGGCGGCCTTGCGGGTGTCCGCGGGGGAGCCGCCCGCGCCGAGCGCCATCGCGCCGGGCAGCAGGGTGGCGGGCTCGCCGACCCGGCAGACGATGCCGTGCTCCTGGTCGGTGGAGATCAGCACGGGGAGCCGGGAGGCGGCCTGGATGCCGTTGGACAGCTCGGCGATCTGGTGCGGGGAGCGGGTGTTGTGGGCCCAGGCGAAGTAGATGACGCCGCCGAGGTGGTAGCGCCCGATCAGTTCGGCGGCGGTGCGGACGCCGAGTTCGCGGAGGTTGGCGTCGACGTCGGCCTGGTCGGGGGCGGTGGCCGAGTGGCCGTACACCCGCGAGACGAAGAGCTGGCCGACCTTCTCCTCCAGCGACATCCGGCCGACGATCCGGCGCAGCCGCTCCTCGGTGCGGGCGTCGGTGGCGTGGGCGGGGGCGGCGGCCCCCGTCGCGGCGGCCGCCGCGGCCGCCGTGACGGCGAGCAGGGTGCGTCGGGTGGGGTGGGGCACTGGTGCTCCTTCCGGCCGTGCAAGGGTGAAAGAAACTTCCAAGGTGAACGGATAGTCTGAAAGTAACTGCCCGGTCAAGGATTCCCGCACGAATCGCCGAGAAGAGAGCTCCGTCCCGGTTCGGGCCGCCGCGACCGGTTTCAGGCCGCCGCCGCGATCGACGGCCACAGCTCCTGGAGCGTGCGGACCGTCTCCCGGATCGCCGGCCGCCGCGCCGCCCCCGCCCGCCACAGCGCGTGCAGCCGCCGCGTCGGAGCCGGGTCGAGCCGCAGCGGCGCCACCTCCGGCGGCAGCCCGCCGCGTCCGAGCCGCGGCACGAGCGCGACGCCCAGACCGGCCGCGACCAGGGCGACCTGCGTGTGGTTCTCCTCCGCCTGATGGACGATCCGGGGCTCGGCCCCGGCCGCCCGCAGCGTCCGCATCAGCCAGTCGTGGCACACGGTCCCCGGCGGCTGCGAGATCCACCGCTCCTCCGCCAGTTCCTCCCGCCGCACCGAGGTCCGCGCCGCCAGCGGATGGTCCCGGTGGACCAGGACGTCACAGCCGTCGTCGCCGATCACCGCCTGCTCCACCCCGGGAGGCGCCGGCAGCGGCGCGATGTCCCAGTCGTGGGCCACCGCCAGATCGAGCACCCCGCGCGCCACCAGGTCCACCGAGAGATGCGGGTCGACCTCCGTCAGCCGGGCGTCCAGACCGGGATGGCGCCGCGCCAGCTCCGCCAGCACCCGGGGCATCAGCCCGCGCGCCGCGCTGGGGAAGCAGCCGATCGACAGCCGCCCGGCGGGCAGCCCGCGCCGCTCTTCGAGCCGTACCTCCGCCTCCTCCACCAGGGACAGCAACTGCCGGGCGGTGTCGCAGAGCTGCCGGGCCTCGTCGGTGAGGCGGACGCCCCGGCCGCTCCGTTCGAGCAGGGTCGTACGGGTCTCCCGCTCCAGCTTCGCGATCTGCTGGGAGACCGCCGACGGCGTGTAGCCGAGGGCCGCCGCCGCGGCGCCCACGCTGCCGTGGACGGAGACCGCGTACAGGGCGCGCAGCCGGCCGAGATCGAGCACGGGAACCCCTTGGATTCAGTATCCGAAATCCAGTATTTGGATCCAGAATCCGGATTCAAAGTACTGGATCCAATATTTGGATTCAGTATTGCTTCATCCAACCATGAAGAAACCCGCGCTGGTGCTACACGGTTGCGGCCCGCCATGCTCGACCGCATGCGCCCCGCACACATCGCCCTCGCCGCGCTCGTCGCCGCGGTCTGGGGGGTCAACTTCGTCGTCATCGAGATCGGCCTCGACCACTTCCCGCCGCTGCTCTTCTCCGCCCTCCGCTTCCTCGTCGCCGCCCTCCCCGCCGTCTTCTTCGTCGGCCGGCCCAAGGTCGCCTGGAAGTGGATCGTCGCCGTCGGACTCGCCCTGGGCGTCGCGAAGTTCGGCCTCCTCTTCACCGGCATGGACCTCGGTGCGCCCGCCGGACTCTCCTCCCTCGTCCTGCAGGTCCAGGCCGTCTTCACCGCCCTGTTCGCCTTCGCGGCCCTCGGCGAGCGCCCCGGACGGCCCGCCGTCCTCGGCATGGGCGTCGCCCTCGCCGGCATCGGCGTCGCCGCCGTCGACGAGGGCGCCTCCGGGCCAGTCACCGGCTTCGTCC
The DNA here is from genome assembly GCF_040653375.1 of Streptomyces sp. NPDC047974. NCBI lineage: Bacteria > Bacillati > Actinomycetota > Actinomycetes > Kitasatosporales > Streptomycetaceae > Streptomyces > Streptomyces sp. NPDC047974. The sequence continues at coordinate 235,385 of NZ_JBEZNU010000006.1, forward strand.
TGGTCGTCGCGGCCGCCGCCTGCTGGGGCGTCTCCAACGTCCTCACCCGCAAGGCGGCCCCGCCCGACCCGCTCAACTGGATGGTCTGGGTCAGCACCGTGCCCGTCCTGCCGCTGCTCGCCCTCTCCCTCCTCCTGGAAGGCCCCGAGCGCGACCTGGCCGCGCTGCGCGCCCTCGACTGGACCGGCGCCGGCGTCATCCTCTACGTCGCCTGGATCACCACCGTCTTCGGCTTCGGCGCCTGGGGCTGGCTGCTCCGCCGCCACCCCGCCTCCTCCGTGGCCCCCTTCTCCCTCCTCGTCCCCGTCTTCGGCATGTCCTCGGCCGCGCTCCTCCTGGGCGAGTCGGTCACCCCCCTGCGGTGGCTCGCCGCAGCCCTGCTCGTCGGCGGCGTGGCCCTGACGACCCTGGCCCCGAGGAAGGCGGACCCCCGGCATTCGGACCCCTCCCCGGCCCCCTCCGGGGGACAGCCCGAGCCCGCCGCTCCGGCCCCCGCGCCCGGCAGCCCTTCACTGACCCCATGAACACACGAGCGCTGTACGGGGCCCTGGCCGGCGCCCTGCTGACGATCCCCCTCCTCGCCCACCCGGCCGCCGCGGCCCAGGAGGACTTCGCCCTGAACGAGCTCGGCTCGGACGGCTCCGTGGTGTCCTGCGAGCCGAGCGCGCCCGCCGCCTGCCAGTGGGTCTTCACCGGCACCGCGACCGGCTCCGGACTCCCGTACGGGCAGGACGAACTCGACGTCGTGGTGGAGCTGCGCACCGCCGGCGACTGGGACGCGCAGGGCTGCCAGCCGCTGGCGGAGGGCAGCACCGTGACCTTCCACCGGAGGCTCGGCCACCCGGACATCGGCTGGCGCAAGGCGATCGGCGGCACGTACTGCACGATCGGCGACGACGGCCACGTCCTCGACGCGACCACCGTCGTCGAACCGGCCTCCCGCCCCGGCCGCTACCACCGCGCGACCGGCTCCGGGACCATGACCTTCCAGGACGGGGTCGGCAACACCCCCGGGGACACCGGCCCGTGGCAGGCGGGCGAACAGGGGTCGCTCACGTTTTGACCACCCGACTCCGCCCGTCCGCGCGATGCCTCCGGCCGGGCGGCCCGGCCGGACGATCGGGTGATCGGATGATCTAGGGTGCGGGGATGGATCTCGTACCCGTCGACCGCGACCCGGCCGCACCCGGAACCGTCCTGCTCAGCGGCATCCCCGGCAGCGGCAAGTCCACCGTCGCCGCGGCCCTCGCCGCCCGCTTCGCGATGTCCGCGCACATCGAGGTCGACGAGCTCCAGAACCTGATCGTCCGGGGCTGCCACTGGCCCACCCCGGACGGCGACCCGGAGGCCGACCGGCAGATCTTCCTCCGGGCCCGCAACGCCTCCCTCCTCGCCGGCAGCTTCGCCGCGGCCGGCTTCCTGCCGGTCGTCGACGACGTCGTCGTCCGCCGCTCCCACCTGGGCTTCTACCGCGACCGGATGACGGCGGGCCCGCTGCACGTGGTCTTCCTCGCCCCCGGCCCCGACAAGGCCTGGGAGCGCAACAACGCCCGCCACAAGCGCCTCACCACCAACTGGGCCTTCCTCGACGAGGCCATGCGCGAGGAACTGTCCGGCGAGGGCGTCTGGATCGACAACGCCCACCAGACGGTGGACGAGACGGTCGACGCGGTCCTCGCCGCCACCGGCCTGACCGCCTACGCCGACGCGAAGGAGAACGGCTCCGCGGGCTCGTAGCGGTCCGTCACGTCCCCGACGAGTCCGTCCCGCGTCACGTCGAGCCGCGCCGCCCGGCCGAAGTCGACCCGGTCCAGGTGGGTCCAGACGATGTCGGGGGAGTACGAGGACTCGAAGGCGTACACGCCGTTCGTCAGATCGGCGAGGGTGCGCCAGATCGTCGCCGAGATGTTCGGCCGGGCCGGATCGGGCGTCCCGAAGGGCTGCGCCGCGTTCCGCATCACGCTCAGGAGCGCGGCGTAGGCACGCGCCGGGCTGTCGGCCGGCGGCAGCCGGTCCAGGTAGTACGCGGCCCGGACGAACCGGTCGGCCGCCTCCGTCGTCCCCGGCAGCGGCAGCTCGCCGCCGAACCCCTCGTACCGCTTCAGATGCTCCAGCTGCTCGTCGAACGGCGGGGAGTTGGTCATCACCGTGTACGACCGGTCGTGGTGGATCCGCGGCTCGCCGTCCAGGAACTCGATCACCGCCGAGTCCCCGCCCGCGTCCTCGACCGCCAGATGGACGGTGCTCCAGGTGCCCGCGTGCGCGTCGCCCTGCGGCCGGACCTGGAACGGCGCGGCCTCCATCGACGCCACCGCCTCCGCGACCGTCGCGAACCGGTCGAGCACGTACTGGGTCCACAGCGAGACGCTCACCGCCGGCAGCTCCGGCCGCCGCTCCCCGAAGTCCGCCTCGGCCAGCCACAAGAGGTGGGCGCCCAGGCCCCGTTCGTTCACCCCGTCGGTGGTGGCGGCGTCGTAGGCGGTCGCGACCACGCTCCCGTACGCGGCGGACCAGCGCAGCGGCGCCGGATCCCCGCCCCCGACCCCGGTCCGCTCGGCGCCCCTCGGCAGCACCCACAGCGAGGTGCCGAGACTCTGCTTCCAGTCCATGTTCCGGCCGACGACCACCGGTTGCCCGGCGGTCCGCCACAAGACACGCGTGCACATGAGGCCAGGCTATCGGGGTGAAAGCCGCGAAACGGTCACCATCGGGCGGAGGTGCCGGAGGTGCCGGAGGTGCCGGAGGTGCCGGGGGTGGCGGAGGTGCCGGGGATGTTGGGAGTGCCGGGGGTGGCGGGAGTGGTGAAGGTGCCGGGGGCGCCGGGAGTGCCGGAGGTGCCGGGCGTCGGGCGGGTGTCCGCCACGCCCGCCCGCCACGCCCGCCGGCCCGCCCCGGCTACCGCCGAGGCGCTCCCGTCGAGTCCCGTACCACCAGCGCGCCCGGGACCGTCTCCGTGCCGGTCGGCGGGGCGTCCTCCGTGCCCATCGCCAGCCGGCCCGCCCGTGCCCCGGACTCGTGGAGGGGGAGGTGGACGGTGGTCAGGGCGGGGACCGCGTCGACCGAGAAGGGGAGGTCGTCGAAGCCGGCGACGGAGACGTCGCCGGGGATCGACAGGCCCCGCTCCCGCAGGGCCGCGCAGACGCCGAGGGCCACCGTGTCGTTGGCGGCGACGACGGCCGTGAGCTCCGGGTCGCGGGCCAGCAGCTCCGCGACGGCCGCGTGACCGGCGGCGCGGTCGTAGGGGCCGTGCACGGTCGGCCCCTCGGTGACGCCCGCCGCCGCGAGGGCCTCCCGGTGGCCCTCCAGGCGGTGCCGGGTGGTGGTGCGGTCGGCGGGGCCCGCGACGTAACCGATCCGCGTGTGGCCGAGGCCGAGCAGGTGCTCGGCGAGCCGGCGGCCTCCGGAGCGGTTGTCGAAGACGAGCGCGGCGAGGTGCGCGTCCCCGGGCACGGGCGGGCGCCCGCACAGCACGACCCGGGTCCCGGCCTCCGCCATCCGGGCCAGCTTGGCCGCCGTCGCGGCCAGGTGCTCCGGGTCCTCCAGGGAGCCGCCCATGAGGATCACGGCGGCGGCCCGCTGCCGCTGGAGCAGCGTGAGGTAGGTCAGCTCGCGCTCGGGGGAGCCGCCGGTGTTGCAGACGACGGCCAGCTTCTCGCCGCCCGCCCGGCCCGAGCCGCCCTCGCCGATCGCGCTCTGCGCGGCGCTCGCCATGATCCCGAAGAAGGGGTCGGCGATGTCGTTGACCAGCACTCCGACCAGGTCGGAGGTGGCTGCGGCGAGGGAGCTCGCGGGCCCGTTCAGGACGTAGTCCAGCTCCTCGACGGCCCTGAGGACCCGCTCCCGCGTCGAGGCGGCGACCGGGTAGTTGCCGTTGAGGACGCGGGAGACGGTCGCGGGGGAGACCCGGGCGCGGGCGGCCACGTCCGCCAGGGTGACGGTCATCGCGTGCGTACCTCCGACATCGCGTGCGTACCTCCAAGGCCGTAGGAGCGGGGCCCTTGTCCGGCGTGATGTCGGCAGGCTAGCGTCATCCGTGACAGAAAGCGCTTTCTATCGTCGCGCCGGAAGCGCTTTCTGTCATGCCTCCACACAGAGATCGCAGCAGGGCGAGGGCGCGGGCCCGCAGGGGAGAGGAACATTCCATGACACGCAGGACAGTCCGCATCGCCATGAACGGCGTCACCGGGCGCATGGGCTACCGCCAGCACCTCGTCCGCTCGATCCTCGCGCTGCGCGAGCAGGGCGGCCTCGACCTCGGCAACGGCGAGGTCCTCTGGCCCGAACCGGTCCTCGTCGGCCGCCGCGAGCACGCCCTGCGCGCCCTCGCCGAGAAGCACGGCCTGACCGAGTGGTCCACCGACCTCGACGCCGTCCTCGCCGACGACTCGATCGACGTCTACTTCGACGCCCAGGTCACCTCGGCCCGTGCCGACGCCCTCACCAAGGCCATCGAGGCCGGCAAGCACCTGTACACCGAGAAGCCCACCGCCGCCGACTTCGCCGGCGCCCTCGACCTCGCCCGCCTCGCCGCCGCCAAGGGGATCAAGCACGGCGTCGTCCAGGACAAGCTCTTCCTCCCCGGCCTGCTCAAGCTCAAGCGGCTCATCGACGGCGGCTTCTTCGGCGAGATCCTGTCCGTGCGCGGCGAGTTCGGCTACTGGGTCTTCGAGGGCGACTGGCAGGAGGCCCAGCGCCCCAGCTGGAACTACCGCTCCCAGGACGGCGGCGGCATCGTCGTCGACATGTTCCCGCACTGGGAGTACGTCCTCCACGAGCTCTTCGGCCGGGTCACCTCCGTCTCCGCCGAGATCGCCACCCACGTCCCGCGCCGCTGGGACGAGCAGGGCAAGCCGTACGAGGCGACCGCCGACGACGCCGCCTACGGCACCTTCCGCCTGGAGGGCGGCGCCATCGCCCAGATCAACTCCTCCTGGGCCGTCCGCGTCCACCGCGACGAACTCGTCGAGTTCCAGGTCGACGGCACCGAGGGCTCGGCCGTCGCCGGCCTGCGCGACTGCCGCGTCCAGCACCGCGGCCTGACCCCCAAGCCGGTCTGGAACCCCGACATCCCCGCCACCTACTCCTTCCGCGACCAGTGGCAGGAGGTCCCCGACAACGCCGACTTCGACAACGGCTTCAAGGCCCAGTGGGAGCTCTTCCTCCGCCACGTCGTCCTCGACGAGCCCTACCACTGGGACCTCCTCGCCGGCGCCCGCGGTGTCCAGCTCGCCGAACTCGGCCTGAAGTCCGCCGCCGAGGGCCGCCGTCTCGACGTCCCGGAGGTCTCCCTGTGACCCTCCACCTCCCGGTCCCCGGCGGCGGCACGCGCGCGTACCACCCCCGTACCGAACCCCTCGTGTCCGGCGCGGCCGGCCCGCTCACCTCCCGTACGGTCTTCTCCGCCGCGCACGTCGTCGCCGACCCGTACGCCGACACCACCCCCGACGGCCCCGCAGCCGTCGACTGGGACGCCACCCTCGCCTTCCGCCGCCACCTGTGGTCCCACGGCCTCGGCGTCGCGGAGGCCATGGACACCGCCCAGCGCGGCATGGGCCTCGACTGGGCGGGCGCCGCCGAACTCATCCGCCGCTCCGCCGCCGAGGCGAAGGCGGAGGGCGGCCGCATCGCCTGCGGCGTCGGCACCGACCAGCTCACGGGCCCGGCTTCGCTGCCGGAGATCCGGGCCGCGTACGAGGAACAGCTCGCCGTCGTCGAGGAGTCCGGCGCCCAGGCCATCCTCATGGCCTCGCGCGCGCTGGCCGCCGCGGCCGCCGGGCCGGAGGACTACCTCGACCTCTACGGCCACCTGCTCCGGCAGGCCGCCGAGCCGGTGGTCCTGCACTGGCTGGGGCCCATGTTCGACCCGGCGCTCGACGGCTACTGGGGCTCCGCCGACCTCGACGCGGCCACCGAGACCTTCCTGGAGGTCATCGCCGCCCACCCCGACAAGGTCGACGGCGTCAAGATCTCCCTCCTCGACGCGGGCCGCGAGGTCGCCCTGCGCCGCCGACTCCCCGACGGCGTCCGCTGCTACACCGGAGACGACTTCCACTACCCGGAGCTGATCGCGGGCGAGGAGCCCGCGGCGGGCGGGCGCTTCAGCCACGCCCTCCTCGGCATCTTCGACCCGCTCGGCCCGCTGGCGGCGGAAGCGGTCCGGGTCCTGGACACCGGCGACACGGCGGGCTTCCGCAAGCTCCTCGACCCGACGGTCGCGCTCTCCCGGCACCTCTTCGAGCCCCCGACCCGCTACTACAAGACGGGCGTGGTCCTCCTCGCCTGGCTCGCCGGCCACCAGGAGCACTTCACCATGGTCGGCGGCCTCCACTCGGCCCGCTCCCTGCCGCACCTGGCCCGCGCCTACGAACTCGCCGACGGCCTCGGCCTCTTCCCGGACCCGTCCCGCGCGGAGTCCCGCATGCGGGCCCTCCTCACCGTCCACGGAGTCCCCCAGTGAACCTCGACCGCTTCAGCATCAACCAGATGACGGTGAAGCAGCTCCCGCTGCCCCGGCTGGTGGAGGAGTGCGTCCGGCTCGGCGTCCCCGGCATCGGCCTGTGGCGCGACCCGGTGCGGGAGTACGGGATCGAGGCGACGGCCGCGCTCGTGCGCGACGCGGGCCTGACCGTCACCACCCTGTGCCGGGGCGGCTTCTTCACCACCGACGGCTGGGAGGCCGACAACCGCGCGGCGATCGACGAGGCGGCGGCGCTCGGCACCGACACCCTCGTCCTGGTCTCCGGCGGCCTGCCCGCCGGCAGCCGCGACCTGCCCGGTGCCCGCGCCCGCATCGCCGACGCCATCGGCGCCCTCGCCCCCTACGCCGGCGAACGCGGCGTCCGGCTCGCCATCGAACCCCTCCACCCCATGTACGCCTCCGACCGCTGCGCGATCTCCACCCTCGACCAGGCCCTGGACATCGCGGAACACCACCCGGCCGACCAGGTCGGCGTCACCGTCGACACGTACCACCTGTGGTGGGACGAGAACGCCCCCGCGGCCGTCGAGCGCGCCGCCGCCGGCGGCCGCGTCCACTCCTTCCAGCTCGCCGACTGGACGACCCCCCTCCCGGAAGGCGTCCTCAACGGCCGAGGCCAGCTCGGCACCGGCGCGATCGACCTCACGTGGTGGTCGGCCCTCCTCGAACGGGTCGGCTACACCGGCCCGGTGGAGGTCGAACTCTTCAACGACACGCTGTGGGCGAGGGACGGCGTGGAGGTCCTGGAGGAGACCCTGGAGGCCTTCCTCAAGGTCTGACGCCCGGATCCAAGCTCCCGGATCCAAGCTCCGGGGTCCAAGCTCCTGGATTCAAGCTCCGGGGTCCAAGCTCCTGGATTCAAGCTCCCGGATCCAAGCTCCCGGATCCAAGGTCCTGGATCCATGGTTCTGGATCCAAGCTCCCGGATCCGAGCATCGGGATCCAGGCCTTGGATCCGAAGTCCTGGATCCATGCTCCGGATCCAGAATCCAGAATCCAGAACCATGGATCCGGGAGCCTGGATCCCGGCCCCCACGGCCAGGCCCCCGCGTGCGCGGCGAGGGCCCTCCCGGCCCGGCCCCGTGTGCGGCGGGGCCGGGCCCCTACTTCTTTCCGCCGCCCAGCAGGTCGCCGAGGCCTCCGCCCTTCTTTCCGGCGGCGCGTCGGGTGAGGACCGCGAGGACCACGGGGACCAGGAGGTCGACGGCGCGGGCGACGGTGGCCGGGGGGAGGCCGGTGCGCTTGGCGACGGCGTTGGCGGCGGGTCTGGCCAGCTTGGCCAGGACGCCTGCCATCAGGCCGCCGGCCGCGAGGCCGCCGAAGGCGGCGACGCCCTGGAGCGGGGGTTCCTGGGCGACGACCTCGTCGACGGCGGCCTTGACCTCGTCCGCGCTGCCGGGCTCCGCCGCCGCCTGGCGCAGTTCGCCGGAGAGCTCCGCGACGGAGCCGCCGACGAGGGCCCGGGCCCCCGTCGTGTCGGTGCCGGCGAGCGCGGCGATCTCCGCCAGGCGGTCCTCGCCGAGTTCGGCCAGGACGTCGTCCTGGAAGGAATCACTGCTTTCGCTCATGTCCGGAACGCTACGGTTCCTCCACCGGTTCGGCACCCCGGCCCGGGAGTTGTCCACAGGCGCGCCCCCGCTGTCGGCGGCCTTCGCTACGGTCGGGGCATGTCCAACGAGGGTCAGCCGTACCGCCCCGCCGTCCTGGAGGGCGTGCTGGAGAGGATCACGTACGCCAACGAGGAGAGCGGCTACACGGTCGCCCGGGTCGACACCGGCCGCGGCGCGGGCGAGCTGCTCACGGTCGTGGGCGCGCTGCTCGGTGCCCAGCCGGGGGAGTCGCTGCGGATGGAGGGGCGCTGGGGGTCGCACCCGCAGTACGGCCGGCAGTTCCAGGTGGACAACTACACGACCGTGCTGCCCGCCACCATCCAGGGCATCCGGCGCTATCTCGGCTCCGGCCTGGTCAAGGGCATCGGCCCGGTCTTCGCCGACCGCATCACCACCCACTTCGGCCTGGCGACCCTCGACATCCTGGAGGAGGAGCCGGGCCGGCTGATCGAGGTGCCGGGGCTCGGACCGAAGCGGACGAAGAACATCACCGCCGCCTGGGAGGAGCAGAAGGCCATCAAGGAGGTGATGGTCTTCCTCCAGACCGTCGGCGTCTCCACCTCCATCGCCGTCCGCATCTACAAGCAGTACGGCGACGGTTCGATCTCCGTCGTCCGCGAGCAGCCCTACCGGCTCGCCGCCGACGTCTGGGGCATCGGCTTCCTCACCGCCGACCGGATCGCCCAGTCCGTCGGCATCCCGCACGACAGCCCCGAGCGGGTGAAGGCCGGCCTCCAGTACGCCCTGTCGCAGTCCGCCGACCAGGGGCACTGCTTCCTCCCCGAGGAGCGGCTGATCGCCGACTCGGTGAAGCTGCTCCAGGTGGACACCGGGCTGGTCATCGAGTGTCTCGCCGAGCTCGCCGACGACCCCGAAGGGGTCGTCCGGGAGCCGGTCCCCGGTCCGGAGGGGGAGCCGGTCACGGCCGTCTACCTGATCCCCTTCCACCGGGCGGAGCTCTCCCTCGCCGGGCAGCTCCGACGGCTGCTGCGCACCCCCGAGGACCGCATGCCGGCCTTCCGGGACGTGGCCTGGGACAAGGCGCTGGCCTGGCTCGCGGACCGGACGGGGGCCACCCTGGCGCCCGAGCAGGAGCAGGCCGTCCGGCTCGCGCTGACCGAGAAGGTCGCGGTCCTCACCGGCGGCCCCGGCTGCGGCAAGTCCTTCACGGTCCGTTCCGTGGTGGAGCTGGCCCGGGCGAAGAAGGCGAAGGTGGTTCTGGCGGCGCCCACCGGCCGCGCCGCCAAGCGGCTCGCGGAGCTGACCGGGGCCGAGGCCTCCACCGTCCACCGGCTGCTCGAACTGAAGCCGGGCGGGGACGCCGCGTACGACCGGGACCGCCCGCTCGACGCGGACCTCGTGGTGGTCGACGAGGCGTCCATGCTCGATCTGCTGCTGGCGAACAAGCTGGTCAAGGCGGTGGCGCCGGGCGCGCATCTGCTGCTCGTGGGGGACGTGGACCAGCTGCCGTCGGTCGGCGCGGGCGAGGTGCTGGCCGATCTGCTGGCCCCGGACAGCCCGGTCCCGGCCGTCCGGCTGACCAGGATCTTCCGCCAGGCCCAGCAGTCCGGCGTGGTCACCAACGCGCACCGGATCAACGAGGGGCTCCCGCCGGCAACAACCGGACTGCCGGACTTCTTCCTCTTCGCGGAGGAGGAGACGGAGGACGCGGCCCGCGTCGCCGTCGAGGTCGCCGCGCGGCGTATTCCGGCCAGATTCGGACTGGACCCGCGTCGGGATGTACAGGTTTTGGCGCCGATGCACCGAGGGCCGGCCGGGGCGGGCGCGCTGAACGGACTGCTCCAGCAGATGATCACTCCGGCCCGCCCGGACGTCCCGGAGAAGCGGTTCGGCGGCCGGGTGTTCCGGGTCGGGGACAAGGTGACCCAGATCAGGAACAACTACGAGAAGGGGGCGAACGGCGTCTTCAACGGTACGGTCGGAGTGGTGACGGCGCTGGACCCCGTGGAACAGCGGCTCACCGTCCGGACGGACGAGGACGAGGAGGTCCCGTACGCCTTCGACGAGCTGGACGAGCTGTCCCACGCGTACGCGGTCACCATCCACCGTTCGCAGGGCAGTGAGTATCCGGCTGTGGTGATCCCGGTCACCATGAGTGCATGGATGATGCTTCAGCGGAACCTGCTGTACACGGCCGTCACCCGGGCACGGAAGCTCGTCGTCCTGGTCGGATCGCGCCGCGCGATCGCCCAGGCGGTGCGTACGGTCTCGGCCGGCCGGCGCTTTACCGCACTGGCTCATCGGCTCACAGGGGGTGCCCCCGTGTGAAAGATCACGGAGGACTTCCAGAACCGGGGCGAAGGGGGCAGGATGAGCAGGTTGGCGGCACTGAGTGCCGCCGATTGGCCCAATGGCGACCCCGAGTGCACTCTCCTGAGCCAAGTGGGGGATGGTAGAGACAGTCAGGGCACCTCGAAGAAGAGGCACTACGTCGGTGAGGGATGACGTGAGCGACAACTCTGTAGTACTGCGGTACGCGGACGGTGAATACACCTACCCGGTGGTCGAGAGCACCGTCGGCGACCAGGGCTTCGACATCGGGAAGCTGCGAGCCCAGACCGGTCTGGTCACCCTGGACAGCGGATACGGCAACACCGCCGCCTACAAATCCGCCATCACCTACCTCGATGGTGAGCAGGGCATCCTGCGGTACCGCGGCTACCCCATCGAGCAGCTGGCCGAGCAGTCCACCTTCCTGGAGGTGGCCTACCTGCTGATCAACGGCGAGCTGCCGAAGGGCGAGGAGCTCGCCACCTTCCAGAACGAGATCACCCAGCACACGCTGGTCCACGAGGACGTCAAGAACTTCTTCCGCGGCTTCCCGCGGGACGCCCACCCGATGGCGATGCTGTCGTCCGTGGTCTCCGCGCTGTCCACCTTCTACCAGGACAGCCACAACCCGTTCGACGAGACGCAGCGCCACCTGTCGACGATCCGGCTGCTCGCGAAGCTGCCGACGATCGCGGCGTACGCGTACAAGAAGTCGATCGGCCACCCGTTCGTCTACCCGCGCAACGACCTCGGCTACGTCGAGAACTTCCTGCGCATGACGTTCTCGGTGCCGGCGCAGGAGTACGACCTCGACCCGGTCGTCGTCTCCGCGCTCGACAAGCTGCTCATCCTGCACGCGGACCACGAGCAGAACTGTTCGACGTCCACCGTGCGTCTGGTCGGCTCCTCGCAGGCGAACATGTTCGCCTCGATCTCGGCCGGCATCTCCGCCCTCTGGGGCCCGCTGCACGGCGGCGCCAACCAGTCCGTCCTGGAGATGCTGGAGGGCATCCAGGCCAACGGCGGCGATGTCGACTCCTTCATCCGCAAGGTGAAGAACAAGGAGGACGGCGTCCGCCTGATGGGCTTCGGCCACCGGGTGTACAAGTCCTTCGACCCGCGCGCCAAGATCATCAAGGCGGCGGCGCACGACGTCCTCTCGGCCCTCGGCAAGTCCGACGAGCTGCTGGACATCGCGCTCAAGCTGGAGGAGCACGCGCTCTCCGACGACTACTTCGTCTCGCGCAACCTCTACCCGAACGTGGACTTCTACACGGGCCTCATCTACCGCGCGATGGGCTTCCCGACCGAGATGTTCACCGTGCTCTTCGCGCTCGGCCGCCTTCCCGGCTGGATCGCCCAGTGGCACGAGATGATCAAGGAGCCGGGCTCCCGCATCGGCCGCCCGCGCCAGATCTACACCGGCGAGGTCCTCCGTGACTTCGTCCCGGTCGACGAGCGCTGAGCCGACCCCGCACAGGTCGTCTGAGGAGCCTCCAGGGCCGCCGGCAGGACGTACAGAAGCGCCCCGCTCTCCGATCCCCCCACGGGTCGGCGAGCGGGGCGCTTCTCATATTCCCGGAGCGGATTCCCCCCACGGGATCCGGGCCGGGCGTCGTGCGCGCGGTCTGCCGGGGTACGTACGGGAGGGCCGCTCAAAGCTCCCCGGTGCACGTGCCCCGGCCGCGCTTGCCTGCCGGGACGTCCCCCAAGACCTCCCGGCGAACGTCCCCCAAGACGTTCTGGCATCGCCCACTTAGACTCGCGAACAGCCCAGATGGTTACCCCCCAATATCTGTGATCTAGGTCTCTTTGTGAAGGACTTGTGCGTCACGTGTAGGTGAAATCAACGGAACCGCCGCAGGCGCAGGCTGTTGGACACGACGAAGACGGACGAAAAGGCCATGGTCAGGCCCGCGATCATCGGGTTGAGCAGTCCGGCCGCGGCGAGCGGCAGCGCGGCCACGTTGTAGCCGAAGGCCCATGCCAGATTTCCCTTGATCGTCGCCAGGGTCCGCCGGGAGAGCCGGATCGCGTCGGCGGCGACCCGCAGGTCGCCCCGGACGAGGGTGAGGTCGCCCGCCTCGATGGCCGCGTCCGTCCCGGTGCCCATCGCGAGCCCCAGATCGGCCGTGGCGAGCGCCGCCGCGTCGTTCACGCCGTCGCCGACCATCGCGACCGTACGGCCCTCCTCCTGGAGCCGGCGGATCACCCCGGCCTTCTCCTCCGGCAGCACCTCGGCGATCACCTCGTCGATGCCGACCTCGGCGGCCACGGCCTCCGCGACGGCCCGGTGGTCGCCGGTGAGCAGCACCGGCCGCAGCCCGAGGCCGCGGAGCCGGGCGACGGCCTCGGCGCTGGTGTCCTTGACCGCGTCGGCGACGGTGAGGGAGCCGAGGAAGACCCCGTCCCGGGCGACGAGCACGGCGCCGGCGGCCGTGCCGTCCGGCACCGTCACGTCCTCGGCGGCGAGCAGCGCGGCCCGCCCGGCGAGGACGAGGTGTCCGTCGACGGAGCCGCGGACGCCGAGCCCCGGCACGTTCTCGAAGCCCTTGGGGGAGGGCAGCTCGCCGACGGGGATCCCGAGGCGCCCGGCGGCGCCGGCGGCGACGGCCCGGGCCACGGGGTGCTCGGAGGAGTGCTCCAGGGCCCCGGCGAGCCGCAGCAGTTCCCGCTCGTCCGTCCCGGCCGCCGGGTGGACGCCGGTGAGGGTCATCCGGCCGGTGGTGACCGTGCCGGTCTTGTCGAGGACGACGGTGTCGACCCGGCGGGTGGATTCCAGGACCTCGGGCCCCTTGATGAGGATGCCGAGCTGGGCGCCCCGCCCGGTGCCGACGAGCAGCGCGGTCGGCGTGGCGAGGCCGAGGGCGCAGGGGCAGGCGATGATCAGGACGGCGACGGCGGCGGTGAAGGCGGCGGTCGCGCCGTCCCCGGAGCCGAGCCGGAAGCCGAGGGTGGCCAGGGCGATCAGCAGGACGGCGGGGACGAAGACGGCGGAGATCCGGTCGGCGAGCCGCTGCGCCTCGGCCTTGCCGCTCTGCGCCTCCTCGACGAGCTTCGCCATCCGGGCGAGCCGTGTCTCGGCGCCCACCCGGCCGGCCCGGACGACGAGCCGTCCGGAGACGTTGACGCAGCCGCCGGTGACGGCGGAGCCGGCGGTGACGTCGACGGGCAGGGACTCGCCGGTGAGCAGGGCGGTGTCGACCGCGGAGGAGCCCTCGGCGACGGTGCCGTCGGTGGCGATCTTCTCCCCGGGGCGTACGACGAAGAGTTCGCCGGTCCGCAGGTCGGCCACCGGAACCCGTACCTCCCCGCCTTCCCTGAGGACGGCGACGTCCTTGGCGCCGAGCTCCATCAGGGCCCGCAGGGCGGCGCCGGCCTTGCGCTTGGCGCGGGCCTCCAGGTAGCGGCCGAGCAGGATGAAGGTGACGACTCCCGCGGCCACCTCCAGGTAGACGGCGGAGGAGCCGTCGGAGCGGTCGGCGGTGAGGTCGAAGCCGTGGCGCATCCCGGGCATGCCGGCGTCGCCGAGGAAGAGCGCCCACAGGGACCAGCCGTAGGCGGCCAGGGTGCCGACCGAGACGAGGGTGTCCATCGTGGCGGCGCCGTGCCGGAGGTTGGTCCAGGCGGCCCGGTGGAAGGGGAGGCCGCCCCAGACGACGACGGGGGAGGCGAGGGCGAGGGAGAGCCACTGCCAGTTGTCGAACTGGAGGGCGGGGACCATGGCGAGCAGGACGACGGGGGCGGCGAGGACGGCGGAGACGACGAGGCGCCGGCGGAGCCCGGCGAGCTCGGGGTCGGCGGCGCCGTCCTCCCCGGGGGTCTCGGGCTCCGGCGGCGCGGGTTCCTCGGCGGTGTAGCCGGTCTTCACCACGGTGGCGATGAGCGCGTCGACGCCGACCTCGGACGCGTGCTCGACGTGGGCCTTCTCGGTGGCGTAGTTGACGGTCGCGGTGACGCCGTCCATGCGGTTGAGCTTCTTCTCGACGCGGGCCGCGCAGGAGGCGCAGGTCATCCCGCCGATGGTCAGCTCGGTGACGGTGACGTCGGGGGCGGTGCTGGTCATGTGCGGTTCCAGAAACGGGGAGCAGGGCCGTTCCCGTAACGGTACGACCCTGCTCGGACAGTGGTGCGGCGCGTGGTCAGACCAGCTCGTACCCGGCCTCGTCGACGGCGGCGGCGACGGCCTCGCGGTCGAGCGGGGCGGCGGAGACCACGGTGACCTCGCCGGTCTTGGCGACGGCGGTGACGGAGGAGACGCCGGGGATCGCGGAGATCTCGCCGGAGACGGCGCCCTCGCAGTGGCCGCAGGTCATGCCCTTGACCTGGTAGACGGTGGTCAGTTCGGTCTGCGTCTCGGCGGCCATGACGTTCTCCTCTTCGGTTCGGGGCCTTACGTGCACGATGCTATACCCCTAGGGGGTATGAAATCCAGTCCGGTCCGGCTCGCGCCGCGCCAGCGAGCGCAGCCACGCCAGTCCCACCAGTGTCACCACCACCAGACCGCCCACCGAGAAGAGGGTGAAGAGGTGCTCCTGCTCGGAGGTGGGCTGCGGGAGGTAGCCCTGGGCGAAGAGCGAGCGGTCCAGGTCCGTGGTCGTCAGCCGGAGCACGAGCCAGAGCGCGATCCCGTGCATGGAGTCCCAGAGCGCGTGCAGCACCGCCACCCCCAGATAGGTGCCGACGACCGGGCCGGTGAACCGGAAGCGGCCGTCGGGGCGGCGGAAGGAGAAGAGCACCGCGCCGGCGATGGCCGTCCACAGGCCGTGCCCGAAGGGGGCGAGCAGACCGCGGAGGATCTCCGTCTCCAGGAGGGAGCGCAGGTCGATGCCGTCCATGGTGACGGCGGCGTTGAAGGCGTACCCGGCGCTCTCGAAGGCGGCGAAGCCGAAGCCGACCGTCCCGCCGAGGACCAGGCCGGCGCGCCGGCCGCGCAGCCACGGCCGGTGGCGGACCACGAACATCAGGGCGACGAGCTTCACCGCCTCCTCGATCAACCCCACCCCGAGGAACATCCACAGGGACGGGTGGAGCAGGTAGTACTCCATGACCGAGGCGCCGAGCACGCCGAGGATGCCGCCGGTGACGAAGCAGCCGAGGATCACCGGGAGTCCGAGGTCGCGGCCGTGCCGCTCGTACGCCCACAGCACGAAGACGCCCGGGACCAGGAAGCTGCCCAGCAGGATCAGGGTGGGCAGCAGGGTGGTGTTGGCGGTGGCGTACGTGACCACGGCCGTCAGCGCCCACAGGGCGAGGCCGCCCCACAGGCACCGCTTCCACAGGCCGGGGCGCGGCCCGGCCGGCTCGGGCGGGGCGGGAGGCGGTGGGGGAGGGGGCTGGTGGTGGGGCTGGGGTGTGGGCCGGTACTCGTACATCCGCGGGCCTCCAAGTCCCTCCGCCGACGGGGCATCTGACCGGAGCTTATGGTAGATACCCGATATGTCGCATTCGGGGAGCACGCTCGTCCTGATCATGGTGATCGCCGTCCTGGCGCCGCTCCTGGCGTACTGGGTGGGGCGCCGCGCCCCCGTGCCGCTCGCCGTCTTCGAGATCCTGCTCGGCATCGTCATCGGCCCCGACGTCCTCGGCTGGGCCCACTCCGACGAGCTGATCGACGGCCTCTCGGAGCTCGGCCTCACCATGCTGATCTTCCTGGCCGGGTACGAGATCGAGTTCGGCAAGGTCCGCGGGGACACGCTCAGGCGCTCGGTGTGGGCGTGGCTCGCCGCGCTCGCCCTCGGCCTCACCGCCGGCATCCTGCTCGGCGGCGGCTACTCCACCGGCGTCTTCATCGGCGTCGCCCTCACCAGCACGGCGCTCGGCACCGTCCTGCCCGTGCTGCGGGACTCCGGCGGACTGCGCGGCCGCTTCGGCTCGGTCGTCATGGCCTTCGGCGCGGTCGGCGAGTTCGGGCCGATCATCGCCATGGCGCTGCTGCTCAGCGGGCGGACGGCGGCCCAGTCCACCGTGCTCCTCGCGGTCTTCGCCGCGCTCACCGCGGCCGCCGTCTACTGGGCGCTGCGGCCCCGCCCGCCGTGGTTCGCCACCGTCATCGCCAAGACCCTGCACACCAGCGGACAGTTCGCGGTCCGCTTCGTCTTCCTGCTGCTCGCGCTGATGCTCGGGGCGTCGACGGCGCTCGGCCTCGACGTCCTGCTCGGCGCCTTCGCGGCCGGACTCATCACCCGGCTCGTGCTCACCGGGGCCGCCCCCGAGGCCGGGCCGGAGATCCTGGAGAAGGTCGAGGGGGTCGGCTTCGGCTTCCTCGTGCCCGTCTTCTTCGTCGTCACCGGCCTCGAGTTCGACCTGGACTCGCTGCTCTCGGGCGGCCGGGCGCTGCTCCTCCTGCCGGTCTTCCTGGTCCTCTTCCTGGTGGTGCGCGGCGGCCCGATGTGGTTCCTCGCCCCGCGCGACCTCGACCGGAAGGACCGGGGCGCGCTGGTCCTGTACGGCTCCACCGCGCTGCCGCTCGTCGTCGCCATCACCACCATCGGCCTGGACGACAAGGCGCTGTCGGCGGGCGAGGCGGCGGCGCTCGTGGGGGCCGGGATGGTCTCCGTCCTGGCCTTCCCGCTGCTCGCGCTGAAGGTGCGGGCGGGCCGGGACCGGGTGCCGGAGGAGGGGGAGCCGGAGTCGGTCAGCGGGTCGTCGGAGGCGTGGTGACCGCCGCCGCGGTGACCGCCGCGCCGGCCGGTGCCTCGCCGAAGACCGGGGCGAGGTAGCGGAGCATCACCTTCTTCAGTTCGCCGACGGCCGCGTCCCGCACCGGGCCCTCGGGCGCGGCGACGGCCAGCGCGAGTCCGCCCTTGAAGACGGCGAAGGCCATGTCGGCGACCCGGTCGAGGTCGTCGGCGGCGAGCGGCGGGACGGCCCGCGCGCCGATCGTCTCGCGGACCTGGGAGAGCAGTGAGGCGTGCAGCTCGTCGTGCTCCTCGGCGATCCGGCCGGGGACGTCGGAGCCGTGCATCAGGGCGAGGAACGCCGGGTTGTGGCAGTTGAAGTCGATCATCGGGTCGAGCACCGCGTCGATCAGCTCCGGCAGCGGCAGCGCCATGTTGGCCGGGGTGAAGACCTGGCCGTGGGCTTCGCGCATCTGCTGGATGAGCCGGCCGCCCAGCTCGACGGCGATCGCTTCCTTGTTCGGGAAGTACTGGTAGAGCGTGCCGGGCGAGACCTTGGCCTCGCGGGCGATCGCGTTGGTGCTGGCGGCCGTGTAGCCGTTGGCGCAGAACACGTCGGCGGCGGCCTGGAGCAGCTGGGAGATGCGGCGTTCGCCGCGGGCCTGTCGGCGGCGCGGCTTCGGGTCCTCGGGCATGGCTGTCCCCAGTCCTCCTCGATACGCATTGACAAACACGAGAGGTCGCTCGCATTCTTGAATTACGCGAGCGATCACTCGTGTTTGCCAGTCTATGGCAATGGACGGCCCTCGTGACCTGCCGGGAAGCGAGCACGAGGGCCACGGTGAAGGGGACACCGCGTCATGCCCGAAGTCAAGAAAGCGCCTCCCGCGGGGGGTGCCGCCCCGGCCGGGGGCGGAAGCCCGGGCCCGGCCGGGGGCGGAAGTCCGGGCCGGGGCGGGGGATGGACGCGGTTCGTGACCGCCCGGCCCCGGCTGACCCTGCTCGTCGCCCTGGTCCTCACCGCCCTCGCGGTCCTCGCCGGCGGCGGCGTCGCCGACCGGATGGGCAGCGGCGGCTGGGAGGACCCGGCCGCCGAGTCCACCTACGCCACCGAGGCCCTGGAGCGCGAGTTCCCCGGCTCCCAGCCCAATCTGCTGCTCCTCGTCGACGCCGGGAAGGCCGGGGTCGACGATCCCGCCGCGGCCGCCGAGGCCCGCCGGCTCACCGAGCGGCTCGCCGCCGAGCCGGGCGTCGAGGGCGTCGGCTCCTACTGGACCACCGGCTCGCCCGCCCTCCGCTCCGAGGACGGCACGCAGGCCGTCGTCGCCGCCCGGATCGCCGGCGGGGAGACGGCCGCGGGGAAGGTCCTCGACCGGATCGCCCCGGAGTACCGCGGGACCCACGGACCCGTCGAGGTCACCCTCGGCGGCGGCCTCGCCGTCCGCCACGAGATGCAGACGATCATCCAGGAGGACCTGCTGCGGGCCGAGCTGATCGCCCTGCCGCTCACCCTGATCCTGCTCGTCATGGTCTTCGGCAGCGCCGTCGCCGCCCTGCTGCCCCTCGGCATCGGCATCGTCGCCATCCTCGGGACGAACGCCGTGCTGCGCGGCATCACCGAGTTCACCGACGTCTCCGTCTTCGCGCAGAACCTGACGACCGCGCTCGGCCTCGGCCTCGCCATCGACTACGCGCTCTTCGTCGTCCGCCGCTACCGCGAGGAACTCGCCGCCGGAGCCGAGCCGTCCGCCGCCGTCCGCACCACCCTGCGCACCGCCGGCCGGACCGTGCTCTTCTCCGCCCTCACCGTCGCCGTCTCGCTCGCCGCCATGCTCGTCTTCCCGCAGTACTTCCTGCGCTCCTTCGCCTACGCGGGCATCGCCGTCGTCCTGCTCGCCGCCACCGCCGCCCTCACCCTGCTCCCGGCCGCCCTGGTGCTCCTCGGCCACCGGGTCGACGCCCTCGACCTGCGCCGGCTGTTCCGGCGCCGCCGCGCCGGCGCCGAGCAGGCCGCGGAGAGCGCCGGCTGGTCCCGGGCGGCCGGCCTGGTGATGCGCCGGGCCCCCGTCTTCGCCGTCCTCACCACCGCCGGTCTGGTCCTCCTCGGACTGCCCTTCCTCGGCGTGAAGTTCGGCACCGCCGACGACCGCCAGCTGCCCACCACCGCCACCTCCCGAATCGTCCAGGAAGAGCTGCGCGCCGGCTTCCCCGGCGAGCCCGGCGCGGGCCTCACCGTCCTCGCCGAAGGCCCCGCCACCCCCGCCGAACACACCGCCTACCGCGAGCGGATCGCCGGACTCGACGGCATCGTCCGCGTCGACGGCCCCGTCGTCTCCGGCTCCGGCACCCACGCCTACTACAGCGTCGTCCCCGAGGGGACCGCCGTCGGCGAGGAGGCCCAGCGGGCGGTCGGCGCGCTGCGCGCCGAGGAAGCCCCCTTCGCCACCTCCGTCACCGGACAGGCCGCCGTCCTCGTCGACTCCAAGGACGCCATCGGGGAGCGACTGCCCTGGGCCGCCGGCATCATCGTGCTCGTCACCCTGCTGCTGGTCTTCCTGCTCACCGGCAGCGTCCTGATCCCGGTCCAGGCCGTGGTCCTCAACGCCCTCAGCCTCACCGCGATGTTCGGCGCCGTCGTCTGGGTCTTCCAGGACGGGCACCTCTCCGGCCTCCTCGGCTTCACCGCGACCGGCGACATCGAGACCACCCTCCCGGTCCTCATGTTCTGCGTCGCCTTCGGCCTCTCCATGGACTACGGCGTCTTCCTGCTCTCCCGCATCAAGGAGGAGTACGACACCACCGGCGACCACGAGGGCGCCGTCCGCTTCGGCCTCGCCCGCACCGGCGGGCTCATCACCGCCGCCGCCGTCATCCTCGCCGTCGTCATGGTCGCCATCGGCACCTCACGGGTCACCAACACCAAGATGCTCGGCCTCGGCGTCGCCCTCGCCGTCCTCATGGACGCCATGGTGGTCCGCAGCCTCCTCGTCCCCGCGGTCATGAAGCTGACCGGCCGCCTCACCTGGTGGGCGCCCCGGCCGCTGCGCCGCTTCCACGACCGCTTCGGCATCAGCGAGTCCGAGGCGCCGCCCGAGCCCGGGAGCCCGGGCGGCGACCGGGAGGCGATACCCGAGCCCGTCGGCGCGCGGGGCTGAGACGGGCCGGGACACGGCGCGGCGCCGGCCCCCGGGCTCCACCGGAGGACGGCGCCGCGCGACGGGCCGGGCGGGCGGGATCAGTCGCGGCGCGCGCGGTTGCCGGGACGGCTCGCCACCCAGGCCCGGACGGTGTCCGCGTACCAGAAGGGCTTGCCGGACTCGACGTGGTCGGGCGGCGGCAGCAGCCCGTGCTTCCGATAGGAGCGGACCGTGTCGGGCTGGACCCGGATGTGCGCGGCGATGTCCTTGTACGACCAGAGGCTTCTGTCCGTCATGCCTGTACCTCCCTCACGCCCCGTGCCGCGCAGCGGTGGCGGGGGGTGCCGTTCGGGGGCGCTGCGGGCGGTGGCGTCGGTGATCACCGATCCTGTGCCCGGTGTACGCCCCTTCCGGACGGACCCGCCCCGGCTGTGCGGCGTCTGTGACACGGAGCCCGCGTAACGGAGACACCTGTGACACAGGAGCGAACCTCGTGACAGAAGTGACGCATGGTCACAGCGGCGCGTCCGCGTGCGGGCGCTCCCGGTCACACCCCGCAGGAGCGGAGGTAGCCGCGGGTGCGCAGGGCGATCGGATAGGGCGCGTCCGGCTCGCACGGGTACATGTCCTGTTCCACGATGGCGAAGAGCTCCGTGCCCAGCGCCGCCGCGGCCGCCAGGACCGGCTCCAGGGCCGGCACCCCGGCCGGCGGCTCGCACATCACGCCCCGCGCCACCGCCGGGCCGAACGGCAGCTCCTCGGCCCGCACCTCCGCGAGCACCGCCGGATCCACCTGCTTCAGATGGAGGTAGCCGATGCGCTCCCCGTAGGTCTCGATCAGCTTGACGCTGTCCCCGCCCGCGTACGCGTAGTGCCCCGTGTCCAGACAGAGCGCCACCGCCTCCGGATCGGTGGCGTCGAGGAAGCGGGTCACGCTCTCCTCGTCGTCGAGATGGGTGTCGGCATGCGGATGGACCACGATCCGCAGCCCGTACCGCTCCCGCACCTCCCGGCCGAGCCGCTCCGTCAGCGTGGTCAGCTGCCGCCACTGCTCCGGCGTCAGCACCCGGTCCTCCAGGACCTCGCCGCTCCTGTCGTCCCGCCAGAAGGAGGGGATCACCACCAGATGCCCGGCACCCATGGCCTGCGCCAGGGCCGCGTTCTCCGCGACGTGCGCCCAGGTCCGCTCCCACACCGCGGGCCCGTGGTGCAGCCCGGTGAAGACCGTGCCCGCCGACACCCGCAGCCCGCGCCGGGAGGTCTCCTCGGCGAGCAGCGCCGGATCGGTCGGCAGATAGCCGTACGGCCCCAGCTCGATCCACTCGTAACCGGCCCCCGCCACCTCGTCGAGGAACCGCTGCCACGGGACCTGACGGGGATCGTCGGGGAACCACACCCCCCAGGAGTCCGGGGCGGATCCGATCCGGATACGGGAGGGCGACGGCGACGGCTTCGTCATGCCAGCCACCTTGACCGCGCCCCGGAGCAGCGTCAAGACAGCCGCCCGACCTGCCAAAGGACGACCGAATGTCCGGACATGTCGTTGACACGCCTCCGGCCGGACGGTTAGACCTGGAAACGGACGCCGGAGTCGAGAGGTGGCACGGGTGGAGTCGGAGCCTTACGACCTGATCACCATGGGGCGGCTCGGCGTCGACCTGTATCCGCTGCAGAGCGGCGTCGGACTCGACCGGGTCGAGACCTTCCGCCGCTTCCTCGGCGGCTCCCCGGCCAACGTGGCCGTCGCCGCCGCCCGCCTCGGCCGCCGCACCGCCCTCCTCAGCCGCACCGGCGCCGACGCCTTCGGCAGCTACCTCCGGCGCGAGCTGAAGGAGTTCGGGGTGGACGGCCACTGGGTCACCGAGGTCCCCGAGCACCCCACCCCCGTCACCTTCTGCGCCCTCTTCCCGCCCGACGACTTCCCGCTCACCTTCTACCGCCGCCCCAAGGCCCCCGACCTGGAGATCCACCCCCACGAGCTGGACCTCGACGCGATCCGCTCCGCGCGCGTCCTGTGGACCACCGGCACCGGGCTCAGCGAGGAACCCAGCCGCTCCGCCACCCTCACCGCCCTGCGGGCCCGTTCAGGCCGCGCCCACACCGTCCTCGACCTCGACTGGCGCCCCGCCTTCTGGCCCGACCCGGCCACCGCCCGCCCGCACTACACCGAGGCCCTGCGGCACGCCACGGTCGCCGTCGGCAACGCCGAGGAGTGCGAGGTCGCCACCGGGGAGCGCGACCCGGAGGCCGCCGCCCGCGCCCTCCTCCACCTCCTCGCCCCCGGCCGGGCCGACGGCCCGGCCACCGTCCGGCTCGCCGTCGTCAAGCGGGGCCCCGAGGGCGTCCTCGCCCTCGCCTCCGACGGGCGGCGCGCCGCCG
Organism: Streptomyces sp. NPDC047974; assembly: GCF_040653375.1. Lineage (NCBI taxonomy): Bacteria > Bacillati > Actinomycetota > Actinomycetes > Kitasatosporales > Streptomycetaceae > Streptomyces > Streptomyces sp. NPDC047974. Next base: position 257,901 of record NZ_JBEZNU010000006.1, read on the forward strand.
TCCCGCCCCTGCCGGTCGAGGTCGTCAACGGCCTCGGTGCCGGCGACGCCTTCGGCGGCGCCCTCGTCGACGGCCTCCTCGCCGACCGCCCGCTGGAGGAGACCCTGCGCCGGGCCGCCGCCGCGGGCTCCGTCGTCGCCGGCCGGCTCGGCTGCGCCCCCGCGATGCCCGACGCCACCGAGATCGACCGCGCCCTCGCCGCGGGCTCGGGCACCCTCCCGCCGGAAGGCCCCCATCGGTGACCACCCCGCACGACACCCGCTCCCGTTCCCTCCGCTCCCGTTCCCTCCGCTCCCGTCTCCTCCGCACCGAGGACCCCCGCACATGACCACCCCCGACCGCCCGCGCGCCACGCCCCGCCCGCGCCGCCTCCACCTCCCCGCGGGGGCCGCCGCCCGGGGGCCGTACACGCTCGACATCGACCCGGGGACCGCCGGATGGAGCCGTTCCGCGCTCCGGATCCTCGACCTGCCGCCCGGGGTGGAACACACCTTCGACAGCGCGGATGCCGAATGGGTGGTGCTTCCCCTCGCCGGGGCCTGTACCGTGCGCGTCGACGGGGAGATTTTCGAACTCGGGGGCCGCGAAAGCGTGTTCGCCTCCGTTTCCGACTTCGTCTATGTACCGCGCGACGCCCACGCCCAGATCTCCTCCGGCGCGGGAGGCCGCTTCGCTTTGGCAGGAGCGAACTGCGAGCGACGACTCCCCGCCCGCTACGGCCCCGCGCCGGAGGTCCCCGTCGAGGACCGGGGAACCGGCGACCGCGCCCGCCGGGTGCGGAACTTCGCCGCGGCCGACGCCTTCCCCTGCGACCGGCTGATCGCCGTCGAGGTGATCACCCCCGGCGGCCACTGGTCCTCCTACCCGCCGCACAAGCACGACGAGCACCGCCCCGGGACGGAATCCGTCCTGGAGGAGATCTACTACTACGAGATCGAGGACCCGCGCGGCTACGCCTACCAGCGGATCTCGCCCTCCCGGCCCGGCGGCGCCGACCTCCTCGCCGAGGTCCGGCACGGCGACGCCGTCCTCGTCCCCGACGGCTGGCACGGCCCCTCGATCGCCCAGCCCGGCCACGACCTCTACTACCTCAACGTCATGGCCGGGCCCGGAACCGAACGGGAGTGGCGGATCAGCTTCCACCCCGACCACACGGAGGGATACCAGTGAGGCGCCTCACCGTGGCCCAGGCCCTCGTCCGCTTCCTCGCCGCCCAGTACACCGAACGCGACGGCGAACGGCACCGGCTGATCGCCGCCACCTGGGGCATCTTCGGCCACGGCAACGTCGCCGGGATCGGCCAGGCCCTGATCGAGGAAGACGGCATGCCCTTCCACCAGGGCCGCAACGAGCAGGCCATGGTGCACGCCGCCGTCGGCTACGCCCGCCAGCGGAACCGGCTCTCCGCGCACGCCGTCACCACCTCCATCGGCCCCGGCGCCACCAACCTCGTCACCGGTGCCGCCCTCGCCACGATCAACCACCTCCCGGTCCTGCTCCTGCCCGGCGACACCTTCGCCACCCGCCCCGCCGACCCCGTCCTCCAGCAGCTCCAGGTGCCGGGCGCCGGCGACGTCTCCGTCAACGACTGCCTGCGGCCCGTCTCCCGCTCCTTCGACCGGATCGTCCGCCCCGAGGCCCTGATCCCGGCCGCCCTCGAAGCGATGCGGGTCCTCACCGACCCGGCCGCCACCGGCGCCGTCACCCTCGCCCTCCCGCAGGACGTGCAGGCGGAGGCGTACGACTGGCCCGAGGCGTTCTTCGCCGAGCGGACCTGGCGGATCCGCCGGCCCGCGCCCGACGAGGCCGAGCTGGACGCGGCCGTGGCGGCGCTCGGCCGGGCCGAACGGCCGCTGATCGTCGCCGGCGGCGGCGTCCGGCACAGCGGGGCCGAGGAGGCGCTCGCCGAACTCGCCTCGCTCACCGGCATCCCCGTCGCCTCCACCCAGGCGGGCAAGGGCGCCCTGGCCCACGACCACCCCCAGGACGTCGGGGCCCTCGGCCACACCGGCACCGCCGTCGCGAACCACCTGGCCCGCACCGCCGACGTCGTCCTCGGCGTCGGCACCCGCTGGACCGACTTCACCACCGCCTCAGGGACCCTCTTCCGCCACCCCTCCCTGCGCTTCGTCAACCTCAACATCGCCGCCTTCGACGCGCACAAGCAGGCCGCGCTGCCCCTGGTCGCCGACGCCCGGGAGGGGATCGAACAGCTCCACGCCCTCCTCGACCCCCACCACGTGCCCGCCCACTACGTCCACGAGTACGCCGAGGAGAAGCTCCGCTGGTCGGCCCGCGTCTCCGCCGCCTACGCCACCCCCGACGACACCGCCCGCCCCACCCAGACCCAGGTCCTCGGCGTCCTCGACACCCTGGTGGACGCCACCGACATCCTGATCAACGCCGCCGGCTCGCTCCCCGGCGACCTCCACAAGCTCTGGCGGACCCGCTCCCGCGACCAGTACCACGTCGAGTACGGCTACTCCTGCATGGGCTACGAGATCCCCGCCGCGATCGGCGTCCTGCTCGCCGCCCCCGGCCGGCCCGTCTGGGCGCTCGTCGGGGACGGTACGTATCTGATGAATCCCACCGAGATCGTCACCGCCGTCCAGGAACGGCTCCCGCTGAAGCTGATCCTCCTCCAGAACCACGGGTACGCCTCCATCGGCGGCCTCTCCGAGGCGGTGGGCGCCGAGCGGTACGGCACCGACTACCGCCTCCGCGCCGAGGACGGAGGCTTCACCGGCCCCCCGCTCCCCGTCGACCTCGGGGCCAACGCGGCCTCCCTCGGGATGCGGGTCCTACGCCCCCGCACCATCCGTGACCTGCGGGAAGCCCTCGCGGACGCCCGAGCCGCGACGGATCCCACATGTGTCTACATCGAGACCGAAACGGCAGACAGTGTGTCGGGCCCGCCCCCGGCCCAGGCGTGGTGGGATGTGCCCGTGGCCGAGATCTCGACCCGCCCGTCGGCGGTCAAGGCCCGTGAGGAGTACGACCGGCACGTCACCGCCCGACGCCGCCATCTCTGAAGCTCTGAAGGAGTAACACGTCATGACGAAGAGCGTCCACCACTGGATCGGTGGCAAGACCGTCGAGGGCACGTCGGGCAACTGGGGCCCGGTGACCGACCCGGCCACCGGCGCCGTCACCACCCAGGTCGCCCTCGCCTCGGTGGAGGAGGTCGACGCGGCCGTCGCCGCCGCGAAGGACGCCTTCGCCACCTGGGGCACCTCCTCGCTGGCTCAGCGCACCACCATCCTCTTCAAGTTCCGCGCGCTGCTCGACGCCAACCGCGACGCCATCGCCGAGCTGATCGTCGCCGAGCACGGCAAGGTCCACTCCGACGCCCTCGGCGAGGTCGCCCGCGGCCTGGAGATCGTCGACCTGGCCTGCGGCGTCACCACCCAGCTCAAGGGCGAGCTGTCCACCCAGGTCTCCAACCGGGTCGACGTCGCCTCGATCCGCCAGCCGGTCGGCGTCGTCGCCGGCATCACGCCCTTCAACTTCCCGGCCATGGTGCCGATGTGGATGTTCCCGATCGCCATCGCGACCGGCAACACCTTCGTCCTCAAGCCGAGCGAGAAGGACCCCTCGCCGTCCCTGAAGATCGCCGAGCTGCTGGCCGAGGCCGGTCTCCCCGACGGCGTCTTCAACGTCCTGCACGGCGACAAGGTGGCCGTCGACCGCCTCCTGGAGCACCCGGACGTCGCCGCGATCTCCTTCGTCGGCTCCACCCCGATCGCCCGGTACATCCACACCACCGCCTCCGCCAACGGCAAGCGCGTCCAGGCGCTCGGCGGCGCCAAGAACCACATGCTGGTCCTCCCGGACGCCGACCTCGACGCCGCCGCCGACGCCGCCGTCTCCGCCGCGTACGGCTCCGCCGGCGAGCGCTGCATGGCGATCTCCGCGGTCGTCGCCGTCGGCGCCGTCGGCGACGAGCTCGTCGAGAAGATCCGCGAGCGCGCCGAGAAGATCAAGATCGGCCCCGGCACCGACCCCACCTCCGAGATGGGCCCGCTCATCACGGCCGTCCACCGCGACAAGGTCGCCTCCTACGTGCACGGCGCCGAGGCCGAGGGCTGCACGGTCGTCCTCGACGGCACCGGCTACACCGTCGAGGGCCACGAGAACGGCCACTGGATCGGCCTCTCCCTCCTCGACCACGTGCCCACCACCGCCAAGGCCTACCAGGACGAGATCTTCGGCCCGGTCCTCTGCGTGCTGCGCGCCGAGACGTACGAGGAGGGCCTCGCCCTCATCAACGCCTCGCCGTTCGGCAACGGCACCGCGATCTTCACCCGCGACGGCGGCGCCGCCCGCCGCTTCCAGCTGGAGGTCGAGGCCGGCATGGTCGGCGTCAACGTGCCGATCCCGGTGCCGGTCGGCTACCACTCCTTCGGCGGCTGGAAGGACTCGCTCTTCGGCGACCACCACATCTACGGCAACGACGGCGTGCACTTCTACACCCGCGGCAAGGTCGTCACCACCCGCTGGCCCGACCCGGCCGACGCCCCCGCCGGCGTCGACCTGGGCTTCCCGCGCAACCACTGACCCCGAGCCCGCGGTCGTACGACGGCCCCCGGGGTGCGCACCACCGCACCCCGGGGGCCGTCGGCCGTCCGTTCCTCCGGCCGTCCGTTCCTCCGGCCGTCGTTCCTTCGGCCGTCGTTCCGTCGGCCGTCTAGGGCTCGTCGCCGAAGGACCAGGTGCGGATCGCGCACACCCCCTCGTCCGCCGCGCCCGCCGAGCGGTACGTGGCCAGCGCCGGACCGTTGTCCGTGTCCACCGGCACCCACGCCCCCGCGCAGCCCCGCTCACGGGCCGCCGCGAGCAGCGCCTCGGTCAGCGCCCGGCCGAGCCCCCGCCGCCGGTACGCCTCGTCGACCCCCAGCTCGTACAGGCACAGTTCCGCGCCCTTGTCCGGGTGGAGCATCTCGATCCCCGTCACGAAACCGGCGGGAACCCCGTCCTCGGCGTACCCGATCAGCATCAGATGGCCGGGGGAGGCCAGGAAGCGCTCCGCCCACTCCGGCCGCGCCGGACCGTCGTACAGATGCTCCGCCGCCAGCAGTTCGGCCACCGTCCCGGCCCGCCGGATCTCGAACCCGTCCGCCACCACGCCGTCTCGCCTCCACACGCCGGGCCGCCGGCCGAGGGCATACCGCGACCGCTGTACGCGGACCGTACTGCGTACGCCTCCAGAAGGCCGCCGATCTCCGCCCCGGGGGCGCCGCCCGCGCACAGCCGGTCCGCTTACGCTCGGGGCCATGCGACTCCGACTTCCCCGGTGGGCCGCGGTCACCGCCGTCCTCGCCGTCCTCGCGGGCGCCGGCACCTGGACCGCCGCCGCCCTGGACGAACCCCCGCCCGTGCAGCGCGAGGACCGGGCCCTCACCCTCGACGGGGTGCGGATCGACACCTCGTACTTCACCGGAGGCTCGACCGGCCGCCGCCCCGCCGTGCTGCTCGCGCACGGTTTCGGCGGCTCCAAGGACGACGTCCGGGCCCAGGCCGAACGCCTCGCCCGCGACGGGTACGCCGTCCTCACCTGGTCCGCGCGCGGCTTCGGCGCCTCCGGCGGGAAGATCGGCCTCAACGACCCCGCGCACGAGGTCGCGGACGTGCGGGGGCTCGTCGACTGGCTCGCCGCCCGCCCCGAGGTCCTGCTCGACAAGGCGGGCGACCCGCGCGTCGGCGTCACCGGAGCCTCCTACGGCGGCGCGATCTCCCTCCTCGCCGCCGGGCACGACCCCCGCGTCGACGCCATCGCCCCCCAGATCACCTACTGGAACCTCGCCGACGCCCTCTTCCCCGGCGGCGTCTACAAGAAGCTCTGGTCCGGGATCCTCTTCTCGATGGGCGCCGACGCCCGGGGCGACGCCTGCGGCCGCTTCGCCCCCGAGATCTGCGCCCTGAAGGAACGCGTCGCCGTCTCCGGCCTGCCCGACGCCGAGGCCCGCGCCCTCCTGGAGGCCCGCAGCCCCTCCGCCGTCGGCGACCGCATCAAGGTCCCCACCCTGATCGTCCAGGGCCAGACCGACTCCCTCTTCACCCTCGACCAGTCCGACGCCATGGCCCGCGCCCTCACCGCCAACGGCGCTCCCGTCGCGGTCGACTGGGCCGCCGGCGGCCACGACGGCGGTGACCGCGAGACCGGGCGCGTCGAGGACCGGATCGGCGCCTGGTTCGACCGCTGGCTCAAGCAGGACGCCTCCGCCGGCACCGGCCCCGCCTTCCGCGTGAGCCGCACCGGCGGCGTCGACTCGACCGACGGCCGCGCCACCCTCCGCGCCGCGACCGCCGACCGCTACCCGGGCCTGACCGACGGCACCCGCGCCCTCGCCCTCACCGGCCCGGCCCAGCGCTTCGCCAACCCGGCCGGCGGCGCCCCGCCGGCCGTCTCCGCCGTGCCCGGCCTCGGCGGCGGCCTCGGCGGACTCTCCTCCTCCCTCGGCGTCGGCCTCGCCCTCGACTTCCCCGGCCAGCACGCCCGCTTCGACACGGCCCCGGTGACCGGGCCGCTGCGGATCACCGGCACCCCGACCGCCCGGGTCCGGGTCGCCTCCACGGCCCCCGACGGCTCCGCCGTCCTCTTCGCCAAGGTGTACGACGTCGGGCCGGACGGGAGCCGGCAGGTGCTGCCCGCCCAGCTCGTCGCCCCGGTCCGTGTCGAGGACGCCGGAAAGGGCCGCTCCGTCACCCTCACCCTGCCCGCGATCGACCACGAGGTGGAGGCCGGCCACCGGCTCCGCCTGGTCGTCTCGGCCACCGACCTCGGCTACGCCTCCCCGGCCGCCACCGCCGGCTACACCGTCGCCGCCGAGGGCCCGCTCACCGTGCCCACCGCGCCGGCCGTCACCACCCAGGCCGCCGGCCTGCCCTGGTGGGTCTGGGGCCTGCCGCTCATCGGCCTGGCCGTCGCCGCCGTCCTCCTCCTGACTGCCCGCCGCCGCACCGCCGGCCCGGCGCCGGACCCCGCACTCGCCGCCGTACCCCTCCGGATCACCGGCCTGTCGAAGAAGTACAAGGGCGGCGACCGGTACTCCGTCCGGGACCTCTCCTTCCAGGTCGAACAGGGCCAGGTCCTCGGCCTGCTCGGCCCCAACGGCGCGGGGAAGACCACCACCCTGCGCATGCTCATGGGCCTGATCACCCCCGACGAGGGCGAGATCCGCGTCTTCGGCCAGGCCATCCGGCCCGGCGCCCCGGTCCTCTCCCGCGTCGGCTCCTTCGTCGAGGGCGCCGGCTTCCTGCCGCACCTCACCGGCCGGGAGAACCTGGAGCTGTACTGGAAGGCCACCGGCCGCCCCGCCGAGGACGCCCACCTCGACGAGGCCCTCCGCATCGCCAACCTCGGAGGCGCCCTCGAACGGGCCGTCCGCACCTACTCGCAGGGCATGCGGCAGCGCCTCGCCATCGCCCAGGCCATGCTCGGCCTGCCCGACCTCCTCATCCTCGACGAACCCACCAACGGCCTCGACCCGCCGCAGATCCGCGAGATGCGGGAGGTGATGATCCGGTACGCCGCGGGCGGGCGCACCGTCATCGTCTCCAGCCACCTCCTCGCGGAGGTCGAGCAGTCCTGCACCCACCTCGTCGTCATGGACCGCGGACAGCTCGTCCAGGCCGGCCCGGTCGCCGAGATCACCGGGGCGGGCGACACCCTCCTCGTCACCCTCGGCGAGCCGGTCGCCGACGCGCTCGTCGAGAAGGTCGCCGCCCTGCCCGGCGTCGGCACCGCGGTCCGCACCGAAGGCGGCCTCCTCGTCGGCCTGTCCACGGCCGACGGCCCCGCCGACCCGACCGCGCTCATCGGCGAACTCGTCCGCCTGGACGTCCCGCTGACCGGCGTCGGCCCGCACCGACGCCTGGAGGACGCCTTCCTGACCCTGATCGGAGGATCCGCATGACCGCGACGGCCCCCGGCCCCGAAGCCCTCGCCCCCGGCTACCGCCCCGGGCGCACCCTGCCGCTGCGCGTCGAGGCCCTGCGCCAGTGGAAGCGCCGCCGCACCCTGGTGATGGCGGGGGTGCTCGCCGCACTGCCGCTCGTCCTGATCGTGGCCTTCGCCATCGGCGGCCCCGACGCCGACGACCGGGGCGGCCGGATCACCCTCATCGACACGGCCACCGCCTCGGGCGCCAACTTCGCGGCGACCTGCCTCTTCGTCTCGGCCGGTTTCCTCCTCGTCATCCCCGTGGCGCTCTTCTGCGGCGACACCGTCGCCTCCGAAGCCGGCTGGTCCTCCCTCCGCTATCTGCTCGCCGCGCCCGTGCCGCGGTCCCGGCTGCTCGCCGCCAAGCTGGCGGTGGCGCTCGGCTACAGCACCGCCGCGCTCTTCCTGCTGCCCCTGCTCGCCCTCGCCGTCGGCACGGTCGCCTACGGCTGGGGCCCGCTCCAGCTCCCCACGGGCGGCTCGCTCCCGGCGGGGGAGTCGGTGCTGCGGCTGCTGATCGCCACCTCCTTCGTCCTCGTCTCCCAACTGGTCACCGCGGGGCTGGCCTTCTGGCTCTCCACCCGCACCGACGCCCCGCTCGGCGCGGTCGGCGGAGCCGTCGGCCTGACCATCGTCGGCAACGTCCTGGACGCGGTCACGGCGCTCGGCGACTGGCGCGACTTCCTGCCCGCGCACTGGCAGTTCGCGTGGATCGACGCCCTCCAGCCCCGCCTGGAGTGGGGCGGCATGGTCCAGGGGGCGGCGATCTCCGTCACCTACGCCCTGGTCCTCTTCGCGCTCGCCTTCCGCGGCTTCGCCCGCAAGGACATCGTGTCCTAGCGCACGCGAGGACCACGCGAGGACACCGTGTCCCGGGGCCCGCCGGGCCTACTCGCGACGGGTCTCACAACCACCCCCTCCGAGCCGCTTCCGCGCCCGCGCGGAAGCGGCTCGTCGTTCCCAGGGCGGCCATCAGCTCGCCCACCCGCCGGCTGTACGTCCGCGCCGACATGCCGAGCCGGGCCGCGGCCGCCTCGTCCGTCAGCCCCGAGACCAGTGCTTCCAGGACCGGCCGCAGCAGCTCCGGCGGCCCGCCCGCCGACCGGGGCGGCGGCAGCCGGACCAGCTCCTCCGCCGTCGTCCAGCAGGCGTGATGGGCCCGCACCAGGGCCTGCACCACCACCGGGTCCCGGATCAGCAACAGGCCGTTGTACAGCAGCTCCAGATCGAGCGGGACCGCCGCCACCGTCCGGTCCACCACGATCAGCTTGAACGGGATCGCGTCGGCGAACCGCGCCCGCCCCGGTATCCGCGGCCCGTCCTCCAGCCGGGGCAGCGCGTGCCGGGGCACGATCCGCCGCACCTCCCCGGCCCGCTCCGCCGCCGCGCGCATGCACGCTCCCGCGAGCTCCAGGAACGGCTCGGGGATCGCGCGCGACGCAGAGGCCACCGGGTCGTCGAAGGTCAGCAGCTCGTGCCGGGTCGAGGCGGCCAGCCCGGCGAGCGCCGCGCTGATGCGCCGCGCGCCCCGGACCGGGCGCCCCGCCGGCCGCTGTCCCTCGGTCGCGGCCCGGTTCATCGCCGAACGGGCGAGCATCACGGAGCCCGCGCTCTCTGCCACCGCTGACCACCCCCGCCCGATCGATGTCCACTCCATGTACTCATGCGACTGCGCACGGTGACAACCCCTGTGGACAAACCTGGCGTCTCCATGCCACTGGCCCCCGTTCCGCCTTCCGTTGCCACATCGAGATCCATCCGCAACTCCTTCGCGGGGTCCGCGCGCGCCTCCCGTTCGTCACAGTCGCAGAGGCCGGACGCGGCCCCGCCGGGCCCGGCGAACGCCGCGCGCCCGGCGCAACGTCCGTACGGAAACGGGGAGTCGACATGAAACGTCCGCACCGGAGAAGTACCGCCCGAAGCTCCGTCAGAAGCGCCGCCCGAAACTCCGTCAGAAGCTCCGTCAGGAGCGCCGCCCTCGCCGGGGCGCTCGCCGCCGCGCTCCTCGCCGGCGGCTGCGCCGGCACGGCGAACGACTCGGCGGAGGAGTCGGCCGACCACCGCAAGTCCGCGCCGCGGCTCCCCGACGGCGGCGGCACCGCCGCGCCGTCCGCCCCCGCCGACGGGCAGGCCGACGGGCGCGACGCGCCCTCGGGCGCGCCCGAGGGCGAGCAGCGCGCCCCGAGCCCCGCCCCCGACTACCTCTCCACCTTCGCCCTCGACGTCGACACCGCCTCGTACGGCTACGCCCGCCGCTCGCTCGCCGAGGGCCGGCTGCCCGACCCCGCCACCGTCCGGCCCGAGGAGTTCGTCAACAGCTTCCGCCCCGACTATCCGCGCCCCGCCGACGACGGCTTCAGCGTCACCGTCGACGGCGCCGCCACCGGCGAGGCGGGCTGGTCCCTCGTCCGGGTCGGCCTCGCCACCCGGGGCGCCGACCGGGCCGGCGAACGCCCGCCCGCCGCCCTCACCTTCGTCGTCGACGTCTCCGGCTCGATGAACGAGCCGGGCCGGCTCGACCTCGCCCAGCACGCCCTGCGGCTCGCCGCCGACGAGCTCCGCGACGACGACTCCGTCGCCCTGGTCGCCTTCAGCGACGAGGCCGAGACCCTGCTGCCGATGACCCGCCTCGGCGACGCCCGCGGCCGTGTCCGCGAGGCCGTCGACTCCCTCGCCGTCCGCTCCTCCACCAACCTGGAGGCCGGGCTTCGCACCGGCTACGACGTGGCCGCCGAGGGGCACCGGAAGGGCGCCACCAACCGCGTGGTGCTGCTCTCCGACGCCCTCGCCAACACCGGGGAGACGGCGGCCGACGCCCTCCTCGGGCGCATCGACGAGCAGCGCCGGGAGAAGGGCATCACCCTCTTCGGGGTGGGTGTCGGCAGCGACTACGGCGACGAGCTGATGGAACGGCTCGCCGACAAGGGCGACGGCCAGACCACGTACGTCTCCACCCGCGAGCAGGCCCGCAAGGTCTTCGTCGACCAGCTGCCCGCCCAGGTCGAGTTGCGCGCCCGGGACGCCAAGGCGCAGGTCGCCTTCGACCGGGAGACCGTGGAGCGCTTCCGGTTGATCGGCTACGAGAACCGCGAGGTCGCCGACGAGGACTTCCGGAACGACCGGGTCGACGGCGGCGAGGTCGGCGCCGGGCACACCGTCACCGCGCTGTACGCGGTGAAGACCCGGCCCGGCGCGAGCGGCCGGATCGCCACCGCCACCGTCCGCTGGCTCGACCCCGACTCCCGTTCCCCGCAGGAGCGTTCGGGCACCGTCGAGGCGGGCGCGCTGCGCGCCGCGCTCTGGGGAGGGGGGCACGACAGTCTGCAACTCTCGGCGATCGCCGCCTATTTCGCGGAGGGGCTGCGCGGCGGCGGCGGGCTGCCGGGCGCCCCGCGCCTCGGGGAGCTGGCCGGGTACGCCGACGCCATCAAGGGACGCTCCGGTTCCGCGGTGGTCGGGGAGCTGGCCGAGGCGGTGCGCCAGGCCGACCGGCTGATCGGAGAACGCCCCGCACAGGAAGGCGAGTTCCGCTCCGGCGACCCGTCCGGCGACCCGTACGCCTGATCCGTCCTGCGGGTCTCCGTGATCCGTCCGGTGATCCGCCCGGCGACCCGTACGCCCGAGCCGCCGGGTCCGTCCGGCCGGTCTCCTCGATCCGTCCGGCGATCCGTCCGGCGACCCGTACGCCCGAGCCCTCAGGCCCTTGCCCACGCGCGCGTGGGCAAGGGCCTGAGGCGCATCCGCGGCGGGGCCGAAGTCCGGTGTGCGGCGGGGCCGGAGGCGTCTGCGCGACGGGGCCGGAGGGGAACGGGCGGCTCCGCCGTGGGCGCGGCATCATGACCCCATGGCCACCCTGCTGATCGCCCTCGCCGTCGGAAGCACCGGCCTCTACGCCGGTTTCCTCCTCGTCTTCCTCACCGGGATCATGCCGGCCCTGGGCCGCCTCACGGACGCCGCGTTCGTCACCGCGATGCGCCGCGTGAACGAGGCGGTGCCCAGGGCCGTCTTCCTGGCCGTCTTCGTCGCCGCGGCGCTCCTCCCGCTCGCCGCCTACCTGGTGCCGGTGGAGGGGCGGACCGAGACGCAGCGCTGGCTGGTCCTGGCGGGTTTCGTCTGCGCGGTCCTCAACCACCTGGTCACCGTCGTCGGCAACGTCCCGCTCAACAACGCGCTCGCCGCGGCCGAGGGGCCGGACGAGGACCCGTCGGCGACCCGTGCCGCCTTCGAGGCGCGCTGGAACGGCTACCACCGGATCCGCACGGCCCTGATCCTCGTCTCGTTCGGTCTCCTGACCGCCGCGGCGGTCGGCTGAAACAGACCGTCGGGTCGGGATGCCCTCCCGAATGGCGCGATCTCATCCAAGATCGCGCTCGTGGCATCCGCAGGGTCCCTGCGAAACCAAACCCCCCAGTCCGAAACATGCTGCTGGCACGCATCGACTTTCGGCCCCTGGCGTGAACACGACGTCCTTATTTCCTGCCAAATCGGGCGAAGACGTCCCATTTCAGGGACCTGGATTTCATACCTTCCGGTTTCTTATTGACATGACCAGGGGGGTCTTTTTTTAATCAACCCGAGGATCCGCTTGCGCAGACACGAGGGGGCATGGTGGACATCCACATCCTGGGGGGACTGTCGGTCCGCGAGGGCGGGGTACCGATCACTCCGACGGCGGCCGCGCCACGCCAGGTCCTTGCCCTGCTGACAGCCTTCGCCGGCCAGGTCGTGCCCGTCACGGTCCTCACCGAGGAGCTGTGGCCGTCCGGCGCCCCGCGCGGCGCCCGCACCGAGATCGCCGCCCACATCGCGGAGCTCCGCGCGCTCATCGCCCGCGCCCTCCACGAGTCCGATGAGGACACCGGCGCGGGCGGCTGGACCGAACGCCGCACCGCCGACGCCGTCCTCGTCTCGCTCCCCGGCGGCTACCGCCTCGACACCGGCGTCGGCGTCCACGACATCGGCCAGTTCGAGCGCGCGGCCGGCGCCGGCTACCGCGCCATGGACGCCGGCGACCTGCCCCGTGCCTCGCTGCGGCTCGGCGAGGCCCTCGCCCTCTGGCGCGGCGAGCCCTACGCGGGCGTGGCCGCCGGCCCCTGCCTCCGCCGCGAGATAGAACGCCTGGAGTCCGCCCGCCTCAGCGTCCTCGACCAGTGGGTCGAGGCCCAGCTCGGCCTCGGCCGGCACGAGGCGATCCTCTCCGAACTCCCCGGGATCGCCGCCCGCTACGCCACCAACGAACCCCTCCAGGCCCACCTCATGGTCGCCCTGCTCCGCTGCGGCCGCCACGAGGAGGCCCTCGCCGTCTACGAGCGGCTGCGGACGATCCTCCACCGGGAGACCGGCATGGAGCCCTCCGCCCGCCTCCGCCGGCTGCAGCACTCCGTCCTCGCCGTCCGCCACACGGGCGCGAGCACCGCGACCGGCGGCCGCGCCGCGCTCGGCGGCACCTCCGAGGGCCTCTTCGGGTACGCCGTCCTGCCCGCGCCCGCGCGCACCGCCACCGCCGAGGAGACGCCCGCCGTCACCTGGTACGGGCCCGCCGCCCCGCGCGTCCCCGGCCAGCCCAAGCCCGTTTCCGGCCAGCCCAAGCCCGTCCGCTCCGGCACCGTCACGACGGGCGTCGCCATGGCCGTCTGACGCGACGTCGGCTCCGCGCGCCGGGGGACGGCGGAGCCCGGGGAATGAAGTGCCGCACGTCACCGTTGACCCGCTTCCGGGACCGAATTAGTTTCGGCCGCGAGGACGGGTTTTCTCCGAGGTGCCCGATTTAGGTTCGACGACGGGGGTGGGGGAGATGGACAGGCGGGGCGTGGACAAGACCGCGGGCGCGGACGACACCGCGGGCGCCGACGCGCTGCTCGCCGTCCTGGAACTGCTCGCCGGGCAGGGCGGGCCGGACCGGTTCGAGGCCCTCGTCGACGACGCCCGCCTCGCCGGACTCGACGGCGCCGGACTCGGCCGCCTGGAGCGCGCCGTCGCCCTCGCCCGCTCCCTCCACGACGAGCGGGCCACCGACCGGGCCCGCGCCGCCCGCAGCGGCGCCTCCCTCGCCGTCCTCACCGACACCGCCCGCGATCTGACGCTCAGCTACGACCTGGACGGCCTGCTGCGGATCGTCACCCGCCGCGCCCGCCGGCTCCTCGGCCTCGACATGGCGTACGTGACCCTGCGCGGCCCCCAGGGCGCCTGCTACATCCGCGTCACCGAAGGCTCCCGCACCGGCGGGGACACCGGCGAGACCACCGGCCCCGGCCTCAGCGTCGGACTGCGCATCGGCGCGGGGAACTGCCTCGGCGGCGTCGTCCAGCGCACCGGCGAACCCATCTGGACCCCCGACTACCCCGCCGACGAGCGGTTCACCAGCGGCGAGGCCCCGGACCCGGCCGCCGCCCTCGACGACGCCGAGGTCGTCGACCCCGGCGACGAGGCCGTCCGCGCCGAAGGCCTCCGCGCCATCCTCGCCGTGCCGCTGCGCAGCGGGGACTCCGTCATCGGCGCCCTCTTCGGCGCCGACCGCCGGGTCCGCGAGCACACCCCGCAGGAGATCGCCCTGCTCGGCGCCCTCGCCGACCTCGCCGCCCTCGCCGTCGAGAAGGCCGGCCTCCTCGACCGCACCCGCGCCGAACTCCTCGAACTGGAACGGGACAGCACCCGCGTGCGCTCCAGCCTCGCCCGGATGCGGCACGTCTCCGAGGCCCACGGCCGGATCATGAACCTGGTCCTCGCCGGCGGCGAGCTCCCGCACGTCGCCAAGGCCGCGGGCGACGCCCTCGACGCCACCGTGATGGTCCGCGACCCCGGCGGACGGCGCCTCGCCGCCTGCGGCGACTTCCCCGGACTCGACGAGGAGGCCGTCGCCAAGGCCTCCCTCGACGCCCACGCCCTGCGCCGTCCCGTCCTCGCCGCCGACTCCGTCTGGGTCGCCCCCGTCATCGCCGGCTCCGAGGACCTCGGCGGACTGGTCGTCCGCGTCGAGGGCGGCCTCACCGACGAGGACGAACGACTCCTCGAACTCGTCGCCCAGTCCGTCGCCCTGCTCCTCCTGATGCAGCGCTCCACCGCCGTCGCCGAGGGCCCCGTCCGCGACGAACTCCTCGACGACCTCATCGCCGACCCGCCGCACGCCCCGCAGCAGAGCGCCCGGCGGGCCCGGCGACTCGGCGTGGACCTGCGCAAACCGCACGTCCTCGTGGTCGCCCGCCCCGAGGGCGGCGAGCAGGGCCGGGCCGTGGTCTGGGCGTCCTCGTACGCGTACCGGCTCTCCGGACTCAAGACCGTGCAGGGCGGCTGCGTCGTCCTGCTGCTCCCCGGAGTGGACGCCTCCGCCGCCGCCTCGGCCGTCTCCGAGGAGCTCACCCCGCTCCTCGGCCACCCCGTCTCCGTCGCCGCCGCGGGACCCGGCGGCAGCCCCGACGCGGTCGGCCCGCTGTACGCGGAGGCGCTGCGCTGCCTGGACGCGATGAGCGCCCTCGGCGGTACGGGCTCCGCCGCGGCCGCCGCCGACCTCGGTTTCCTCGGGATGCTGCTCTCCGACGACCACGACGTCGACGGCTTCGTGGAGAACGCGATCGGGCCCGTCCTCGACTACGACGCCGAGCGGCTCACCGACCTCACCCGCACCCTGGAGGCGTACTTCGCCTCCGGCGGCAGCCCCACCAACGCGGCCGAGGCCCTGCACGTCCACCCCAACACCGTCTCCCGCCGCCTGGAGCGCATCGGCGAACTCCTCGGCCCCGCGTGGCAGAAGCCCGGCCAGGTCCTGGAGGTCCAGCTCGCCCTGCGCCTGCAGCGCACCCGCGAGGTGCTGGGCCGCCGCAGAGCCGCCACGGCGCCGGCCCGCCCTCCGGCGGGCCCCGTCGACTGACCGAGGACCCCGCACCGCACCCTCCACGCGCGCGCGGGCGCCCGTCCGCGCCGTGCGGACGGGCACCCTTCGGCCCCGGTGGCCCGTTGGGGCGGGCTCGGGCGGACGGCCGGACGGGATCGTCGGGCCGCAGGACTTCCGGGGGCGGGTCAGCCGGCGCGGCGCGGGGCGTCGCACGCCGTGTCCCACGTCGAGCCGAGGACCGTCGCCGTGTGCGCGGCCGAGGCCAGCGTGATGTGCCGGTGCCAGCCGCGGTACGAGCGGCCCACGAAGTCCCGCAGCCCCGCCGCCTCGCCGACCGCGGCGAAGTCCCGCTCCACCCGCTGCGCCAGCTTCGTCAGCCGCAGCAGGGAACCGACCGTCGCCTGCGTCAGGTCGCTGATCCACACCCGGGCCGGGCCCCGGCGCGGGTCGTCCCACTCGCCGAGCAGCATCAGCGGCCGCATCCGCTCCCCGCCGGGGGAGGGCAGCGCGACCCGGACGGCCGTCGCGAGCGAGGTCCGCGAGGTCCGCGCCCCGCCCACGGTGTCCACCCAGCTCACCGGCCGTCGCAGTCCCTTCAGGGACTCCAGTATCTGGGCCGCCGGCAGCGGGCCCGCGCCGAAACCGGGCAGCGAGCGGTCCGCGATCGCGAGCCGCGAACCGGCCCCGATCCGCGCCACCACGGGCACGCCGGCCGCGGCGAGCCGCGTCAGCGCCGCCCGCCCCGCGCCGCCCCGGATGTCGAGGAGCACCGGCTTGCGGGTGATGTCGGTCCAGCGCGCCGTCTCCAGGGCGGCGGAGACCGCGCACTCCTCCAGCGTCTCCTCGCCGGCCTCCTCGGGGACCTCCGCGCGGTCGCGCCGCGTCCGGTCCTTCACCCACGGATCCGGCAGGAACAGCCGCCAGTTGACCGGAGCGCTCAGCTCCTCCCCGGCGAACCACACGCCGAAGGCCTGCTGCCCCTGGAAGACCTGCCCGCGCTCCGGGTCGAAGCGCCGGTCCACGCCCACCGAGTGCTCGCCGGCCTTCGGGATGGGCATCGGCCGCACCACCCACGCCTGCGGATGGCCGCCGCGCTCCAGGAACCGCCCGAGCGAGGCGCGCATCGGCTGCCAGTCCCAGGTGGAGCTGGAGATGAAGTGGTGCAGGCTCTGCTCGGCGGCAGGCCCGCCGATCTGCGCGGCGATGTTCCGGATCGACTTGCGGCCCTGTGCGGTGAGCAGCCCGTGCAGGTACTGCTCGGCCTTCAGCCGCTGGTCGCGGCGGGCGAAGCCGGAGAACAGCGCGGAGGTCAGCTCGGTGTAGACGTCCTCGCCGGGGCGCGGTGCGGCGGCCCGGGGAACGGCGCGGACCCGGGGACGCGGAACGGTCGGCGTGACGGCCACGGCGGCCGTCCCGCGCTTGATTGCGACGGATGTACTCACGACACTCCTGCCCGTCCTGCCCGAGGGTTGCGCAGCTGCCTCCCGCTGCCCCTCCACCGTCTCTCCTCCACCCCCGCCCCGACGAGGTGGACCCGGCACCCGAATCGGCCTCCTGATGGTGGTCGGACCACCTCCCCACCCCTGACCTGCGCTTCGACCGCTTCCACACGGGCCGCGAACCGCCCTCGAAGCACCCCCGGAACGCCCCTTGAGTGCCCCCGCACCCACCTCGGACACCGGGGGTGGTGGCCGGACCACACCCCCGGCGCCGGACCGCTTCCGCCCCGCCGCGCCGGTCCGCTTCCGCCCCGCCGCGCCGGTCCGCGGGCCTCCCCGGAGGAGCTGACAGACTCGCCGGACCGGCTTTGACCCGTCGCGCTCCGTCGCCGGACCATCGCAGAGCGAGGCGGCACGGGCAGGACCCGGTTAATGCCCCAGGCCGGTACCGTGGCCCGTGCGCCTCGCACCACCCTTAACCTGGGGTGATGGCTATCCGGGAGCAGGCGCCGGTCGTCGCGGCGGTCGCCGCCGGCGGTGTGCTCGGCGCGTCCGCCCGCTATGGCGCGACCCTCGCCTGGCCGACCGCGCCCGGCGCCTTCCCCTGGACGATCTTCCTGGTCAACGCGCTCGGCTGCGCCGCGATCGGCCTCCTGATGGTCTTCGCCACCGAGGCCCCGAAGGCACCGCACCCGCTCCTGAGGCCCTTCCTCGGCACCGGGTTCTGCGGCGGCTTCACCACCTTCTCGACGTACGCGCTCGACACCCGGGGCCTGTTCGGCGCGGGCAGCCCCGCCGAGGGCGTCCTCTACCTGGGCGGGACCCTGGTCACCGCGCTCGCCGCCGTCGTCGCGGGCGTGGCCGCGGGCCGGGCCCTGTGGGTGCGGAGGGAGCCGGCGTGAACTGGCTGCTCGTCGCCCTCGGCGCCGCCGTCGGCGCGCCGCTGCGTCATCTCACCGACCGGGCCGTGCGGGCCCGCCACGACTCGGCCTTCCCCTGGGGGACCCTCGCCGTCAACGTCGTGGGCTCCTTCGCCCTCGGCCTGCTCACCGGCGTCGCCTCGGCGCGGGCCCACCTGCTGCTCGGCACCGGCCTGTGCGGCGCCCTCACCACGTACTCGACCTTCTCGTACGAGACGCTGAAGCTGTACGAGGGCGGCGCGAAGGGGTACGCGGTGCTGAACGTGGCGGGCAGCCTGACCGCCGGGCTCGGAGCCGTATGGCTCGGAACCGCGGCGGCCGGGCTGCTCTAGGGCCGGTCCGTCAGGCGGTGATCCAGTCGGAGGTGGCGATCACCGGCTGCACGCCGTCGCGGTGGACGGTGCCCTCGATGAGGCCGTACATGCGGTCCGCCGCGAAGTAGACCTCGTTGTCGTTCTTCAGGCCGAAGGGCTCCAGGTCCACCAGGAAGTGGTGCTTGTTCGGCAGGTTCAGCCGCACCTCGTTGACGGTGGGCACGTGGTCCAGGACCCGGCAGGCCATCGCGTGCAGGGTCTGCTGGAGCGAGTAGCTGTACGTCTCCGCGAACGCCTCCAGCATGTGCCGGCGGGCCTTCTGGTACGAGCGGTCCCAGTCGTGCTCCGGATCCGCCGCGGCCGTGGCCGAGTTCGCCCAGCGGGCGGTGACCTTCGTGGCCAGGATCCGGTCGTACGCCTCCTGGAGCGTCGTGTACTCGTCCTTGATGAAGCCGTGGAACTCGGAGTTGGTCGAGTTCATCACGGTCAGGTCCTTCAGACCGGACAGCACCTGCAGGCCGGTGGTCTCGCTGTACGTGACCTGCGCGGTGCGCACCTCCTGGCCCTGGCGGACGAAGGAGTGCTGCTCCTTGCGGGTCGGGACCGGGATCCGCTCCCAGGCGAACTCCTCGACGCGGATCTGCGCCTCCCGGATCACCGGCTGGGAGGTCACGAAGTGCTTGGCGAGGAGGATCGCGAACGCCTCGGGGGAGGCGATGCCGTGCTCCTTGGCGAAGGCGTAGACCGTGTTCTTGGTGGTGTCGGTCGGCAGGCAGTTGCCGTTGTCGCCGGTCAGGTGGACGTCGCGGTACTCGCCGCGCAGCGCCACCGACACGTTCAGGTCGCGGATCTCGTGCCAGGCGCCGTCCTCGCCGCCCTTGCGGGCGATCCTGACGATGCGGTTCTCGGCCTTGCCGTACTGGTTCTGGGCCAGGACGTGCTTGCTCATGCGGTTCAGCTCCTGCGGGTACGCGGATACGGATATCCCGTACGCCCGGCGTCCGGCGCGCCCGCGTCCCGCGGTCGTGCGCCCCCCGCCGTCCGGCCCGTGAACGGCGGACCGCCCCGGGACTGACGAGCATCCCGGTCCGTAGGTGTGGCTCGAAGATAAGCGGCCCGAAGGTCACTGGCAATGGGGGAGCCCCGGACGGGCCGCGATCGGGGCCGGCCCGGACCCGCCCGCGTGCCCGAGGCACGGCAGCGCCCCCCAGGCGTTCCTGACCGGCGGTCAGGAGGGCAGGACGCGGGTCTCGACCGCCGGAAGCCCCTTCGCCCACCAGTGGTCGTACCGCCCGTACACCCGCGGATCGCGGTCGGCGAGCAGCGCCCCCAGGGACGCCGCCTCGGCCGCGAGCCCGTCCCAGTCGGCGGCCGAGAGCGGGTGGAAGGCCGCCGCCTCGATCCCGCCCTCGACCGGCCGCCAGGCGCCCGCCACGTACCCGTCGACCAGGAGGGTCGGCAGCACGTCGCCGTTGATCCGTATGACGTGCTTGCGGTACGCGGCGGGGACGATCCGGCTCCGGTCCGCGTACGCGAGCAGCGTGCTGTCCCACATCGCCATCAGGCGCGGCGGCGCGGGCGCGGCACCGTCCGGGCGGGCCGCCCCCGGCAGGTCGTACAGGACCGCCCCGTCCGGGCCCGCCAGGACCTCCGCCGCGCCCTCCGCGACGAGCGCGTCGAGCGCCGCGCGGGCCCGGCCGCGCTGCACCAGGCCGAACTGGCCCAGGTCCGCCGCCGACGCCGGGCCGAAGCCCGCGAGATAGCGGCGGGCCAGCGTCCTCAGCCCCTCGGCGGCGGCCTCCGGGCCGGGCGCGGGCGGTTCGGGCGTCGCGGCGACGAAACCGGGGGAGGCGGGGTACTGCCACGGCGGGCCGCTCGGCACGTGCCAGAGCGGCGCGTACTGCCGCAGCATCCGGCCCGCCGCCGGCGTGAGGCTCCCGCCTCCCCACGACTCCTCGGCGCGCAGCCGCAGTTCCTCCCCGGTGCGGGGACGGTCGGCGTACCCGAGGAGCTCCGGCAGCAGCGCGTCGGCGCCCTCCGGGGTGAGCCCGGTGTCGGTGAACCGCCGGTCGCGCAGCCGGCTGCCGCGCAGCGTCGGCTCCACCGCCGCCCGGAAGGGGCGGTAGTCGTCGGCGTGCACGAGGTGCAGGGTGATCCGCATCAGCGTCGAGCGCACCAGCCGGAAGCCCTCGATCGCCGCGTCCAGCGCGGCCGGGTCGAAGCCCGCCACCCTGTTCCACAGCGCCACGTACGGCGAGCCCGGCTGCTGCGCCTGGAGCGCCACCGCCCGCCGGACCGCCTCCTCCACGGACACCTGCTCCCGCGCCGACAGCGACTGGCGGGCGAGCGTGGCCCGATTGAGGTCACGGGCGGTGAGGGCGGGCAGCCCGGTCGCGGTCATGGCCCCGATTGTGCCCGGCGCCACCGACAACCCCGGTACGTCACTGCTCGCGCAGCCCCCACGGCGACCCGTACTCCGTGAGCAGGTCCAGGAAGGGGCGCGGGTCGAGGGCCTCGGCGCCGAGGACGCCGGAGCCGGTCCAGACGCCGGTGGCGAGCAGTTCGAGCGCGACGACCGGGTTGACGGCGGTCTGCCAGACGACGGCCTGGGAGCCGTACTCGCGCATCGACCACTCGTTGTCGACCACGTGGTACAGGTACACCTCGCGCGGCGCCCCGTCCTTCACGCCCTTCACCCAGGTGCCCGCGCACGTCTTGCCGCGCATGCGGTCGCCGAGCGTCGCCGGGTCCGGCAGGCAGGCGGCGACGACGTCCCGCGGCGAGACCCGCGTCCCGTCCGGCAGCGTCACCGGCTCCGTACGGTCGAGCCCGACCCGGTGCAGTTCCTTCAGGGTGCGGATGAACTCCTCGCCGAGGCCGTACTTGAAGGTGACCCGGCGGGCGTCCACCCAGCGGGGGATCAGCAGCACCTCCTCGTGCTCCACGTTGACGCACTCCACCGGCCCGATGCCCTCGGGGAAGTCGAAGACCTCCGGCTCGCTGAACGGCGGCGTGGTGAACCAGCCCCGGTCCGCCTCCCACACCACCGGCGGGTTCAGGCACTCCTCGATGGTCGTCCAGATGGAGAAGGAGGGCGCGAAGTCGTAGCCGTCGACGGTGAGGTTCGCGCCGTCGCGGACCCCGATCTCCTCGATCGAGTCGAAGAGCTCCTCGGCGGCGTACCGGGCGAAGACGTCCGACAGGCCCGGCTCGACGCCGATCCCGACGAGCGCGAGCCGCCCCGCCTTCTCCCACTCCGCCGCCCGCTCGAACTGGCCGTCGCCGAGCTTGACCCCGCACTCCTCGTACGGGCGCTCCGGGTGCGGCCGGGACAGCGACATCGCCATGTCGAGGTAGTGCGTCCCGGCGGCGAGCGCAGCCTCGAAGAGGGGGAGGACGAAGCGGGGGTCGGTCGCGTTGAGCAGGACGTCGCACCGCTCGCGCTCCAGGAGGGCGGCGACCGCCCCCTGGTCCGAGGCGTCGATCCGGGCGGCGGCGAACCGGCCCTCGGCCGCGTCGCCGAGCGCGGCGACGGCCGCCTCCGCGCGGGACAGGTCGTAGTCGGCCACCACCATGTGGCGGAGGAAGGGACGGCGGGCGGCGATCCGGGTGACGGCGGTTCCCACACCACCGGCACCGACCAGCAGGACACGCATCTCGAAACACCTCTCATCGTGACGAACAGGTCGGATCCCGGGAGTGCGCCCATGAAAGCCGTCCGCCGGAGGACGGGTCAACGGCGTTGGCATAACCTGGGAAGGGGACGGCGAAGGGGCTTCCATGGCTAAGAAAGTGGTACCGGAAGAGGAGCGGCGCCGTAGAAAGCCCGCCAAGGCGGGAGGAGTCGTCCTCTCGGAGCGGCTCTACATCGAGACCGCCCTGCGCATGCTCCAGGAACACGGCAGGGACGGGCTGACGGTGCGCCGGCTCGGCGCGGCCATCGGCGCCGACCCCAGCAGCCTCTACCGCTACTTCCGGGGCACCGACGACCTCCTCCTCGCCGTCGGCGACGAACTCGCCGGCCGCGCCCTGCGCGGCTGGGCGGCCACCGGGGACTGGCGGGCCGACCTGCGCGAACTCGGCCTGCGGATCCACACCGCCTACCTCGCCCACCCGCAGGCGGCGATCCTCACCGCCAGCCGGGTCAGCGGCCGTTCCCACGAGATCGCCGCCGACGAGGCGGTCCTCGGCGTCCTGCGCGGCGCGGGACTCCCCGACGCGGAGGCGGTCCGCGTCTACCACGCCTTCATCGACCAGGCCCTCGCCTTCGCCGCCCTCGACGCGGCGGCCCTCGCCCTCCCGCACTCCGCCCGCGCCGCCGACGAGGCCGTCTGGCAGGCCACCTACGCCCGCCTCCCCGCCGCCACCCACCCCCACATCGCCGCCACCGCGCCCCGCCTGGTGGCCCGCATGAACACCAGCGCCTACCCGACGGCCCTGGAGATGCTCCTGGACAGCGCGGAGGCGGCGGGGCGGCAGCGGTCCGACGGGGCGGGGCGGCAGCGGTCCGAGGGGGCGGGGCGGCGCGAAGAGCCCGCGTGAACAATGGGGTCGGTGAGCCGGTACGCGTCGTGCGCACCGGCCCATCGACCCACCGGCTCACCGACCCACCGGCTCACCGACCCACCGGCTCACCGACCCACCGGCTCACCGACCCACCGGCTCACCGACCCACCTGCCCACCGACCCACCTGCCCATCGTCCCGCCGGCTCACTGGCGCGCCGCCCCACGGGCTCGCCGGCCCACCGGCCCATCGACCCACAGGAGCGCCGCCCATGAGCACCCCACCCGCCGTCCGGATCGGTGTCCTCGCCCCGCTGAGCCGCCCCGGCTGGACGGAGGCGGGCCGGCACCTGCTCGCCGGTCTCGAACTGGCCGCGGACGAGGTCGCCGCCGCCGGAGGGATCGGCGGACGCCCCCTGGAACTCCTGGTCAGGGACACCGCGGCCGACCCGCGCCGGGCCGAGGAGGCCGTGGACGAGCTGGCGGCCCTCGGGGCGGTCGCCCTGGCGGGGGAGTACCACAGCGTGGTGGCCCGGGCCGTGGCCGCCCGCGCCGAGACCCTCGGCCTGCCGTACCTCTGCTCGTCCGCGGTGATCGACGCGCTGACCGACGCGCCGGCGGAGCGGGTGGCGCGCCTGGCCCCCGCGCAGTCCACCGGCTGGCGCCTCTACGCGGAGTTCCTCCTCGCCGCGGGCCACACCCGCCTCGCGGTCGCGACCGAGCCGAGCGCCTACTGGACGGCGGGCACCCGCATCCTGCGCGAGCACGTGGCCCCGCGCGGCGGCACCGTCACGGAGTTCGACGCGCGCGCCCTGGAGCCGGCGGCGCTCGCCGACGCGCTGGCCGCCGACGGCGCGACGGCGCTGCTCCTCCTCACCGGCTTCCCGGACCCGGCGGTCGGGCTGGTCGGGGCGGTCCGCCGGGCCGCCCGCCGCGACCCGCGCCTCGCGGACGTCCTGATCGGCGCGCCCGCCGGCCAGCCGGAGTTCGCCGAGTGGGCGGCGCTGCTCGGCGACGAGGGCGCCGGGGTCCCCTTCCTCCGCTACCTCCCCGCCCGGCCGAGCCCCCTCGGCGTCCGCGTGGAGGCGGCCCTCCGCGAGCGCCTCGGCGCCGCGCCCTCGTTCGTGGCCTTCGAGGGGTACGACACGGTCGCCGTCCTCGCCGAGGCCCTGCGTGCGAACGGCACGGACCGAGAGGCCGTGGCCGGGGCCTGGCCGCGGGTGGCCGTGGAGGGCACCCGGGGCGAGATCCGCTTCACCCGTCCGTCCGCCTCCGCCCCCGTCTGGCAGTGGTCCGGGCCCCCGGTCCAGGTGGCCGACCGTGACCCCGCGGACCCCACCCGCTTCCGCACCCTCCTTGTGGGGCAAGCGAGTTGGAGCGAGTGATGATCATGGTGTTGAGTGAGTCATGACATGCCGCGCGTGACGCCTCACGCGCGGCATGTGCCGGATGGTCACCAACACGAGGAGTGTCGAATGACACGGGGGATCCGCGGACTCGCCATGGGAGTCACCCTGATGCTGGGCCTGGCGGCCTGCTCGGACGGACCGGGAGGCTCCGACGACCCGTTCGGCGGCGGCGGCGGCGCCGCCGCCGCCGTGCCGTTCAACCCCTCCCAGGTCGCCCAGGCGCTGCCCAGCAAGCTCTCCGCCCCGCAGGGCTGGGAAGGCGGCAGCCAGAACGTCATCGACGGCGGCGAGGCCATGGAGGCCTGCCAGGACGCGGGCTCCGTCAGCTGCGTCGGCCTCACCGCGATGGGCGAGACCGAGTACGACGCCGAGGCCGTCTCGGGCCGGGAGATCGCCTTCGGCCTCATGGCCTACGACTCCGTGGACAACGCCAAGGTCGGCATGAAGACCCTTCTCGCCGAGGGCCGCGAGAAGGCCGGCGACAAGGCCAAGCCGCTCGCGCTCGACGCCGGCGCCGAGGAGAGCGAGGCCTACGCCGAGGAGGGGGAGGGAGAGGTCATGGTCGTCCTCCGTGTCGGCACCCTCGTCGGGTACCTCGCCGGCAGCGAACTCGCGGCCCCCGGCGACCTCCAGCCCTTCGCCAAGCTCCTGACGGACCGCATCAAGGTCTCGGCCACGGGCAAGAACCCGGACGCCTGACACCGGACGGGAACGCGGCCGCCCTCGGGCGGGGCCTCCTGGCGGAAGCCCGGTACCCCGTTCGAGGGCGGTACACGTTTCCGTCCCGGGCCCGGGACGGAACAGCCGAAACGATCAAGGCGACCGCCCGCCCCCCATCCTCCCCGGAGGTGGCCGCCCGTGCTCCTCGTCATCGTCGTCGCCGTACTCGCCCTGCTCGCCGGCCTCGCCGCGAACCGCTGGCTGCGGCCGCGGCTGCTCACCGAGGACGACGGCACGGGCATGGCCGTCAAGGACCTGGTCGGCCCGCTGCTGACCATGACCGTCCTGCTGCTCTCCTTCGTCCTGGTCACCGCCAACGGCTCGTACGGGAAGGCCGAGGTCGCCTCGCGCGGCGAGGCGCGCGCCCTCGACCAGATCGTGGAGACCGCCGAGT
Source organism: Streptomyces sp. NPDC047974 (assembly GCF_040653375.1). Lineage (NCBI taxonomy): Bacteria > Bacillati > Actinomycetota > Actinomycetes > Kitasatosporales > Streptomycetaceae > Streptomyces > Streptomyces sp. NPDC047974. The sequence continues at coordinate 283,371 of NZ_JBEZNU010000006.1, forward strand.
ACGCCCCCGAGGCCGAACGCGACCGCGTCCAGGCCGCCGCCGTCTGCTACGCCCGCGCCGTCCGCGTCCAGGAGTGGCCGGCCATGTCCGACGGCAAGGGCTCCCCGGCTCCCAGCGTCTGGTCCACCGACTTCCGCAACACCTTCGAGGAGCTGGCCGGCCAGCCGGTCTTCGGCATGCTCGTCGCCGCCGACAACAAACGCTCCGACGAGCGCGAGGAACGCCTCACCCAGGCGACCGCCAGCATCCCCGGCGCCATCCTCTGGTTCCTCCTCGGCACCCTGATCATCACCGTGATGGCCCTGGGGGTCTGCCTGCCCCGCAGGAACAACCGGGGCCAGATCATCACCCTCGTCGTGATCACCGCGCTCCTCACCACGGCGCTGTGCATCATCCGCGACGTCGACCGCCCCTTCGGCGGCATCATCGACGTCGAACCCACCGCCATCACCGAAGCCGAACGCCAGGCCACCCGCGACTTCAGCGCCAACCACCCCGCCTCCGCCCTCCCCTGCGACGCCGACGGCAACCGCCGCCGCCCCGCCTGAACCCGCCCCCGCCCTACCTGACACAAAAAGACCCCTCCCGAAGGAGGGGTCTTCGCTCGTGCGCCCCCGGCAGGACTCGAACCTGCGGCCAAGTGCTTAGAAGGCACTGGGTGGGTGGGGGAGCGGGGTGGCTATGACCTGCGCGAACGGTCTTGGCCGCCGGATTCTCGCGAAAATTTCGGGCGCTTTCGGGACGGCAGGGCGGTCAGTGGCTGCTCCTCGCCTGTGACAGAGGTGAATATTCCTCAGATTGCCCCGATCGTGTTGTTGCGGACGTGGCGTACGAGGAGAAGAGCGGGACCGCGTCGTGGTCCAGAGCCGAGTCCCTTGGCTCCGCCAAATCGGGTGCTCTCTGTCAGACCCGCCCACCATGATTGGTGACGCAAGTGGCACTGAGGGGAGGCTGAGTTGGAGAAGCTGACTGCTACACAGCTCAAGGAGGTGTTCGGTTTGTCGGAGGAGGCGTGGTTGCGTCTCGCCGACGACGTCATCGAGCCTCTCGATGACGAAGCCTTCGCTGATGGCCCGAAGAGATGGTCTGGATACGCGTTTGCACGGTGGCTCGCCTCTGCCCATCCTGAACTGGCAGGCGCGGGGCCTCTTCTGCTTCGTCCTGCACCCTTGGCTGAGCCCCGATATTTGGGGGGCGTGTACCGCGACGCGGACGACGGAACGGACGTCCGTGCCGAGTACTTTGCCGGGCGTTGGGACACCCGAGAGGGAATCATCGCCATCGTCTTTCCGCGTGACGGCATGCCCGACGCGAGGAGCCTTCTCGAAGTACACACGGACACCGCCAGCCTCGTTGTCGTCGAGCACTTCTACGCCTTCGATGGGCCCCAACTGCAGGTGGTGGACCGAGAGAGGCCTGAGCTCGTTTACCACCCGTCGTGGAGCGACCTAGCCGCGCACGTGGGCGGCCCCGTCCCATGGTGGCCCAGCGCGTTGCGTCGCCGTGTCCACCTCACCGCATGGACCCCCGGAGACGCTCCAGTCCCTGTCGACGTGGCCACCTATCCCTCCTGGGAACCGCTCTACGAGCTGGCACGACAGGAACCCGAGGGTTCCCCGGTGCGACACGCCTGCTTCACGATCGGCCACCGCATCCGGACTAGTGCGGCGGAGCACGCGTCGTGGGAGATGGAGAACCTCCGCTCCTGGACGGCAGGGCCGGGCGATTCGATGGTGTATCCGGCCGTTCCGAGAATGTCCGACCCCGGCCCCGGAGAACTCGCGACGGACGCTGTCGTTGGTGCCGGACTTGCCGAACTCTGCGGGCGTACCGATGACCTGGCCGTGGAGTGCCTCGAGCATGTCAGTGCCTGGAGCAGCGAAGACCTTCCTTACGGTGGCACGTTCCAGGTGACCCGAACGGACGTTACCTGGATGGCGGCCGAGTGGATCAACCGGCTGCGTGAGGTCCCACCGACGGCTCTACACCGGGTGTGGGGCGAGAGTTACCAAACCGTGGGTACCTTCGTCGATCCGGTAACCGGCAGCCCGGTGGTCGCGGTGAAGGGGAAGTTCATTTTCCGCCGTGTCAGCGAGATCACCTACATAGGTCGGGCGCCCAAGCGCCTTCCCGAGGGGACGGTCCTTAAGGAGGTCATCCTCGACGATCCGATCTGGGTGCGGACCGACGACGGAGTGCTCTACCCGGCTCCCGTCATGGACGCCCCGGGGCTGTCCTGGGGATATAACGGTTCAGGTCCCCACACGCTCGCCCAGTGCGTAGGACGGTTGCTCGATGACGGAGGCGCCCACGCGGTTACCTATGGCGACGACGGTAAGGACGAGCCAGGGCTCGGGAAGTACTTCCGGATCAAGCACAAGCGCGGGACGCGTCTGACACGGAGTGACCTCGTTCGAGCCCGCAGGGGCGGGTGATCTTGCGCCGCATCACTTCCCGACTTCACGGCCAGATCGCACCCTGGACTCCACACCCCGCCTCTTCCGAAAGGCACTTCGTTCATGTCCCGACGCCGCCCACGCCCTGCTTGGCAGGTTGCCGACTTCTTCGCCCTGGAGCGGGAAGCGGAGGTGTACCTTGCGGCGGTCGATGCCTGCCTGGCCATGCCTGCCGTCGCACGGCGCCTCGGTGTGCGGCCCCAGGCCACAGCTGAGAACGCCCGTGCGGCCATGCTCACCGAGGCCAACGTCGAACGGGCTGTCGCACCTTGCCAGGCCACTCAGGAGCGCTTCCGTTCGTTGCTAAAACGAAGCGAGCGGCAGCGCCAGCGGCTCGACTACCTCCACGACCGCATGCATCCGCTGACTGCGCTCTTCTGTGGAATCACCGTACTTGCCCTACTAGTAGTGGCCTTCTCCTCCTGGCCGATAGCCCTCGCTGCCGCGTTGGCTCCGCTGCTGACTGCAGCGGCGATCTGGCGGCACCAGGTATGGCGCATGCACGTCCTGCTCAACCTGCGGGAGTGGGCCCTGCGTCCACGCGTCGCCCTGCTGGACAGAAGGACCGCGTGGGCGGCAGCCGCTTGGAGCCGGGACCTCCAGGGAAATGGCGTCCGCCCGCTGACCGATCGGGTGGTCGAGGCACTGCTCGGCGAGGACCACGACTCACTGCTCCTTGCAGACAACTTCCACGGCCTGCGCTCGCCGCGCAATCCGCAGTACGTGGTTGAGAGCCTGGCTGCCCGGAGTCTGACCCGCAAGATTGCCCAGCTTGAGAGCGGTGGGACGATCGCGGTCAGTGGCTCCCGAGGCGCGGGCAAGTCGACCCTTCTGGAGACTTGCGCCGGTGAGGCTGGGTTCGCAGTCGTCGTGCAGGCTCCGGCCACCTACTCGCCGTACGACTTCCTGTTGTCCCTCTACGTTCGAACCTGCGAGAGCTATCTCGTGCACATGGGTCACGTGCCTCCCGCGTTCCTCCGGCTCTCGCCTTTGCGTAGAGCGGCACGCCAACTGTTGCCGGCTTTGCGAAAAGGGCTCACGGCGCTGGCATTCGGGCTGGCGGCGGGCTCACTTGTCATCCTCGGGTTGGCGGCAGCAGTGCGTTCCTTCACGGCCCAGCAGTGGCCGACTGTGCGTGCTCGGGCGGTGGACCTCTGGCATGAGGCAGTAGCTGTAGTGCTCGACATCTGGAAGGGCGAACGGATCGGCGCGGCGGTCCTCGTCGTGGCTGCGGGCGTCCTGTTGTGGAGTCTGCGGCGGTGGAAGCGATGGCGTGCCATTCGTGAAGGTGCCCGGGTCGTCCTCGTCGTCGCGGGTGTAGGGCTGATTGTCGCCACCTTCTTCTCGCTGTTGGGCGATGACGACTTGCGCACCCTCGTGGGGGAGGCCATCGGAAAGACTGATGGAAAGGCTGATGGAGAGGGCTTCTTCCTGCTGTTTGTCTCGCTCGCTGGCCTTTTTAACCTCCTTATCGAACAGCCATGGGAGATCCGTGGGCGAATCCTCCTCACCCAGCGTTGGCGGCGTCGGGTTGGATGGGTCCTCTTCCTTATAGGGCTTGTGCTGCTCTTCACTTTGCCCCTGACGCAGGCTCTGGTGGCCGACCCTGAAAATCCGCTTCGCCTCACCGTCGCTCTCACAGGCCTGATGCTTGTCAAAATGGTCACGTGGAGCCCGGTGAGCCCAATCCCGCCCCTCGTCACCACCTGCCGCGACGAGCTGTACCGGCTGCAGACCGTGCAGACGGCCTCCTCTGCCGTGACGGCCGGGCCGCCGCAACTGCTCACTGCGCAGACGACCTCGCTGTCGACCCTGCCGCCGAACTTCCCAGAGCTGGTCTCCGACTTCCGTGCGCTGCTGACGGAGATCGCCGCCGAGCAGCACCGGCGCGAGCAGCGGGTCGTGATCGCGATTGATGAGGTGGACCGGCTGGGCTCCGATACCGCGGCGCTCGCCTTTCTCGGCGAGATCAAGGCCATCCTCGGCGTGCCCCATGTGCACTACCTGATCTCGGTTGCCGAGGACGTTGGCGCATCCTTCGTGCGTCGTGGGCTACCCCACCGCGGGGTCACCGACAGCTCGCTGGACGACATCGTGCACGTTCCGCCCTGCACGTTGGAGGAGTCCAAAGAGATCCTGGAGCGTCGGGCGTCCGGTCTCTCCGAGCCCTACAAGGCACTCACGCACGCCCTCTCAGGCGGCGTACCCAGGGACCTCATCCGCTACGGCCTGCGTCTGGACGAGATCGAGGCCAAGACACGGTTCGTCGAGCTCACCGACATTGCGGAGCAGCTGATTCTTGAGGAGCTCAGCGACACGCTCGCCGGCTTTCGTACACTCCTGGGCAAGCAGCGGTGGACGGAGCGGACCGGAACGATCCTCGTTGCCTTCCGGAACGCGATGGACCATCTGCGGCCGACCTGTTCCTGTGGCTCGACCGAGCTCCGGTGGGCCCTCGAGCACGTGGCCTTCCACGACCTCCGCGGGCACCTGAGCGAGGAGGCGGCTGCAGAGGTCTCGGACGAGGCCCGGGAGCTCCTCGACGAGGCGTCGGCCTATGCCTTGTTCTCTCTGACACTGCTCGACATCTTCGGCAGGGGAGACTTTGCCCGCCGTCGGGATGAGGCAGCGGCACGCGGCCCCGCCGGGGCCTTGGAGCTGCTCGGTCGCGCTCGTCAGGAGCTGGAGGTGTCGCCGTACAGCGCGCGGCACCTGATCGGATCGATCCGTACCGCGTGGCGGCTACAAGAGGGCCCGGCTGCTAACCCGCTGGCCGCTATCCCCCTGCCCCGTGGCACCGAGTGTCCGCGTCATCCGAGAGTGCCGGCCTGATGCTGATGACGCTCTTTGAAATCGGCCACCCTCTGCTCAGGGGTGATCCCACACCTGAGCGCGATTCCCCAGTCTGGAGTGACATGACCTCCGTGGTGCAGGGGCCGGTTTGTTCCTCGGCTGATGGTCAGGGCTGGTTCGCGATCTGTCGGCCGAGCTGTTCGAGGAACTCCTGCAAGCTGGACGCGGCGACCTCGAAGTCGTCAGACCAGGAGGCCGTGGTGGACTTCCAAACTTGTCCGCTGTCTCCGATCGGGAACAGATGGCCTCCGCCGTCGCTGGCGAAGACCAACGCGATCGATTCGCCGACGATCGGAGCGGGGCCGCACTCGCGGAAGTGTGCCGCCACCGTTGCTGGTGAGTGGATGAAGTACCCGTTGTCGACGTCGGGCAGGGAAGCCTCGCTGATCACCCAGTAGAGAGTGGTCAGGTCAGAGGGGATCGGCGTCAGGTCCACGAGCGCGTCCGTCACCTGGTGGCTGTCGTCGGTTGCGAGCATCACGGTGTTGTGGCCGGGCGGGAAGCCGTGCGTCGGGAGGAAGGACTGCATCAGCTTCGTCAGCGCCACGTCGGTCTGTTCCCGCCAGGACCGGACCCACTCCGCGTCAAGCCGCTCACCAGGCACGTTTCCCCTCGAATACGCGTGGGACCCGCCGGCGCGAGCCCGGAAGAACATATCGGAGGGGTCAGCACAAGGCCCGGCGACCTTCGGTCGCCGGGCCCTCACACGCGCTCTTCGCTCCCCAGATTCCCCACTCACTTCAAACCGCACCGAAGTGGAGGGAAGAGCGCCCCTGGCCGATTTCAGAGATCCTCATCAATGCTGTCCGAGGTCACGTGATGGGTGGCGGGGCGGGGTGCTTCGCCGCCGCGCACACGCGAAAGTTCCGGCCTAGAGGGGTCTGTACGGTTCACTAAACAGACCCACGGTCATCCCGTGTGACCTTGGAGAGCCGGCTTCGTAGGGTTGAGGCCCAAGCCGACCGGTTACGAGTGCAGTTGGCGCAGCATGGAAGCGCACCAGCATGGCCTGCGATGCCTGGTGCTGCGACGTCATGGGCACCCGTTCCTGCGACGGATGCCCAGTGGTATGGCCCAGACTGCCTTGTAATGCGGGGAAGCAGCGGGTGCGATGCCATGTCTGAGCGATCAGAACAGACGCATGTCGACGGGCGCCTCAGTCTCCACCGCGTTGCTGATCTCAACAGGGACGGGGACACCGAGCTGGACCGCGGTCGGGGTATAGAGGTCGGCGCTAACCTCAGGCGTGCTCAGGGAAACGAGGAGCGCGTAGGGTACTGAGCGGCCTATGCGATCGCTGCTGTTGTGGTACTTCCACCAGCCGCCAGCGGGGAAGACCGCGAGGACGCCGCAGTCGGCTAGGTCTCGGGCGGTCCCCCGCCAGATGTCCGCGTGCAGGGAGCCGCGGTCACGGTTGGTCCGGCCGATCAGCCAGTCGTTATCGGTGTCGAAGGGCTGGATCCTGGTACGGGCGTCATCCTCGGCCTGGGCGTGCTGCGCAATGCGCTGTTCGAACGCCTTCACGGTCTCGGTAGGTCCCTTGAGGGCAAACCGCAGACGGTGCGAGGCGTAGGTGTGCTGACCTAGCATGCCTCGGCGGCCAGGGTTGGGCTCGACGAAGTAGGAGAGCGTCACGCGCAGCTTGACATCTGTTGCATCGAGTTCGAGCAGTTGCTCGCGGGGCCACGGCAGCTCGTGGAGCTTGAGCTCACCGAGCTGGATCGACGTGCTGGCGCGACGGAACGGTATCAGGGAGTTCTGGACGATCAGGGTGACTGCGTTCGTGGTGCTCGCCAGGACCCGTTCTTCTGTGGGGACGCCCCAGCCGTAGCGGCGCAGCAGTGTGCGGGCTAGCTTGCCTGCACTTCCTTTGCGGCGTCCGTTGCGGTTGTAGACGCCCTCCACCATGGCCGGGGTCCACTCAGCTTCATGGGCGAGTAGGCCCCGGACGGCTTCCGGTCGTAGGTCGGGATATCGGGCGTACGCGAGGGCCGCGAGGCGGGCGGCTTGGGCAGTGGCTGGACTGGTCGCATGAACAGTGGTCAGGTGTCGACCGAGGCTGCTGCGGTCCGTGGTGGTCAGCTGCACAACGTCGTGGCCAGTGACTTGGGTGAGGCCGGCGTCGATGAGAAGGTTGCCGCCCTCCATGACGATGTCCGGCTTAATGGGGGTTGCCTCGGGGAACTGCACGGAGGTTCGGCTGTGCGGAGAGAGCTCGCCGGGGGCGGCTACCGGACGGAACCCCTCGAAACTCGGGTCTGTAGGAACGTCATTGCGTTCCGTGTAAGCGCCCACGGTCAGGATGTTCCACGCTTGTGCCGGGTCCTCAATGCGGGATGTATCGCACAGAGTGAGGTGATCGATGCTTCCGTCGGAGTTCACGAGGTCGGCTGCGCGGTGATCTCGGATGTTGCCAGCCGAGACGACGATCAATCGTGCCAGTTCGGGCTCCGGTGCTCCGATCAAGTCAAGCCGGTCGTCGGTGACGACGACGTCCGTGCCGGCTGCCAGGGCATCCAGGGACGCGGACCACAAGGTGGCGGTGCCGTCGGTACCGCCCATGCCATCCCCGGATTCCACGGTCACAGCCATGGAATAGACGCGACTGCGAGGAAGCTCGGGCTGGGCTGTTTCCGCTGTAGCCACGGCGACTGCGGTGACCTCGCCGAATGGGCGAGGCTGGCCTTTACCCCAGCGCGGCAAGATCTTTACGGACTCGAGGTGATGTTCCAGTGGAACAGGCCCGAGTGAGTTGAGTGCCCCTTCGAGAGCGTCGCCGAACAGGGCAATGCCGCCCATCTGGGTCCCGTGGCCAGCATTATCGTCAGGTCCTTCTCCCTCGATAACGCTGTGAGCTCCGGCGATACAGGCACGCAGCAGTGTGTGTTCCTGGTCGATGCCGGTGTCTAGCAAGGTCACCGCCGGCGCTCCTGGGCCTGCGGGACGCAGCCGATCGGCGAGATCGAGGACGAAGCCATGGTGAAGATCTCTCAGCTCTCGGCTGTGGAGTTCTTCGGCGAAGGTGGGCTTGCGGATCTCGGAGGGGCAGGCGTTGGTGGTCAGCACCCTGGCGAGTTCGCGCGTGGTAGTGCTGACCTGTGCCACGCGGAACTGGCCGATGCCGATGCTGCGGCGCAGCATCGGCCAGCCGTGGGCCTCGGCCAAGGCGCGGAGGGTCTCAACTTGGTCGGCGTCGGTGAGCTTGGGGTCAAACCACAGCTCCCACCATGCCCTTGTATCCAGCCCTGGAAGCGGTTCCTCTTCCTGCCACAGGCTCTGGATGGTGGCCTGCTCGATCTCTTCGATGTTGGCAACCAGCGCGTTGTTCTTGGGCTTCCCGCGGCGGGTGTCTTCGGTGAACTGGCGGATCTTCTTCAGAAAGCCCGGGGCGGCGCCGTCTGGAATCCACACCACGGCATCCTGCGAGTGAGTCTCGGTAGCAGGACGCACGCTCATCAGTGACAGGCCGGAGCTGTCCAGGGAGTCGAGCTTGAGTTCCGCGTTCGGCGCTGCCTCGATGCGAACTGCGAACCCGTCGGCGCGGAGGGCCGACGGTGTCGCGTGCTGTTCGATGTGAGCGGCTGTCTGAGCCGCAGTGAGGTCCCCTGCGAGCTTTCGAGCATGATCAGCCCGACTGCCGGAACGATCGACGATGGTCTTAGCGCCGCCCCCTGCTCTTGGAGGTTTGGGGGTGAGGGTCCGCGCGGGCCAGGGGACAAGCAGGTGGGATGCGCGTGGTGCAGGGCCCTCAGGCATGGCGCAGGGAATGCCTTTCTTCTAGAGCTTCCCTGAGGTGCCGGGCGTTGATCACGTCGCTGTCCCCCAGAATCGCCCGTTTGGCGGCCGACTCGGACGCCTTGACCAGTTCTGCATGACTCAGCCGTTCAGTGAGAGCGGCTAGGTCAGGCCACGCTACAGCGGAGGTGTCCATCGCGGCGAGCCTTCGCCTAAGAACCTCGATCGCTTGGTCAGGGGAGGGCGGGGCATACAGGATCGCAAGGTCGAAACGGCGGAACAGCGCTCCGTCGAGCAGATGGCGGTGGTTAGTGGCGGCCACGACGAGTGATTCGGCGGGGGCCTGGTCAAGGAAGAGAAGGAAGGAGTTGAGAATTCGGCGGGCTTCGCCAACGTCGTTGCCTGCTGCGCGGTCCGCTCCCAGGGCGTCGAACTCGTCGAAGAGGTAGACGGCGCGGTTCTCTGCCGCAGCGTCGAAGATCAACCGGAGTTTGGAGGCCGTCTCGCCCATGAAACGGCTGATCAAGCCATCCAGGCGGATCGTGAACAGCGGCAGCCCGAGCTCCTTTGCCAGTGCAGCCGCAGTCATACTTTTCCCGGTTCCTGGGGGGCCGGACAGTAGGAGGCGGTGCACTGGGGTGAAGCCGAATCGCTCCAGCCTGCTTCGCTGCCGCTGTTCGTGCAGGACCTTCTCCAGCAATGCCTGAGCGTCGTCCGCAAGTGTCATGTCTGACAGACGGATGTCTGGGTAGTCCGCGGTCAGCAGGTTCGCGAGTTCGCCGCGCGGCTGCACCACCGGAGTGGGCGCCGGATGGCGGATGATCTTCTGGGCGCGGGATGCGTCGATCAACTCCCGAAGCTCAGTCGCGAGCCGGGTATGCCCCTGACGTGCAGACTTCGCGACAACCTGGAGGGCGATGCTGTAAAAGCGGTCATCGTCACCTTCGGCATGGGCGCTGAGCAGCGCTTTTAGATGGTCGGCGCTGGCAGTCATCGTCCACGCCTCCCTCGGTGACTAGTCCTTCAAACCTAGCGAGGGCCTCCGACAAGCGCGCTCCCAGGGCGCCCCCACTCCCAGAGGCCCCGCTCATCGTAGTTCTTCCCCATCGGTCGAGTGTGTCCCCTGAGGCGAAGAGGTGATGGAGATCCCTGCCCCTCCTGCTCGCAGGAGGGGCAGGGATCTCCACTCCGCAGGCGCTTTCAATCCCAGGCCGGCCGCTTATATGGCGCAGCGGGGGCTTCCTCATCACTGTCAGTAGTCGACATATGCCTCGCCAAGGATGTCGGCCAGGGTGAGGGATCCGTCGGCCCACTTCGCCAGCTCGTCTCTACCTACGGTTCGAATCTCGTGCCTCTGGGCGAAGGCCAGTGCTGACTTCGTGAATCCGCCATTGGTTACTACGAGCGCAACCTTTGCCCCGTGCTCAGGGGTGGCTGTGCCGTTCACCTCGTACATGGTCGCAGCGCCCACGTTTCGTCCAGTTCGGGTGTGCTTGCACTGGACCGCGATGTAGACCCCGTCGTGGTTGGTGGCGAGAACGTCGGCTGCCATGTCGTTGGCGCGGCCACCGCGCCGAGTGATCGAGCATTCCGATCGCTCGAGAAGGCCGGACACGAACTGCTCAAACTGGCTTGGCGTGAGGCGGTCGATCTTCTCCAGGCTGATGCTCAGCGAATCGCGCGTGGGAAAGAGGAATCCGTTGTCCGGCGACATGTTTACCCGATTTATACCTGCTTGCTCCTTCAGGTGAGCCAGATCGTCTGCGTCGGGGACGAGGAAGAAATGCGCGCGGTGCAGGTACACGGGTGCGGAACTGCCGGTACGGAGTCGGTAGTACGGCGGCTGATTCGGCTTGCGGATCCGAGTGCACTCATGGACGAGCATGGGTGTGCCGCCGGGTCCCATGATGTGGTTGCCCGGCATGAGTGCGGCCAGAGTGACCGGCGTGGGAATGACTCCGGGGACGCACGTCGTGCTTTCGGTCGGAGTGTGCCAGGCCAGTGGCCAGCCATTCTCTGCGCCGACAGTGAAGAACCTCTGCCGACCAGGCACTAGCGGCTGGCCGCACAGTACGCAGTCGGTGCAGAAGCGCCCACGGTCTTCTGGAGCCAGCCGGCTCTTCCGATCAGAGCGTGGACCCCTCGACAGGAATGTGGCAGGGACGTCAAGCACGATTCCTCCCCCGTTGGTGACTGACCCAGCATGCATCACGGGGCTGACAATCGTGGCGGTCATGGCGGCTTCCCTGGCCAGGAAGCCGCCATGACCTCGCGGGCGAGGAAAGCGCTGGCGGCTGGAGCCGACAAGATCTGACAGACACCGACTGCGACCGTGGCTGGGATGTCCTCCGCCCGCCACCTCTGGGGTTCGGCTGGAGCCCCGCGGCTACGCTTTTCTGCTGCTCAGCCCGGTCGGGCAGAAGCGTGGTCGGCTTCTACGTACCAGCGCTTGACTACCCGCGTCGCTACTTGAGAGGTCAGGGGAACGTGGTGCATCGGAAGCTGTTTCGGATACCCGTCAGCGGTTCCCGGTCGCGGGTGAAGTAGAGCTTGTTGGTGAGGAGGGCTGCCCAGCGTTGCTGCTTCGGGCTGATCCACATGCCGGTGCCGGTGAAGCCGTAGTGGACCCAGACGTCCTCCCCGAGATCCGTGCCAGAGGCCGGGTGCCAGAAGAGGCCACGGGGCGGCGTGAGTTCGCCGGTGCGGATGCGGAGGGACTCGGCGATCCAGCCTGGGCCGAAGGCGAGCTGCGCCGGCGCGAGCATGTGGCGGAGGAAGGGGCCGAGGTCGGCGAGGGTGGAGAAGGTGCCGGCGATGCCGCAGGTGCCGCCGAGGAGGCGGGCGGAGAAGTCGTGGGCGGTGCCTTTGAGATGGGTGCCGGTTTCCTCGTCGAGTTCGGTGGGGGCGCAGCGGGCGACCGAATCCGGATGCAGGGGGCCGAAGCGGGTCTCGGTCATGCCGAGGGGTTCCCAGATGCGGCTGGCCGCCAGGACGTCGAGGGGCTGACCGGCGAGGTATTCGGCGAGGTAGCCGAGGATCAGGGCGGCTCGGTCGGTGTACTCGACGGCCTCGCTGGGGGCGCGATGGAGGGCCTCATGGAGGACGCCGTCGCGGATGTCTTGGGGGTCGGTGCCGTACAGGTTCTTGAGGTTGGCACGTAGAGGCAGGCCAGCCGTGTGGGTCAGGAGCTCGTGGGTGGTGACCTGGGCAAGCGGGTGGCCAGTGGCCTCGGGCCAGAAGATGCCGAGCGGGGTGTGGAGCTGGAGCTTGCCCTCTTCGACGAGGGTGCCGATGACGGCCCACACAGCGACGATCTTGGTGAGGCTGGCGATGTCGAAGACGGTGTCGAGCCGCATCGGCTCGTCGGGGCGGGTCGGGTCGAGGAGGCCGACCGCCCCGCTTGCCGTCGTACCGGAGGCGTTGCCGACGGCCCAGACGGCTCCCGGGTAGACCCGGTCGCGGACGCCGTCCTGGAGGAGCTGCTCAATGCGCGGGATGTCGAGCGTCATGGTGTTCCGATCGTAGTGAGACGGCCGGTCATGGTGGGGGTGCGCCACGGGTGATCAGGTGAGTCGCCTGCCGAGCTCGGCGAGGGCTTCGGCGGTGGCGCTCAGGGGGAAGCGGGCCGCGTTGGTGGTGCCGGCCGTGCGGAGCGCCGACAGGAGGCCGGGGTTGGTGCGGAGGCGGTCGAGTTCGCGGGCGACGGCGTGCGGGTCGGCGAAGTCGGTGGCGAGACCGGTGCCGCCCAGTGCCTCGGTGAGACCGGGAACGGGTTGGTAGAGGACGGGGAGGCCGCATGCCTGGGCCTCGAGCGCCACGAGACCCATGGCCTCCAGCGTCGTGGAGGGCATCACCAGCACGTCGTGGTCGGCGAAGGTCCTCCAGAGCTGTGGCCTGCGTAGCCATCCGAGGTAGTGGACGTGTACTCCGCGCTGGTGGAGACGGGGGCGAAGGGCGTGGAATTCGGCGCGGGGCGCGGCGATGGACAGCTCGGCGGACTGGGTGAGCGGGAGGGCTGAGAGGAGGGTGTCGAAGCCCTTCTCGGGGGTGAGGCGGCCGGCGTACAGGATCCGCAGGTGGCTGGAGGGCCGGTTCCGGCGCCTCGGGGGAGGGGCGGCGATGAGGTGGTCGGGGATGCCCCAGGGGATCTTCTCGATCTTGCGGCGCCGGGTGTCGGGGGCGAGGAGGATCAGTCGGTCCGCCATCGCTCCTGTCGGCACCACGATCGTGTCGGCGGCCCAGGCTGCCTCGCGCAGGGTGGCCAACTGTTCGGGGTGCGTTTCGGCGAAGAGAAGGTCTGTCCCGTGGACCAGGGCGATCCGTGGGAGCTTCGGGAAGGCTCTGAGCAGAGCCGGTGTGGCACCGAAGGCCAGGTGCTGCAGATGCAGGACTCCGGCGTCGCCCGGATCCACCGCCTCGGCTAGGACTCGCTGGAGGGTGGCGACGTAGCGGCGGAAGGCGTACCCCGTCAGGCACTTTCCCGGCGCCTGCACCAGCTCCAGCCCCGCCGGTATGGGCGGCCGCGGGCCCCTGCGCTCGGGCGTGAGCATGAAGGCCCGGGCGGGCAGGAGGGGAACGCGGCCGGTGTAGAGGTCCAGGAAGAGCTCGACGCTTCCGCCGGGGCTCGGGAACGGCAGGTCGAGGGCGGTGACGACGGTGGGGTTCACGCGGGGTCTCCCGGGTTCTCCTCGTAGAGGCGGGACGTTTCGATGCCTTGGCTGGCCCTGTATTTGAGGCCGTGGTTCTGGTAGCTGGCCGTGGCGCCGAGGGCCTGGAGGAAGACCAACTTGCCGAACGTCATGCGCGGGTAGACCCGGACCGGTCGGCTCGCCCGGATCTCCAGAGTCCATCGGATGGCGTGGCCCTGGTGCCCGAGGGGAGCGGACACGTGGACCCAGATGCCGAGCGCGCCGATTGTTCGGTCGCCGTTGAGGAACTGCGCGTACGCCTCGGAGCCGGTCCGCTCATACGTCGTCCCCAGGTAGAGGACCTCCGGCCGTAGCACGTACCCGGACTCGGGGATCGGCACTTCCTGGAACTCGGTCGGCCTCGCCGCGTCCAAGGAGCCGTCGTGGAAGCGGAGGGTGTCGCCGAGACGCCAGTCGTAGGCGTTGGGGGAGATCCTCCGCGGCTCGTACGGCTCGATGGCGATCTCACCGGCGGCCCTGGCGGCGGCGATGGCGGGGCCGGTGAGGATCATGAGGCCACCGCCCCGAGAGCGGCGAGGTCCCGCCAGTACGCGGAGGGCTGCGGGCCGGCGGACGACTGGTACTTGCCCGCGTAGAGCGCCACCGGGCCGACCGACACGAAGAACATGATCTGGCCGATCCGCATGCCCGGGTACACGCGCAGCGGCCGGATCGGGGAGAGCATGAGCGTCCACTGGCCGTGGAAGCCGATGTCCCCGATGGGAGCGGTGATCTCGACGAACAGGCCGAGGCGGCCGACCGAGGAGCGGCCGAAGAGCAGAGGTACGAAGGTGTCCGAGCCGACCTCCTCGGTGGTGTGGCCGAGGTAGAGCTGGCCGGGCTGGAGCTCGAAGCCGTCCGGAGCGATCTCGATCGACTCGGTGGCGTTCGGCCGGTGGGCGTCCAGGGCGTGTCCGGTGTACGTGAGCAGGGTCCCGCCGAGACGGACGTTGTAGCTGTTCGGGTTCACCTGCGTCGGCTCGAACGGGGAGATGCGGATGCGGCCGTCGGCCGCGGCCTGGGTGATCTCGGGGCCGGTGAGGATCATCGGGAGTCTCCATCAGTGAGCGTGTGCTGCACGGCCTGGCTGAGGCGGATGCCGGCCTGCCGGGTACGGCCTCCGAGGTACGCGTCGGCGAGATAGCCGGTGGTCAGTACGGTCGGCAGGCGGTCGGGCAGGGGACAGGGCGCGGACACGACCAGGCCCGTCTGTGTGGTGAGGTGGGCGAGCAGGGCCGCCGGGTCTGTGAGGAAGCGCTCCGGCACGTGGGCGTGGACGAGCTGGTTGTCGAAGGGCTCGATGGCCAGGAGGTCGCCCTGCGTGAGTACGGTCTCCAACCGGGGAGATCGAAGTGCGGTCTCGTTCAGCAGGACGGCTTCGACGCCCAGACCGCTGTGGAGGCAGCCTGCGACGTCAGTGAGCAGTGCGTGACGGTCAAGCAGGCCCCTCGCGTACGGGGTCCGGAGCGGACCGATCGGGGTGCGTAGTCCCCCGTGGAGGGCGTCGACGGCCTCCCGTACGGGGGATAGCTCGCGGGGGAGGCCAGCTGCCGGCGGGAACGATCCCACCTGGGCGGACCAGCCCGTGCCCACGGGCTCGGCCAGCGCGTACCCTGCCGCGAGTTCACCCCCCTTGAGGACGAGCGTGTCTCCCACGGGCACGGGTTCTGGCCGATCACTGTGACAGTGCCCGGCGAAGACAACGTTCAGGAACGGGCAGGCAGCAGCCAACTTGAGATCCTCGTCGAACCCGGAGTGGCTGAGCACCACCCAGGAGTCGGCCCGGTGGTGATGGGTCAGCATCAGCTCGCGCAGGGCCTGGACGGGTTCGGTGACCCGGTGTCCGGCGCGCTGTTCGGCAGGGATGGCGTTGAACGCCTGGGGCCCGATGACACCCGTGACGGCGACGCGGCGGGTGCCGACGCGTACGAGGCGAGTCGGACGGAAGAGCGGGTCGCCGGCCTTGGCGTCGACGGCGTTGGCGCACACCGTGATGTCGTGGAGGTCGGGTTCGAAGTAATGGGCCCATCCGTGGTTGCCCGGGGCGACGGCGTCGTAGAGACCGACCAGGACGTCTCGCTCGATGCGGCCCTGACCGAGACGGTAGTAGCCGGTGCCCTCGAAGAAGTCCCCGCAGTCGACGACGAAGCTGTCGTGCCTCCTGGCGTGCAGGTACGCGAGCATCGGTACGGCGTTGTCGAAGGCCGAGTGGAAGTCTGTGGTGGCGATGATCCGCTGGAGATGTCTGGCGGTGGTCATGGGGTGACCTCGCAGATGTCGGCACCGAGGGCGAGGAGCTTGCCAGGCAGGTCGGCGTGGCCGCGGCGGATCTGGTCGACCCCGCCGAGCGTCGTGACGCCACGGGCGGTGAGCCCTGCGACCATCAGCGCCGACCCCGTGCGGATGTCGGTCGCCTCCACTCCGGCCCCCGTCAGTCTCTGGGGCCCGGTGAAGCGGCATTCGGTCGAGGACAGTTCGGTGATCTCCCCGCCCATGCGGACGAGTTGGGGGATGAGGTTGCTGTGGCGCCCAGGGTTGATCGGGTCCGAGAACAGGTGAGTACCGGGGAAGCTCAGAGCGAGCCCGAGCAGCGGCGGTTCGAAGTCGGCGTCGAGGCCGTTGGGGGCGAGGGTGGCCATGGCCCGGAGGGGGCGGCCGGTCGGCTGGGTGGCCCGACCCTGGACGATCAGTGCCTCGGGCTCCTCGGACGTGGGGATGCCCATCCGGTTCAGCGCTGCGATCAGCGGTGCGACGTCGGATCCGTGGACACCTTCGATCCGCGCGGTGCCGCCGGTGGCTGCCACGGCACAGGCCAGGGTCCCGGCCTCGATCTTGTCGCCCGGTACCTTCCAGACGGGCGCGTCCTCTGAAGCAGAAGACGGAGGGGCGAGAGTGAGGACGCGTTCGCCGGCACGATACTCGTACCCGACAGCCGCCAGCGCGCTCAGCACGCAGAGGACCTCCGGGGAGAGGTTCGGCTGCCCGAGCCGCAGCGGCACACCTGCGACCACGGCCCGCAGCACCGCAGCGATCGTCGCCCCGCGCGAGCGAAACGGCAGGACCAGCGACACCGTGCCACGGACCGCCCTGCCGGCTTCGACCACGTACCCGCGATCGTCCACGCGGACGCGGTCGCCGAAGGCTTCGTACACCTTGAAGTGCTGCTCCATCCCGCGGTCGCCGATCCGGCATCCGCCCGGCCAGGGAAGCCGGGCCCGGGCGCACAGGGCGATCAGAGCGGGGACGAGGTAGTACGAGGCGCGGATGCTGGAGGCGGCCTCACGCAGGCCGTCGGGCGCAGGGGCCGCCTCGCCGGGAAGGACGAGGACAGTGTGGCTGTCACCGACCGGATGGGCGGTGTTCCAGCCCGCCCGCCGCAGCAGGTCGAGCAGCGTCCGGACGTCGGAGCTGGCGGGCACATTGTCGAGGCGGACGGGGCGAAGGAGCGCCGCCGCAGCCGCGACGAGCGGGAGCGCGGCGTTCTTCGAACCGTCGACTGCCACCGCACCGGTAAGGGGCCGGCCGGGTCGGATCGCGATCACCTGGGACGTGACGGCGGGTACTCGGGTACTCACGTACCACTCCTCTGTGTAGGAAGGGACAAGGCGGCAGCGACCTCGGCCTGAGGTGGGGCAGCCATGTCGATCTCGGCCCAGCAGCATTTGCCGGACTCCGTCAGCGCTGTGCCGAAGCGGTCAGCGAGCACGCCGATGAGGAAGAGACCGCGTCCGCCCTCGCTGTCCTCGTCCGGCAGCGCGGGTTTCGGCGGAGTGCGGCTCCCGTCGCTGACCTCCACCCGCAGAACCGCGTCGGAGAAGTGGGCCACGACGCTGATCGGCTGATGGCCTGCGTAACGGACTGCGTTGGTGACGAGCTCGCTGACGACCAGCTCGGCCGTGTGGACGGCTTCCTGCGCCGCGGGCATGGCCGGCCAGGTGGCTATGGCCTGCCGCACTTGGCGTCGTGCCGTGGGCACGGCGACCGGTGTCGGCAGGAGAGTGAAGGTGAGCTGGTGCGCTTCCACGAGCGGCCTCCGGGATTCGGATCGACCACCCCAAGGAACCGCGCAAGACTCGTCGTTCGCGATGCTTTGTGCCTGCACCGCATCGTCTATGCAGAAGCTGCATGACGCCCCCGTACCGCTCGCCTACGCTGCGTCCGGAGGGCATGCGAGCAATAGTCAATAGTTGTGGATCAGTTCGCTCCTCTTGATCTGCCTTCGGAGCTGCTGGCCTTCAGCTGGCTGCGCAGACTTCTGATCTCGGC